>JAVRLB010000020.1:0-21418 GCA_031961865.1 Thermoplasmatota archaeon | reverse complement strand
TGAAGGAGAGATTTTTGGATTTTTAGGACCTAACGGAGCAGGGAAGACAACCACTATACGCGTTCTCACAACCTTAATAAAACCAAGTTCTGGGGCTGTGAAAGTGCTGGGGATGGACGTTGTGACAAAGGCTCTGGAGATACGAAATAATATTGGCGTAATATTGCAGCAGCCAAGTTATGAATGGTCTCTCTCAGTAGAAAACAATCTTTCGTTGTATGGAACTTTATGGAACATTCCTAAAGACAAGAAAAAAAAGATGATAGATGAGCTGATTGAAGAATTTGATCTGTCAGATATAAGAAAGAAAAAGGCCGAAGAGTTATCGATAGGACAAAGAAGAAGATTGCAGATTGTGAGAGAACTGATGCATAACGCCAAGCTTCTTTTTTTAGATGAGCCTACGATAGGGTTAGACCCTATTGCGAAAAAGAAGCTGCTTGATTATTTTAGAGGACTTGCTGAGAGAGGAGTTACAATATTTTTCACTACGCATAATCTCACAGAAGCAGATTATATTTGTGATCGAGTGGCGATCATAAGCCAGGGAACGATCCAAGCTATAGACTCTGTCGAAAACTTAAAGAAAAAATATGAAGGAGATCAGACGGTAGAGATTTTGTTATCTGAGAAGATGGATAATCTAATATCTAAAATAAAGAACAGTGTTTCAGATGTAAACGTTAAAATGCCAAAGAATGAAACAGATCCATGCATTATAGTTACTAAAAACTTACCTGAAGTTTTGAGTATTATAAACAATTATATTAAGGATACAAAATCCGAGATATTATGGTTTAACATTAAAAAGACAGAGTTAGAAGAGGTATTTTTCAGGGTTGTAAAAGGTGATCAGGTTGAACAAGATAATTAGATTGACCTATAGAATTCTCAGAGCAGGGCTGGATATAAATAGCATTGCATTTATTGTGATGATGCCCGTAGGATATCTGGTTTTGATGGGATTGATGATGCGTTCTATAATACCATCATTTGTGTATGAAAATATAAAGATGAGCTACATTACATTTCTGGCGCCGGGTATAGTTGCAGATCAGGTTTTGTCTGCATCCGCACTGGCAGGCTGGTTTTTATGGTCAGACAAGCGTGTAGGAATGCTTGAGCAGATATTTACTATGCCATATACAAGATTTCAGTATCTGCTTAGCACGCTGCTGGCAATGATTCTGCTCACGTTTTTTGGAGCGGCGATAATTATAGTTATTTCAATACCATTTGTATCTATAAATATTTCAATATATGGCATTCTTCTGGTACTTATATTTCTTGTACTTGGGACATTTACGTTCGGTTCTATCATGCTTTCGCTGGGCGCAACAGTAAGGTCAAACCAGCTGTTTAATATGATTACAAATTTCTTATTTTTCATACTCACTTTTGCGAGCTCGGTTTTTTATCCAATTACAAGTAATACTCCTTATATCCTGCAGGTAATTGCATATGTAAATCCACTTACATATGTGGGCAACGGCATCAGAAACTCGTTTTTAAATATAGTAACAGTAAATGAGATTTACTGGATTGCGATATTAGTCATTACATCAGTAATATTCATGGCAATAGGCACACACACATACAACAGGATAAAGCTTACTGCAGTAGCATGATCTCTAAAATATCAGTAAAAATAAAGTGAAAAGTGTTAATGTTTCCACTCTTCAACTCCTATTTTTCTCTGTAAAAACATATTGCTTTTTCTGGTAATCATCATTACACTGTTAGCTATTATCCAGGCTGACAATATTAAAGCTTCTGACATCTCTGGAATAGCATGCTGGCCATGGCTCAGGATCACGATCAATGCAACGATGGCTAAGAGAACTGTAATTATAGAATATATCTTAAAATTCTTGTAATTTACAAGACCTATGACAATCAAAGAAACTGGAAGTATAACAAAGTATCCCATTGCTACGTATTCATGAATATGGTCTGCAGAATGTTCATTAAAAATTCCGACTAGTGCTAATGAAGCACCACCAATTATCAACAAAATGGCACCTATTTTAGACCATACACCTTTTTGTAGAGCATATGCAAATCCAATTGCAAATATCAGGTTCATTATGCCTTCAAATATCAATGGATAGTTAAAAAGAGGGGCTGTTGTTTTTCCAACTCCAAGATCGCTTAAATAGTTGCTGTACCAACTGAAGTTAGGATATATCGATACCGCATAAAAAATAAACAGCAAAGCGATAATCGGCCCAATAATTCCTGCAATTCCACCCCAAAATATTATTTTAGATCTACTTTCATTTTTTTCCATGATAAATCCTTATCAAAAAACTAATATATATATCTTTTTGATAAATAATAGAAGATTAATAAAAACTTAACTTTGCCAAATGAACCTGCATGGTTATAATCTGTCAATTCAACTTTTTACATATTTATCCTACTATCCCGGAATTTTTAATAGATAGTGTACATTTTTTGCTTTAATTCCTAAAAGATCTAGAATATTACAAATAATATTGTTTAAAGGTTCAGAATAAACATTGTTAATTAAATATAAAAACAAAAGATATGATCAATGCGGGTAATAAAAAGATAATTTAAAAAAAATATTAAAAAAAGATAAAATTCTTTTATCTATTTTCTATCGGCACATACTTCAGATCTAGTTTGCCCGTATAATTGTCAAGGGGCCTCAAAAGTTCGTTTTCTTTAAGATATTCCATTACATGCGCACTCCATCCAACAATCCTTCCAACAGCAAAGATCGGAGTGAACATATCTATAGGTATTCCTAGATCGTTGTATACAACCCCTGAAAAAGAATCTACATTTGGCCAGATACCTTTTGTGGTACCAAGCTCTTTTATCATCATGTCTTCTACTTTTAATGCGATTTTCAAGAGGTTTTCCTTATCTCCGTTTCTATTACCAATATCCTCCATGTACTTTCTCAAGATTTTTGCTCTGGGATCATAGTTCTTGTAAACTCTGTGCCCAAAGCCCATTATTCTATCTTTTCTTTCGAAAGATTCATGGATATATGTTTCAACATTTTCTGGTTTTCCTATAGCTCTGTACATTGCAAGTGCTTTTTCATTAGCGCCACCATGTAAAGGTCCTTTTAAAGTAGCAATACCTGAGGTAATAGACGCATACAAATCTGCCAATGTTGATGCAGTGACTACACAGGAAAACGTAGACGCATTCATCCCATGTTCAAGATGTAAAATCAAAGCTACGTCCATTGTTTTCACAGATAATGGATCAGTGTTGAGTCCCATCATGTGCATAAAGTTTGCAGCATGGTCCAGGCTCTCATCCGGTTCAATTATCTTCTTGTTCTCTCTAACTCTCTTGGTCATTGCAACAATTGAAGCAATCTTTGCAGTGAGTTCTATAGCTCTTCTATAATTTTCTTCAGGCTTGGTATTGGTTATGTTTTTGTCATATGCTGAAAGCATAGATACTGCACTTCTCAAAGTATCCATCGGGTGTGCAATTTTTCCAATCTTTTTGATTGTGTCCGAAACTTCTTCCGGTATTTCTCTATTTTTTATCAATGATTTTTTAAAATTTTCAAGTTCGTTTTTGGTCGGCAATTTTCCATTCAGAAGAAGATACGAAGTCTCTTCAAAATTCGATTTTGCAGCCAGTTCCTCTATCGGATATCCTCTATAATACAATTTGCCGTTCTGTCCGTCTATATAGCATAACTCGGTATTGGTTATGTATACTCCTTTCAAACCTCTATGCAACTCTACATCCATCTTATATCACCTTTCTTGTAGTTTTTATAATGCACAACCTACTAAATATACTTTTATTGAACAGTTGCATAAATAAGATATAGACAATTAGTAATTTTGTTTTAAAATTTTAACTTGATAAAATTAAGATATCATTCCTCGTCCGGTTCAGCCAAGCTTTTTAATCTGTTTATGCCATCTATCTCTTTTATCACATCCATTACTTCTTTTGGAACTAACATTTCCCAGCCCTCATTTTTTATTATTCTTTTTCTTATCTCAGTTCCGGAGAATTTTTTTCGATCATATAGAAATGGTGTTCTAACAATATACCCTTTCTCTAAAAACAGTCTTCTATTAAGTGGATTTGCCGTATATACAATCTGAAATGGTGGAGAGATTGATTCTACATGCGAAACCCATACTGCATTTCGATGTATATCTTCAATAGGTACTAAAAAATAATTTGTCATACTATAGGTTTCGAGAGTTCTCGAGATCATAAGATGTCTTTCACCAGCAGTAAATGGATTTTCCAATGTATGAGATTCCTGCGCACTACCTATTCCTATAATAATAGACTCATGATTTTTAGCTACATCTTTTACCATCTGCAAATGCCCCATATGAAACGGTTGGAATCTTCCAATTATTAAAGCTCGCATAATAGATAATTTATAATAACATTATTAATCTTTTCTTTTAACGATGTTAAAACACTTCTATAAAAAAGTTTGAGTTGATGTTGAACGGTCAGCAATATTTTTACAGCCCAAAAAAGTAGATATTATATTTATAAAATCATAAACTTGCATAATTCATAAAATAATGTATAATACACACAAAATTGGTAATTAAACAAGATCTTAAAATTTATTGTTTTTAAATATCTGTCAATTATTTTTTTTGAGTAATAAAATATCTAAAGGTTGTAATACAGCCAATATTGGAGAAAGATATAAATATATCAATTTTATATCTTATTATTAGAGGTGTGATATATGGCAGGAATTACAGATCTACGAAAGAAAATAGCAAAGAGCACAAGCGTGAAAGAGAAAGATGTAAAAAAAGTCCTAGATACTTTTTTTAGCGAAGTAATGAATTCTGTTAATAAAGGAGAAAAAGTGGCAATTAAAGAATTTGGGACCTTTACAAGAAGAGTACAAAAAGCCAAAAAAGCTAAAAACCCAAGGACTAAAGCTGTAATAGATGTACCGGAAAAGAAAAAGTTTGTATTTAAACCAGCTAGAAAAAATAAATATCTATAAAATTTAAACTAATTTCTTTTTTATTTCTATTTTTTTAATTCAAGATATGTTTTTGGATATTGTACTGAATTTGCTGTAAAATCGGCAAGAAATTTTTTATAAATTTAGAAATAAAACAGATAAAAAAATAAAAAAAGATATTTACTCAATTATATCTATATTTGAGTCTACGCTTGATATTTTTGCAGCTTTTTTCATTGAAGAAAGGGTTGCATTTGTATCCAATATATATGGAGATTTTACACCAGTAAGAACTACCAGTACCTTTATTTTTCCTTCCATAGTGGGATCAATCGAAGCTCCCCATATGATCTTTGCCATTGGATTTATTCTCTTCTGTATCAGCTCTGCAGCTCTCTGTGCTTCTGTAACGCTCATCTGAGGATCTCCTACTATTCTGATTAATGCACCTTTAGCCTGTGCAATATCTGCTTCTATTAGCGGAGAGTTTACAGCGTCATCAACTGCTTCGGCCACTCTGTCTGTTGAACCTTCAGATTCTCCAATGCCGATCATTGCTACTCCACCTTTATCCATAATTGCTTTGATATCTGCATAGTCTAGGTTTACTAAGCCTGGCTTAGTAATGATCTCTGTCAATCCTTTCAATCCTTCCATCAGTACCTCATCTGCAACCTTGAAAGCCTGATCTAATGGGAGTCTAGGCACTAACTCTAAAAGCTTATCATTAGGAATTACTATTGTAGTATCTGCATATTTCTTGAGTCTGTCTATTCCCCACAATGCATTTTCCATTCTGAGTTTACCTTCAGCTGTGAACGGAATCGTTACAATCGCAATAACCAGTGCGCCATTCTCTTTTGCTAGTTGCGCAACATATGGTGCTGATCCTGTACCTGTACCGCCACCCATACCTGCAGTAACAAATACAATGTCTGATCTTGAAACCAATGCTCTCAGATCTTCATCTGCCTCTTTTGCAGACTCTGCACCAACCATAGGATCTGCGCCAGCTCCAAGACCTCTAGTAGTTCTCTTTCCAAGCAGGATTTTCCTGTTTGATTTAACCTGCAATAAATGTGGAGCATCTGTATTAGCTGCAATTAAAGTTGCACCGTATACTCCTGCTTCAGTCAGCCTGTTTATCGTGTTGGATCCGCCACCACCGCATCCTATAATCTTAATGTTTACTTTAAGCTGTTCTACTAACTTAGCTAGTTCTTCATCGTCTTGCGATTTTGGTACTGGTTGCTGTGTTTGTCCTTGGTTAGGGGCCACATAACTGTCCCCTATCACATTTTTTATTAGCGTTTTCAAATCATCCACCTTCTTTTTTTTGCTATGTCAGAATTTTGTCAGACAGATATTTACTTACATGTATATAAATATTTCTCAGTTTTAGCTATTATGCTAATGAAAATAGGATCTAATATGACAATTTTTATTTAAACAAATGATCATAAAAAAATTTAATAAAGAGTTCAAATTTAGAGAAGAGGATGATTGCATTAAATCAGATATTGTTTAAATATGGAACAGTGAGCAAGACACTGGATGAACATAGATTCAAAGAAGAAACTGAATCGAGTCTTTTAAGATACAGAAAAAATCTCGCTACAATATTCTGGAACATAACATTTTCCTGTAATTTAAAGTGCATACATTGTTATGCTTCAGCCACGCCGTATAAAAATCCGGATGAATTGTCTAATGAGCAGATATTCAATACGATTGATGATTTAGCTGCCATGAAGTTACCAGTCATTATATTTTCAGGTGGTGAGCCTTCTATGCATCCAGATCTGCTCGAATTTTCAAGTTATGCGAACAGTAAAAGAATAAGAGTTACATTGTCTTCTAATGGTACACTTATCACTGATAACATTGCTATGAAAATGGCGGATGCGGGTATAAGATATGTTGGGATAAGTTTAGATGGCTGGAAAGAGAGAAACGACGCATTCAGGGGAGTAAATGGTGCATTTGAAAAATCAATACGGGGCATAAAAGCGGTTAAAGAGAGCGGAATGCTTTCAGGAATAAGATTCACCATTACAAATGATAACTATGAAGATTTAGATAAAATATTTCAGTTATCTAAAGAACTGGAAATAGATAGATTCTGTGTTTATCATCTTGTGCCCGCAGGAAGGGGATCAAAGGTAAAAGATATAGATAACAGTAAGAGAAGAAATATTATAGACTATCTTATAAATAAAGCATATGAGGTTAACAATGAGCATCTGAACATGGAAATTCTGACTGTAGATAATCCTGCGGATGGGGTTTACGCGTTCTTAAAAACTTACAAAGAGGATGAAAAAGCTGCAAAGCAAGTATATTCTCTGTTAAGAAGAAGAGGTGGAGATAACAGCGGGATAAAGGTTGCAGATATTGATCCTCTGGGTAATGTGCATCCCAATCAGTTCTGGTGGGATCTTGATATGGGTAGCGTAAAAAATGAAAAGTTCAGCGACATATGGAAGAATAGCAATGGAACAGTAAAAGAACTGAGAGAGAATAAGGTTAGAAATCTAAAAGGAAAATGTGGCAGATGCAATTTTAAAGACATTTGCGGTGGTTTTAGATTAAGGGCATTGCGATATAATAATGACATATGGAGCGAAGATCCAGATTGTTATCTAAGTGAGGATGAGATTTCCACTGAGATACCAGAGGAATGGAAAAAATGAACTTTGATGAACGGCCAATGATTGTATTTTATGAGGTTACGAAAGCGTGCATGCTCTCATGCAAACATTGCAGGGCAAATGCGGTATTTAACAGAGATCCAGGAGAGTTGAATCTGGTAGAAATTGATAAATTGGCAGGTGAATTAGAGAGCTTTGGCAGGCCTTCGCCTATCGTGATAATTTCTGGTGGAGATCCTCTTATGCGCGGAGACCTGTTTGACGTGCTTGACATATTTAATTATCATAATCTTATCACTAACATTGCTTTTAGTGGCACTAAACTGGTAACAGAGAAGAAAATAGAAAAGATTGCAGAACGGGTTAAAACGGTAGCAATAAGCCTTGACGGTGCAGACGCAGCGGTGCATGATGCATGGCGTGGTATAAAAGGCACATTTGATACTTCTCTGCAGATTATCTCGTTATTGAAGGAATACGGAGTGAGATTTCAGATAAACACTACTGTTAGCAATTTCAATCTTGAAAATTTAAGTAAGATGCCTGAACTGCTGGACAGGCTAGAGCCTGATACCTGGGACCTGTTTTTTTTAATACCTACAGGAAGGGCACAGGAATCTATGATGATTGAAAGTGACCAGGCAGAGCATTTTTTAAAAGAACTTTACACAATGAGTAAAAATCTAAAGTACAAGATAAAGGTAACAGAAGCACCTTTTTACAATCGTGTAAAGTTGCAGAACGGTGCAGCAGAAAAAACTATAATGCGAGATGAGAAAGGAAGGGGCGTTACTGACGGAAGGGGCACAATGTTCATCTCACATATCGGCGAGGTGAATCCAACCGGATTTTTGCCAGAATATGCTGGAAACGTGAAGAATAGTAGTCTCGTAGAATTATACAGAAATTCAGAAATATTCAATCTTTTGCGTGATCCAGATAAGTTAAAAGGCAAATGTGGGATATGTAAATACAGATATGTATGCGGTGGGTCAAGGGCCAGAGCATACGCAGTATATGGAGATTATCTGGCAGAAGATCCGCTTTGTGGTTTTATGCCCGAGGAGATTAAAAATGGAAATGATTGACAAAAAAATACTAGCATTAATGCAGGAATCGTTTCCTGTGGTTTCAGACCCATACTTAGAGTTAAGTAAAAAATTGGGGATATCAAAGAATGAGCTTTTTAGCAGGGTAAAGGCACTCTATGATGCAGGATATATATTAAAAATATCCCCCAAATACGTTCGCAGCTCTAAGTCCATCAGGGCTTTGATTGCATTAAAAGTAGAAAAAGAACTGGAGGATAAAATTGCAGAGGCAATAAATGATTATGAAGAGGTATCACATAACTATCTAAGAGATGATGAATACAGTATCTGGTTTACGGTTTCAACAACGTCTAAAAATGAATTTGAGAATATTGTATCCAGGATACGGGATATAAAAGGTGTTAAAAATATGTTAATATTATCCTCTAAAAAACTTTATAAATTAAATGTAGAGTTTGAGGTATATGATTAACCTGACTAGTATCTTAAATAAAGGATTGCCAATTACAGAAGATCCTTACAACACTCTGGCAGAGATGTTGAATACCAGCAAGGAAGAGTTACTGAAAGAAATTAAAAAATTAATGGCAGAAAAGAAGATAATAAAGTTTAGTGCTGAGCTTGACTATGAAATGTTAGGTTATAAAGTCAATGCCTTAATAGCAATGCAAATATCTATAAACATTGAAAGATCGATTGATGATATATGTAAGGTTAAAAACGTGACACATTTTTACGAAAGAGAAGCACCTGCAAATTTTCCATATACTTTCTACGCAATGACACATTTTAAAAATGAAGCTGACTTAAATGCATTTTTGGATAAATTAAATAATCTTGAAATAAATTACAAAGTACTGAAAACATTAAAAAAATATAAACGTGGTGGCACTAAGATATGAAGCTATTTCCAATCATGCTAAACCTGAAAGGTCGGTCCGTCCTTGTAATAGGTGGCGGTGTAGTAGCACTAAGAAAAGTGGAGATTCTTTCAGAGTTCGAAGCTGATATAACCGTTGTTTCAGAAATGTTTATAGAAGATTTTAATAAGTTTGATATTGAAAAAATAAAATTGAAAATTAATGAATCAAAAGATCTAGAGCCTTTGCTGGCAGGAAGGATATTGGTGATAGTAGCCACAAACGACAAAAAATTAAATGAACTCTCTGAACAATTATGTAATAAGTATAACATATTGTGTAACAGGGTAGATGTCAGAGAAAGCTCTGCAATATTTGCTGCAACGCTCAAAAACAGGGATATTATTGTATCCATATCAAGTTCAGGAACTATTCCCTCTTTTTCAGTATTTTTGAGAGATAAAATAGCAGGGCAGATAGAATTATATATGCCGGCGCTTGAGATATTAAAAAAAGTTAGAGAATCTATAAAGATCAGAGATTATGAATCAAGAAAAAAATTGTTTAATGAGATATTAAATAATGAAGAGTTCTGGCATAATATTGAGTTAGGAAATTTACAAAATGCAGAGATAATAGCAAAAAAGATAGGAGGTATAGAATGAGTATACTGAGTGTTCATGCCACATATAAATCTTTGTCGCTGAATGAGCTTGAAGTATGGACACGATTAGATGATGCTTTTCTATATCATTTTTTAACAGATGCAGAGGTTAAAGAATATTTAATTTTGAGGACTTGCAATAGATTAGAAGTGTATTTGAACGTAACAAACGCAGAGGCTGTAAAAAACAAATTTAAATCTTTATCTAAAACATTAGGAGCTTCAGTTTTCTTTTTAGAAAATACTGATACTGTAAGACATCTGATGGGTGTATGCTCAGGCATAGACTCTATGGTCATAGGTGAGCAGGATATACAAAGGCAGGTAAAAGAAGCACTGGAAACAGCAAAAAAATATGGAACTTCCGGGAAAGTGCTGAATTATATATTTATGAAATCTCTGAGCACTGGTAAAGAAGTAAGAGAGAATACAAAAATAACAAATGGTATAATATCCATACCACAGAGTGCAATAAGATTGCTTGAACAAAGATCCAAAACACAGGATTTAAAAAAGATTTGTATAGTAGGCTATGGTAAAGTGGGAAAAACGCTGATAAAATATCTAAGTGCTAAAAATATAGATTTAACAGTTTGTGGTAGGGACGTGATCAAATTAAAGAATATCGCAGATGAGTTTAATATAAAATATGTACTATTAAAAGATCTAAAAATTTCAGACTATGAATGTATTATTACTGCAGTATATGTTACTTCACCGATTATAAAATTTGAGAAGCAAGGAGCGCTTCCAAGGTTGGTTATAGATTTAGGAAACCCCAGAAATGTAGAATCTGATCCAGATCCTGACTATGTGGATCTGGAAGAGCTAAAACAATTTGTAAACAAAAATATAGAGTCCAGAAAGCTAGAGATCAGTAAAGCTGAAAGTATCATAGAAAAAAATATAATATCAGTATCTAAAAAATTGAGAAATTTTGAGTTAGATACGATAATTTCCGAGCTCTATAAAAATGCGGAAAGGATAAAAAATGAGGAAATTGAAGAGACTGTTACCAAGATCGGAGCTAATAACAGAGAAATTATTGAAAACCTTGCTAAATCATTGACAAATAAGCTGCTTGCGCAACAGACTAAAAAAATAAAAAATATTTTTGTAGAAGGAGATCAAGATAAAATTGCCATATTAAAAGATGTATTTGGAGCTGAAAAAGATGTATCCGATAACGAGAATGAGAAGATTACGCGAAAATCAGATATTAAGAAACATGGTGACTGAAAGCGAAGTATCTTTAAAATCACTGATACAGCCGATATTTATTGACGAAAACATATCTAAGAAGAGAGAGATATCCTCCATGCCAGGCATATTTAGATATCCTCTGAACGGTGTGGTAGATGAAGTTAACAGTATCTTGAATTCAGGTGTGAAAGCGGTACTATTATTTGGCATACCGTCCTGCAAGGATGAGCTGGGATCGCAGGCATATGATGATCAGGGTGTTATACAGAAAAGTATCAGGCTCTTAAAAGAGAACACTGATGCACTGGTCATTGCGGATCTGTGCATGTGTGAATACACTTCTCACGGGCATTGTGGGCTTGTAAAAGATAATAAGATATTAAACGATGAAACTCTGGAAAATTACAGGAAAATTGCATTGAGTTATGCTCGGGCAGGAGTAGACGTAATAGCTCCGAGCGGTATGATGGACGGGCAGGTCCATGCAATAAGATCTGAGCTGGACGAGAATGGCTATAAACTTTTGCCAATAATGGCTTACAGTGCTAAATTTGCATCGAATCTTTATGGGCCGTTTAGAGACGCTGCCGAGTCTACACCAGGGTTCGGGGATAGAAAATCGTATCAGATGAACTATGCAAATGGTAGAGAGGCATTGAGGGAGATAGAACTGGATATTGAAGAGGGTGCGGATATAATAATGGTTAAACCTGCACTGTTTTACCTTGATATAATTGCAAAAGCGAGGGCCAGGTTTGAATTGCCGATTGCAGCTTACAATGTAAGTGGAGAGTATTCTATGGTTAAAGCAGCATCTAAGAATGGATGGGTAGATGAGAAGAAGATAGTTGCAGAGATGCTCACTGCGATTAGAAGGGCTGGAGCAGATCTGATAATAACTTATTATGCTAAAGAGTATGCAATATGGATGAAAGAATGAAATAACAAATTATTTATCTTAATATTGATTTACTATACAACTATGAATCAGCAAAGTTTAGTTTTAGAATTAGCAAAGTCAATTGAAAAAGCTGAAACTGAGTTACCTGATGATGTTGTACATTTTTTAAAAAATGCAAAAGTGGGTGAAAATAACGAAACCACGCTATCCCAGCTAAACGCGATCTTAAAAAATATAGATTTTGCAAAGTCGAACAAATTACCGATTTGCCAGGATACTGGTACAATGACTTTTTATGTGGATCTGGGATTTGAATTTCCATTTGCAAAAGAGCTCTATTCTGCGATGTTGGAGGCTACCAAGAAAGTAACTGAATCGTTGCCTTTGCGTTCAAATACGATGGATCCTTTCAGTGGCAAGAACACAGGTACCAATGTTGGAAAAAATGTGCCGAATATAAACTGGAACATGGTTGAAGGATCTGATGCGATCATACATATTTTGCCAAAAGGTGGGGGTAGCGAGAACATGTCTGGATTGGGAATGCTTAAACCTGGAGAAGGAATAAAAGGTATAAAGAAATTCGTGGTTGAGCATGTAATAAAATCAGGGGCATATCCTTGCCCGCCAACAATTCTCGGAATCGGAATAGGTGGTGGATCTGAGCTATCTTTGATACTTGCAAAAAGATCTCTATTGCGAGAGCTGGGTGAGCGAAACCCGGATCCAGAGGCTGCCAGGCTGGAACTTGACCTTTTAGAATTACTCAACAAAACTGACATAGGAACAATGGGATATGGAGGCAAGGTATCGGTGCTAGACGTGCATATAGAGTATGCATCAAGGCATCCGGCATCGTTGCCGGTAGGAATAGTGACACAGTGCTGGGCTGATCGCAGAGCTACGATAAAGGTTGATAAAACTGGAAATATAGAATCAAATTACCGTCCGGCGAGGAAATAAATTAATCTAAACAGGAGTGTGAATAAAAATGGAAATGCATATTAAGGTTCCGGATCAGATTGATAACATTGTAAAGTTGAAGGTTGGAGATA
This sequence comes from Thermoplasmatota archaeon, assembly GCA_031961865.1. Lineage (GTDB taxonomy): Archaea > Thermoplasmatota > Thermoplasmata > Thermoplasmatales > ARK-15 > JAVRLB01. The sequence goes on along the minus strand of JAVRLB010000020.1, from coordinate 8,072 downwards.
TATTATATGTTACAGGCAAGGTATTTACGGCAAGGGATGAGGCACATGTACATATGTTAGAACTTGCCGAAAAAAAAGAAAATATTGCTTTTGATCCCTCAAAAATGGTAATGTACCACTGTGGTCCCATAGTCAAAAAAGATCCTGATTGGAAGGTGGTATCTGCAGGTCCTACCACATCGGCTAGAATGGATCTATTTGAAAAAGAGTTTATGGAACATTATAAAACGAGGATATTTGTAGGAAAAGGTGGGATGGGAGAACGTACAGCAGAAGCGCTGAAAAGGATAAAAGGCATATATGCAACATATACTGGTGGCGCAGGAGCCCTGGCGGCAGTGTCTTTTAAAAAAGTTGAAAATGTGTACTGGCTTGAAGAGCTAGGAGCACCAGAGGCAGTATGGATTCTGGATGCTGTTGAATTTGGGCCGCTAATAGTTTCTATAGACAGCAACGGAGATAACTGGAACGCAATAATGCGCAAAAAAACAGATCAGAAAAAAGCAGAGATATTTAAGATAATAGATTCACAATGATACTGATCAAAAACGCTGCACAGATAGTTTCGGCAACTGGATCTGCGCCGAAAACAGGTGCGGCTATGCGAAATATAGATGTTATCAGGGGTTCTGATATATTAATAAAGGATGATAAGATTTTAAAAATTGGTAGGAACATAAATGCTAAAGATGCCATGATCATAGATGCAAAAAACAAGATTGTAATGCCTGGCTTTGTTGATGCGCACACGCACTTAATCTTTTCTGGAACCAGGGAATTTGAGGTAGAGTTGAAAAGAACTGGAAAGAGCTATCTTGAGATACAGAACAGTGGTGGGGGTATAAACTACACAGTGAAAAAAACAAGGGCTGCGAGCAAAGAATCGTTAAAAGAAGAGGCGAGAGAGAGAATAAAAAATATGGTGATTCATGGTACTACTACAGCAGAGGCAAAAAGCGGGTATGGACTGAACTATAAAACAGAGAGCAAGATGCTAGAAGCTATAAATGAATTGAATGGAGAATTAATAGAGCTTGTACCAACGTTTTTAGGCGCGCATTTAGTACCTGAAGAGTATGAGGCAGAAGAGTATATTGATTATCTTGTATCATATATGCCGAAACTTGCAAAACTTGCTAGATTCATAGACGTGTTCTGTGATAAAGGTGCTTTTAATACAGAACAGAGTAAGAGATATCTTGATGCTGGAATAAAAAACGGAATGATTCCAAAACTGCACGCTGATGAATTAGGTTACATTGGCTGTTCCAGGCTTGCAACCGAAATCAAGGCAATATCTGCAGATCATCTGCTGAAAACGCCAGAGAATATTATAAGAAAAATGAGCGTCAATAAGACAATTGCAGTATTAATGCCTGCAACGCCATATATGCTTTTTAGCAGAGAGTATGCAGATGCCAGAAAATTTATAGAGAATAATGTGCCAGTAGCACTGGGCACTGACCTTAATCCAAACTGCTATAATGAGAATATGCAGATGGTGATAAGTCTTGCACTCACACAGATGAAGATGAGCATAGAAGAAGCTATAACAGCATCCACGCTCAATGCGGCCAGTGCTATAGGGCTTGCTGATAAAATAGGTTCTTTAGAGGTTGGAAAACAAGCAGACATTATTATCTTGAATGTACCAGATTACAGGTTTCTTGGATACCACTTTGGTGTAAATCTGGTCAATGATGTAATAAAAAAAGGGAAGATAATTGTTAAGGATCAAAAAGTTCAGTACTTATAAAATCCTTCTCCGGACTTTCTGCCTAATTTTCCAGCAGCTACCATTTTCTTTAATAGTGGGCATGGGCTGTATTTTTGGTTGCCAAAGTCCCGGTACAACACATTCATTATGTCAAGGCATACATCCAGGCCGATCAAATCAGCGAGTTCTAGCGGGCCCATAGGCATATTAAATCCTAGCTTGGCAATAGAATCTATGGACTCTTTTGTGGCAATGTTTTCCTGGAGAGTATATATGCCCTCATTTATAAACGGCATCAAAATCCTGTTTGCAACAAATCCTGGATAATCAGCTACCAGCACAGGAACTTTGCCAACCTTTTTTGCAAGGTCCGTTACTTTTGTGATAGTATCATCGGAAGTGCCCAGACCTTTTACTATCTCTACCAGTTTTAAAACTGGAACAGGATTGAAGAAATGCATGCCTACCACATTTTCAGGTCTGTCTGTATAAGAGCCTAACTGTGTGATAGATATTGAAGACGTATTTGAAGCAAGAATAGCCTGTCTGTTCACAATTTCATTGAGCTTTTTAAATAGTCTCTTTTTTTCTTCAACATTTTCAATTATCGCTTCCACAACAAGATCTGCATCTTTTGCAATGTTCAGATCTGTAGTGAACGCAATTCTGTTCAATGCCTCATCCACAGAGCCGATCACTGCCCCTTTGCTGGTCATCTTTTCCAGGTTTTTCTTTATTTTGATCCTGGCATTATCGAGATACTTCTGGTCCACATCCAGTATAGTTACCGAAAAATCATTTGCCGCAAATACTGTAGCAATTCCATGTCCCATTGTTCCTGCTCCGAACACCACAATTTTTTCTTTTTGCATTTTATTTCACCTTCACAGTTTTAGATTTTCTATAAGCATAGAAACTGCATTTCCGCCACCCAAGCATAGAGAAGCAACACCATACCTTTTTTTGTAATGAATCAGGTTATATATTAACGTGGTTAACACTCTTGCACCGCTTGCACCCAGAGGATGTCCTAGCGCCACAGCACCGCCATGCACATTGAACTTATCGTCAGGAATGTTCAATGCTTTTTTCACAGCTACGCTAGCGGATGCATAAGCCTCATTGTGTTCGAACAGATCTATGTCTTCAACTTTAAATCCTGTTTTTTCCAATAGTTTTTTAATGCCGGGTATAGGTGCCTCCATAACATATAATGGATCTACCCCCACAGAGTTATATCCTATAATCTTCATGAGCGGCTCGATGTCAAGTTCCTTAGCTTTATCATCTGACATAACAGCCAAAGCGCTGGCACCATCGCTAAGCTGCGAAGCATTACCGGCAGTAACAAATTTGCCATCTTTCGCCACAGGTTTTAATTTTGATAATTTTTCAATGGTAGTGTCAGGTCTAATTCCCTCATCTGTGCTGATCACAGCATTTGAAACTTTAACAGGAATGATCTCATCTGCAAACAGTCCGTTTACAGTAGCTTTATTAGATTTCATATGACTTTGATATGCAAATTCATCAATCTCTTCTCTAGTAAGTTTGTATTTCTCCGCAATGACTTCTCCGGTCTTAATCATATGTACATTGTAATAGGCATCCCATAGTCCATCTACAATCATGGAATCCTCAAATACTGTATTATCATATTTCAACCCAAACCTGACGCCACGAACAAAATAGGGTGAATTGCTCATGTTCTCCATTCCTCCGGCTATCACGATCTGGTTGTCACCGGCCTTGATGGACTGAGCGGCTAACATCACAGACTTTAATCCAGAGCCACATACCTTGTTGACCGTAAAAGGGCTTATGCTATATGAAAATCCAGCTTTCAAAGCAGCCTGTCTTGCCGGATTTTGTCCTAAACCGCAAGCTATCACGTTACCCATAATTACCTCATCTACAGATTCTGAATTTATATTTGCCCTTCTAAGTGCTTCCTTGATTGTGATAGCGCCTAGTTCGTTTGCAGATACTCCTAAAAAACCTTTTCCATATTTTCCAACAGGTGTCCTTACAGCAGAAACTATAACAGGATTCATAATGATACATAATTAAAATATCATTAATAAATTTTTCATTATGCGGATTTTGTCATTATTTTTCATGAGAAAGTTTGAATTGGCAAGGGTTCTATAAGCAATTCTTTTATATATCATGAGCTATACTCGACAATTAACGAATACGAAAAACGATGAAATTATATACCTAATAGTTATAATGCTTTATGGTGATATTATAATGGTAGGAATTTTGACCTATGGATCTTATATCCCTAGATATAGAATAAAAGCTGAAGAAATAGCTAAGATGTGGGGTGAAGATGCAGAGGATATAAAAAATGGGTTGTATCTATACAGTAAAAGTGTTCCTGGCCCTGATGAAGATGCAGTAACAATTGCTGTAGAAGCCGCTAGAAACGCTTTTGAAAGAAGACAGGTTCATAATATTGGGGCACTTTATGTAGGCTCTGAATCACATCCGTATGCAGTAAAACCCTCTGCAACAATGGTTTCTGAAGCGCTGGGGCTTACCCCGAACCTGACTGCTGCAGATTTTGAGTTTGCTTGCAAAGCGGGTACTGCGGCTATGCAGGCTGTAATGGGGCTTGTGACCTCAGGGATGATCAAAAATGGAGTAGCTATAGGCGCAGATACTTCACAGGGAGCACCGGGTGATGCACTGGAATATTCTGCAGCTGCTGGTGCTACTGCCTATGTAATAGGAACAGAAGACGTTATTGCTGAAATTAATAGCACTTTATCATTGACCACTGATACACCCGATTTCTGGAGAAGAGAAGGGCAACAATATCCAACACACGGAGGCAGGTTCACTGGAGAACCAGCATATTTTAAGCATGTAGTGGGAGCTGCTAAAAAAATGATGGAACATATGAATACTGAGCCTAAAGATTACACTTATGCAGTGTTTCACCAGCCTAACGGCAAATTTCCGAGCAGAGCAGCAAAGATGCTGGGGTTCAAGGATGAGCAGGTGTCTGAGGGATTAATTGTACCCTATGTAGGAAACAGCTATTCAGCATCCATGATGACCGGGCTTTCTGCAATACTCGACATTGCCAAACCGGGGGATCGAATTCTGGCAGTAGCATTTGGATCTGGGGCTGGCAGTGACGCATTTGACATTAATGTGACAGAGCAGATGAAACACTTTAAAAGAGAAAATGCAAAAGGCGTGAAAAAATATATTGAAAATGCAGAATATATAAATTATTCAACGTATGCAAAATTCAAAGGCAAGATAAGGATGGGTGAATAAAAATGAGAGATGTTGCAATAATAGGCGTAGGACAGACTAAATACGGAGAGCGCTGGGACATGTCTTTAAGGAAACTGGCGGTGGAAGCAGGGTTGAAAGCGATAGAAGATGCGGGCATATATGCCAAGGATATAGAGGCAATATATGGCGGTAACATGAGTTCCAGTGCAGTATCACTTCAGGAGCACGTGGGCGCACTTATCTCTGATTATTCGGGATTGGCTGGAATGAATATCCCGGCAATAAGAGTTGAATCTGCGTCTGCGAGCGGTGCGGCAGCAATGCATGAAGGATTTCTAGCAGTAGCTTCCGGCATGTATGATACCGTACTCGTTGGAGGAGTTGAAAAAATGACGGATATTGATGCTGACGAGATGACAGACTCATTGATGGGTGCTGCTGACCGAGAGTGGGAAGGTTTTGTAGGTGCTACATTTCCATCTTTGGCAGCAATGATGGCACGCAGGTACATGCATGATTACAAGCTTAAAAGAGAGCAGATGGCAATCTTTCCAGTTAACTCTCATAGAAATGCATCTTTGAATCCGTATGCGCACCTGAGGAACATCATAAAGATTGATGATGTGCTCAATGCCACAATGGTATCCGAGCCTCTTACTTTAATGGATTGTGCGCCTATCACCGACGGTGCTTCAGCTGTTATTTTAACAGCACTGGATAAAGTAAAAAGCGATTCTGTGATAAAGGTATCTGCATCAGCCCATGCCTCTGACTATCTTTCTCTTCATAGCAGACCTTCAATCACAACATTTAATGCTACTGTAGAAGCTTCAAAAAAAGCCTATAAAATGGCTAAAAAAGAGCCTAAAGATATTTCACTGGTGGAAGTGCATGATGCGTTTTCAATATTTGGAGTGATGTCTATTGAAGATCTTGGATTTGTTAAAAAAGGTACTGCAGGAAAGTTTCTTGAAGAAGAGCAGATAGGATTTGATGGAAAACTACCTATCAACACATCAGGCGGACTAAAGGCCAAAGGACATCCTGTAGGAGCTACGGGGGTTGGCCAGATTGTAGAGGCAGTAACACAATTGCTGAAAAAAGCAGATAAAAGGCAGGTAAAAGATCCAAAAGTAGCATTGACTAACAATATCGGAGGTACTGGAGCAAGCTCTTTTGTACATATTTTGGAGGTGGTAAAATGAGCATGCCTAGAGCCTGGAGAGAGTTTGAACATAGATACACACTAGTAGGCACAAGATGTCCATCATGCAAGAAAGTATATTTCCCACCCAGAGACGTTTGCCCAACATGCCATCGTGAATCGGTAGGAAAGATGGAAAAAATAAAATTAAAACCAGAGGGTACGGTATATTCTTTTACTGTAGTGCATCAGGACATTCCAGGGTTTAAAGAGCAAAAACCGTACATAATAGGGATAATAGAGATGGCTGATGGCCCTAAAATCACGGCACAGATTGTGGACATTGACCCTGCTAAAGTAAGCATAGGTATGCCGGTTCATGCGGTCTTTCGCAGGATCAGAGATGAGGGCAAGGCTGGAATAATAGAGTATGGCTATAAATTTGCACCTCTCTAATATTTTTTTTTACATTTGTAAAGCGAAAATGATATAAAAAAATAGCTGTTATAGATATACGGTGATAAAAATATGGCAAAAGATCCAGTTTGTGGAATGGAAGTGGATGAAAAGACAGCTATAAAGACAGATTATAATGGAAAAAAATACTATTTTTGTGATGAAAGCTGTAAAACAGAGTTTGAAAAGAACCCTGGTAAATATGTGAAAGAAGTTAAACATGCCCATCATGGCTGTTAAACATTTTTTATTTTTTTAATAGAGCATGGCAAGAGATCCAATATGCGGCATGTACGTGGATGAGTCAAAAGCTACAATAACAAGCGTAAAATATGGCAGAACCTATTATTTTTGCAGCAAATCATGCAAAAAACAGTTTGATAAACCGGAAGCGGAATTTAAAAAACTGAAGATTGAACTGGCAGTATCATGGATTATTACTGTACCAGTATTATTTCTTACTTATCTAACATCATCATATACCAGGTACCTGCTATTTATCCTTGCAAGTATTGTGCAGTTTTATCCCGGGTTTCGGTTCTATAAAGGAACGCTAGACGCCATAAAAAACAGGGCTGGAAAGATGGATACGCTGATTGCCATAGGTACATCCGCAGCATGGGCGTACAGCACAACGGTAGTGTTTCTGCCCAGGTTTTTTCGAGCAGCAGCTTGTATTTTGACACATCTACAATGATTGTCTCTCTTATACTTATAGGCTCTTTCATGGAGCACTTAACCAAGGCACGAGCCTCTAACGCAGTAAGCAAATTAATTGAATTACAGCCTAAAACTGCGCATTTATTAAACAATGAAACTGTTCAGGACGTGGCAATTGAACAGGTGAATGCTGATGACATATTACTTGTAAAGCCAGGTGAAAGCATACCTACAGACTCTACAATCATAGAAGGAAAAAGCGCAATTGATGAATCTATGATTACAGGTGAGAGCGTACCTGTGGACAAAAGTGAGGGAGATCACGTAATTGGAGGAACGATCAATATTACAGGATCTATAAAGATAAGAGTAAATAAAAAATGGAGCGATAATACCTTATCTGAAATAATCAGCATTGTTGAAAGCGCGAATTCTGAGAAAGTGCCAATACAGAAACTTGCTGATACTATAGCATCTTACTTTGTTCCCACAGTCATATCTGTCGGGATCATATCATTCTTATTCTGGTACTTTATAGGTAGAATAGGATTAACGTTTTCTATTTTAGTATTTGTAACAGTACTGATCATTGCATGTCCTTGCGCTCTGGGCATTGCTACCCCTGCAGCACTGATGGTTTCTTCTGGCAAAGCGGCAGAAAATGGAATATTGATTAAAGGTGGCGAGAATATAGAGATTGCAGATAAGATAGATACTATAGTTTTTGACAAAACAGGCACCTTGACAAAAGGTGAGCTTGAAGTTACGGATATTGTATCTATCGGTAAATATAGTGCAGAAGATTTATTGAAATATGCTGCTATAGGAGAGCTTAACTCA
>JAVRLB010000019.1:0-21474 GCA_031961865.1 Thermoplasmatota archaeon | reverse complement strand
ATTGAAACAATTTGTTATGTTTTCTTCTTTTCTTCAATCTTAGATAAGTCTATGTTATTTTGTTGATTCAAATTCTCATAGTTCTTTCTATTTATTGCATCATTTATTTTCACATATGCAATAATTAGAAGTATGCCAACTATTATGTAAAGTATTATCGCAAGACCAAGGAAATGTATATTAATTAAATCTATGCCAGCTTCTATGCCTCCGGTGAAAAGTTGAAACATTCCAAGAATTCCAAGAACAAGTGAAGGTGTTTTGCCCTTCTCAGACTTCTCTTTTGAGATTGGTTTATAAACAAGGTAATACTCAAGGAATATCATTACCAGTATTATTAAAACTGGGATTAGAGAAAAAAGTAGTAAAAGAGGATGAGGATTGATGTAAACAGAAGAGCCAGAAGCAGTTATTTGGGTTGTACCGTTGGGATAGGTGGTAATAAGCTCGTAATGAGATGATTCATATATCAAGGAAACGGTTCCTATAAGTCCATAGATGACCAAAACCAATTGCAATATAATTGCTATTAATGTAAGGTTTTTTCCAGTTTGTAAACCCGGCTCCATACAACGACAATATCTAAAAACTATAATAAATTTTTGGATAATGCTCGAATTCTAACTTAATTTCATAAAAATGCATTCAAAATCACAAAAATCGCCTGTTTCCTTTATCTTTTTTCATTTATTTTTATTATTTTCCCTGTTTTTTCGTTGATTTTTTTATAGCTTACGCTATCAAACCCCGCTTTTGCATCGCTGTTAAAATGTTTAAATTATATACCAAGCACATAAAGATTGCTTTTACTCTTACCCTGATCACTGTTGTCACCAATATGTAATATACTTTTTTTCTCACATAAAATTTTATTAAAACATATATACCTAATTCTTTTGTTAGATGTTATATAGAAAAATGTCGGAGTAAAACATTAAATGGGGCTGATCGGGTTCGAACCGACGACCAGCGGGTTATGAGCCCGTCGCTCTACCTAGCTAAGCTACAGCCCCAAAGCTCTAAAGCTATAATGTACCTAGAATATTTAATATTTTCCGATTCCCTTTTAAATATTTACCTCAAATCGCAAACTTATGCAATCAAGCCAGCACATAATAAATTGTTTGATCTTTTAACATTGACCTTATAATTCCCTCACGTTCTAGATAAATTAAGTGTGCTATTGTTTCTCCTACTGCAAAATATTTCTGTGTTTTTGGAAAGGTTTTCCAGCCTCCAGCTTTTAAGTTCCAGGATATAGATCCCGCAATTTCGTACGCAGTTCTTTTTCCTTCTTTTATAGCTAAAAGTATTTCATCAAGCCTAATTTTATGATGATCTTTAATTTCATCGATTCTTTTCTTTTGATCAAATCCAAAATCTCCGTGACCTGGTAATACCAATTCTACATCCAGGTCATATATTTTATCCAAGCTTTCAATATAGCTTTTTAACGAGTTGTCCAGAGAAGGCCACCATGTAATATTAGGAGTTATATCAAAAAGAAGGTGATCCCCTGAAAATAGAATTTTTTTGTATGGTTCGAACAGGCACATATGCCCTGGTGAATGGCCCGGAGTAAGAATAGCTTCTAATCTAAAGGTACCATAGTTAAGGGTATCTTTGTCTTTCAGTGCTTTAAAGTTTATTTTTTTAAATTCATCACTTATCGGATACGTTTTAACAAACATATTATTTAAAATTTTAAATGCACTTTCTAGTTCACTTTTCGGGAAACCGTTTTTATCCATATATTTATTGATCTCCAGCCAGTAAGTAGAGCTGTTTGAATATTCAAAGACAATCTTATGTTCAACATCACTCAAATAAACAGTCGATCCTAATGCTAATTTGCTAATTAAACCAATATGATCTGAATGCATGTGAGTAATGAAAAAATCAGTTTTATCTAGCTTTACTTCGAGCTCGTCCAAAGCATTAATCATTGCCTCATAACATTCTTTCATATTCATGCCCGTATCGATCAACAAGGATCTTTTGGCTCCCTTGATTAGATAAGAATTCACATATCTGAGCGGGCTATCAGATAAAGGTATTTTAATTCTAAATAGATCTGGCATTATTTCCTTGATATTCTCGCTGTATTCTTTTTTAAGAACCATCCCTTTTCATAATAATGACATAATATTTAATCATTTGTACCAAAAACAAGAGAGAATTTTAATATAGGCGGGTTCATGATTAGTAACTATGAAAAAAGTCCAACTTAAAAAAAATGTTTTGGACGATGTTGCAGTAAATGATATAGCGGAGATTAGAGATTTAGTATTAAAATTGCAGAAAGAGGGGAAAAGAGTGTACAGATTAGAGTCTGGTGATCCATCTTTCAATGTTTCAGAAACCATAATTAACGCTATTAAGGAGGCTTTGCTTAACGGTAAAACACATTATACAGAATCTGCAGGTATTCCAGAGCTTAGAGAACAAATTTCGATTAAATTAAGAAAAAAGAACATGATAAAAAATGCAATTCCAGAGAATGTCCTAGTTACGAGCGGAGGTACAAATGCACTTTATATTATCTTTAGAGCGCTGTTATCTAGGGGAGACAAAGTAATAGTTCCAGATCCAATGTGGACTGATGTCAAAGAGATAGTAAAACTTGCCAACGGAAAGCCAATAAGTATCCCGATCGATCAGTATAAAGAGTTGGAAAATATTTCAGGGTCTGAAAATATACGAGCGATATTCATAAGCTCACCACACAATCCGACTGGCAAAGTGTTAAAGAAGGAAGAATTAGAGAAAATTATCAAATTTGCAGCTGAAAAAAACAGTTTTATAGTAAGCGATGAAACTTATGAAGACATAATATTTGATAACAACAAACATATCAGCCCAGCCTCAATTTATCCAGATACCATATCCATTTTTTCAATGTCAAAAAGTTATGCTATGACCGGTTTGAGAATAGGATATATCTATTTGGATAACGATCAGCTAATAGAGAGATCAAAAAAGATGCTCAGATACACAGTCAATAGCGTAACATCGATTGTACAGTATGGTGCGCTTGCAGCTTTAAGCATTTCAAATGAGGAGATTGAAAAAATGAGAAGAGAGTACCAGAACCGGAGAGATATACTTTACGATGCTGTAAATAATTCAAGGTACCTAAATCCAGTATTACCAGAAGGCACATTTTATCTCTGGGCAAGCATCAAGAACTATCCCGAAGGCATAAAAAACTCCTGGGAATTTTCAAGATATGTTCTTGAAAAATATAATATAGGCACAGTACCAGGCTCTGTATTTGGCGAAAATGGAGAGAATCATGTACGATTTTCGTTTAGTGCAGACACAGAACAGATCGTTGAAGCGTCAGAATTGATAAATAGAGTATTATGATGTTTTAGCTTCTATGGCATCATCCGTTTAAGATCAGCAGACTTATTTTTATTATTTACTTTTGATTTTTAATAAGATGTGTGAGAATAATTTTCATCGCTTCAGAAGATCCAAGTCCTAACGTGGATGCATGTGCATCTCTGGCAAACCGTTCTATAACAGTTCCACGCGTATATCCAAATCCTCCTGATACATGAAGACTGTTTTCAACGCTTTTCATTAATGCCTCAGTTACAAAAAGCTTAGTAGCTGTACTTTCTATGCTTATAGGTTTATTCATATCCATCAACATTGCAGTATTGTAAACAAGAAGCCTTGAAGCCTCAAGATTAGTCAACATCTCGGAGATATAGTTCTGGATATGCTGATAATTTATGATCTGTAATCCTCCACTTTTTCTGTTTCTGGCAAATCTCACAGATTCTTCAAAAATTCTCTGCATCATACCAAGCGATCCTGCAGACAATGTTACCCTTGCTCTTTCAAGCACTGTTGAAAAGATCTTTAATCCCATGTTTTCAGTGCCAATGATAGATTCTTCACTGATTGGAGCGTTATCGTAATAGAGCGAAGAAATTGCAGTGCCTCTCATGCCAGTCATATGGATCTTAGGCCCTATTCTAAAATTCTGGGTATTTTTTTCAACAAGAAATGCAGATATTCCTTTTTCTCTCAGTTCCGGTGCAGTTTTTGCAAAAACAATAAAATAGTCTGCAACCATAGCGTTCGTGATAAAATTCTTAGATCCTGTCAGGTAATAGGTGCCATTAACTTTTTTAGCAGTGCTTTTGATACCTCCCACATCTGTTCCACCAACAGGTTCTGTAAATGCAAATGCTGGTATTTTTCTTCCCGATACAATTTCTTTGAGCGTTTTCTTCTGATTTTCATTGCCAAATAAGAGTATCGTGTTTTCATACAAACTTTTCAATTCCATCAGTATGGCAGTATTTGAGTCCACGCGCGCAATTTCTTCAGTTGCAATAATTTCTTTGAGCTTGTTTGAACCAGAGCCTCCATACTCTTCTGGTATACCTAACGCTAATATTCCTTCCTCAGCCAATGCCTTTTGAGACTCATAGGGAAATTCTTCGTTTTCATCCCATCTGCTTGCATTTCTTTGAATATTTTCTTCACAGAACTTTCTGATCTTTAAACGGAAATCTTCGAGGTCTTTAGAAACAAAAGAAATCATATGCTAATTATGCACAAATACCTTTATAAATTTTTGTTTTTCTATTCCATAAACACATCTTTATTGACTTAGATTAAAGACAAAAATAGTTCATAAGATTTAGACTCAGATATCTCAGGAATGAATAATAATCTAACTTATAAAAATATTAACTATATTTAAGCTTATGTAACAAAAATATAGTAATTGCTAATATTATACAAATAATTGATATAATACCCCATAGCACAATAAACTGGTGTATAAATATAGATAACAGATATTCATAAAAAACCGGAGAAAATGGACCTATAACACCATTGATCATGGAAAAACCGCCAAAATATTCGCCTCTTTTGTCCATTGGTGCTATTTTCCCGATTATGCTACTTATGGCAGGAGAGATTGTATTTTCTCCAAAAGTGAGAAATATCACATCTAAAATCAGCAGATAGAAATTATCAGTTATACCAATCACAAAAAATGAAGCAGCATATATAAGCATACCCAGAGATATACGGTTTAGTTCGCTCACATTTTTCAAGATATGGTTTATAGGAAGCTGGAACAGGATTACAGTCAATCCGTTTACTGCAAACAGCATGCCGATTTGCCAGCTAGAAAAATAATATGCTCGAGAAAAGAATTGATTTAAAATATATTCCCATGGCCCTACTGCAAATGAGGACATGGCTAGCAAGAAACCAATAATAATAAACAGTTTATCTTCATAAGGAAATGATATGGAGTTCTTCTTAATGTTTTCAGCTTTTCTGGGAGGCAGTGTTTCATTCACAAATCGTATATATAAAAACAGTTCTGCGATTGCTCCAATGGCTGGTATGACGGTAACATAAGAATAATTGAAAATCACCACCAGCCCTCCCAATGCAGGGCCTATTGAAAACCCAATATTCGCGGCGATCCTGACCAGACTGTACGCGTTTATCCTATCTTTTTCAGCAGTAGTATCTGTAACCATGACCGTGTCTGTAATTCCCTGTATGCTACTCAGAGGCCCAATGCTAATAAAAGCCGCGAATATGAGAAAGATAGAATAATTAAAATAGATGCCTGCTGAAATCGTAGAATATACGATCATTAAGAGAGGTGGCAAAAGAACTGCCATTTTCTTTCTGCCAAACCGGTCAATCAGATTTCCACCATAAATGCTGGTTGGTATCGTGAATGCAGAAGATATGAAAAATAGAATTCCCACTGTAAAAAAAGAAACGTCTCTAATGGTGATCAGGTATATTGGTATAAATATCCAGCCTCCAGACCTGCCCATCACGCGCAAAAGCTCAGAAATAGAGATCGCTAAAAGTGTTCGATTCTTTCTTAAATTAGCAACGTTTGCCAGAAGTGATTGACCTTTAAAGCTGTTCATATTTTATGCAGTCGAAATATATGGCTGATATAATAAATTTATTTAAAAAAACGATTAAAACTCAAGTTTTTGATAAAAATTCTCTCTGTATTTTCTAATAACCATAACTCCGCTCAGAGATATAGCAGCCCATATTATTATTATATAATCAGAGTATACCATCGGTTCTGAAAAATCATTGAAAGAATAGTAGAATGACAGCGCGAGAAATATAGTAGATATAACAGGCAAAATATAAAATATTTTATTATAGAACTCAGTTTTTATGTTAAATAATGATATGTTTGTAAATATGTGTACAACAATATAGCTTAAGCTAACTATTGTTGCCAAAATAACAAATCCGTAGAAATAGCCTAGCAGGTATGATGCAAGAAGTGAAGAGATTACTGAAAATACCAGGATCAATGCTAGAAATTTAGATTTATTGTTCAATATAGAAATGGTAGAGAACGGGATAATATTTTTGTCTTTGATCTTCATATAAGCGCTGCTAAAAGCATTTAGATACGATACTGCCAGATTTAAAGAGCTCAAAAGCGTAAAAAATAGAAACAGAGAAAATATAGCGATTCCAAATCTCTGGTAGATATAAGTAACAATAATATATGGATTAGAGCTGTATGCACTTATATTATTTGCTCCAAGAAAAATGATCATAGAGAATGATGCAAGCACCATTACCAGTCCAGAAAGAGTATAAGATATAATCAATGACCGAGGTATGTTCTTCTTGGATTCTACGGTGTTTTCAGAGATAAAAATAGCAGAGCCGCTTCCGGCAAATATCAAAATGCCATATACTGTCCCGTTCCAAAATCCGTTTATGTTAAAATTGTTAAAAAGTGGAGGAATAACAGGCTTGTAGTATATAAACATCAAGCTGATCGCAAAAATAAATAACAGTTCCAAGATCCCGCCAATTAAAATATATCTGATTGATATTTTAATGCCTTTTGAAACTAGCAGAACAACAATAGCTATGAATATTAGTATGATCAAAGGTCTCAAGAGATAAAGATTGTATCCGAGCACTGATAATGCGATGGCAGAAAAATTGGCTACAAACAGTGCAATATTTGGCAATATTAACAGTCCGTAAAGAATATAGAATAGTGTTACAAACAGTCCTGCACGTTTTCCCAGTGCTTTTCCTACATACGAGAAATATCCACCGTTCGTCGAGTACTTTTTAGAGAATTTATAGGAAGTGTAGATTGTAGCATATGAGATAAGAAACGACAGCAGCACAACAATAGGCAAGTCCACACCAGAAAAGACTATTATCACAGAAAAAAGTGCCACAAAATTTAACATAGGCCCTATCGATGTGAAAGATTGCATTATCGCCCCGCTCATATTTACGGTTCTGTCCATGCAGTTGCATGAGCAAGGTCATATTTAAAATTTATTTGAACTATTTAAAATAAATTTGCATAGAAACATTTATTAAAGATGTCAAAATGTAGCAAAATATTGAACCTGATAGATAATATTTTAGAGCATATTACGAGCGGTGAAATAAAAAATTATGAGGATTTAGAGAAATACAAGATGAAGTTATCTAAAGAGTTCAGAACCAATTTACCAAAAAACAGTGAAATTATCTCACAGATACCTGAAGATATTCGAGAGCGATTCTATCCATTTTTAAAGAAAAAGCCCACCCGAACTTTGTCAGGTGTTGCTATTATTGCTGCGATGAGCTCTCCGAGCCCTTGCCCGCATGGAAAGTGTATTTATTGCCCAGGGGGAGTAGAATTTGACACTGCACAATCGTATACAGGAAAAGAACCTGCAGCGTTAAGAGCTATACAGAACAATTATGATCCATACCGGCAGACCATGATGCGAATGCAGCAGCTTGAGAAAATTGGGCATTCAACCTCAAAGATCGATGTGATTGTGATGGGAGGAACCTTTACAGCCAGGCCTACAGCATATCAAGAATATTTTGTAAAAGGGATCTATGATGCTTTAAATGGCAAACAATCAGAATCTCTGGAAGAAGCGATACAGAAAAACGAGAGTGCGGAACATCGCGCAATCGGGTTGACTGTAGAGACCAGACCGGACTGGTTCAATATTTCGCAGATAGACGAATCCTTAAAGTTTGGTGTAACGAGAGTAGAATTAGGGGTTCAGACAGTATTTGACGATGTTTTAAAATTTGTGAATCGTGGGCATGGACAGAGTGAAATTATAGAATCCACACAGCTTTCTAAAGATGTTGGACTAAAAGTTGCGTATCACATGATGCCTGGATTGCCAGGAATGAATCCAGACCGGGATCTTGAAGCTTTTAGGACCGTTTTTGAAAATGATGCATACAAGCCTGATATGCTGAAGATATATCCGACTTTAGTGATAAAAAACACTGAACTGTACAGACTCTGGAAAAATAAAGAATATGAACCTTACTACAATGACGATGTAATAGAACTCATGATCAGGGTTATGAAGATAATACCTAGATGGATCAGGATACAGAGGATACAGAGAGACATACCGGTACAGTTGATAGAAGCGGGGGTAACAAGAAGTGACATAAGGGCTTTGATACAAGACACTATGAAGAGGCGAGGAGAAAAGTGCAATTGCATAAGATGCAGGGAAATCGGTTACAAGATTCGAGAAAACGAGATCACGAAAGACCAGATAATTGAGTTAAAGGAAGAACAATATAATGCATCAGGTGGAATTGAAAAATTCATAAGCATTGAAGACACTAACAACGATGCTCTCATAGGGTATTTAAGGCTGAGAAAGCCTTCTTCAAAAGCGCATAGGCTTGAGCTATCTGACAGTGCTATAGTGAGAGAGTTAAAAGTTGTGGGTCCAGAGGTACCTTTGAACTATGATTTTAGTTTCGGATATCAGCACCAGGGATATGGAAAGGCTCTTATGAACCGTGCTGAAGAGATCACAGCAGACTGGGGCTTTAAGTACCTGCTGGTTAATAGCGGGGTGGGAGCACGAAATTATTATCGAAAACTTGGTTATGAGCTATATGGTCCTTTTATGCGCAAGCTCTTAAAATAACAAAATTAAAATATCAAAATTCTATAACTTGATTATATGTATCCTCCATGCATCAAAATAAATGAAAAGCTTATTCCAGAGGTAAGAAAACGTGTTTCAAAGAGCCTTGTTGAGAAGGGCTACTCTCAAACTCAAATCTCCGAGATATTGCATGTAACACAGCCTATGGTAAACAAATATTTAAAAGAAGAAATTGATAAAGATTATCTTTTTAACGAATTGAACGTCTTTTCAGAGAATATGGTAGATAGAATCGTGAACAAGTACTCTGAATCTGAAATCGTAGACTATTTTTGTGATTTTTGCATGGGCATGAGAGAATCAGGGAGATTCTGCAACATTCATTATATCAGTACGTGCGATCACTGTTTCAAGTTTAGAAACGTTGCTGTGCTTGGTGAAAAAAAAGAGAATATAGAGCTATTGAAGAAAGCGATGCATTTATTGTCAACTATGGATGTATCTTCCATAACTCCCGAGGTAAGAATGAACCTTGCCTACGCGACCAGAGATGCATCCACAAAAAGCGATGTTGCAGCGATTCCAGGAAGGATCACGGTAATAAACGGCAAGATCCGTTCATGGGAAGAACCTGAATATGGATCAAGCAAACATTTATCAGAACTGTTATTGAGCAGAATCAAAGAGACTAACTACAGAGCAGTGATGAATATTAAATTTGACTCTGAGATCATGAAAAGATTAAAAAAGCTGAAGTATAAGATAGAAATAGTGGACCGTAGCAAGGTAAAAGATCTTTCGAAGTACATAGGAGAAAATAAATATGAAGTTCTCGTAGATCCTGGCATGTTCGGGATCGAGCCTGCAACCTACATATTTGGCAGGGATCCGATCGAAGTTGCAAAAAAGATCATTTCTATCATGGAGATGAAAATATGAATATTTTGGTCACTTTCCCAGCACCTCGCGAAAAATTTGAAAAATTGAAGAATCTAGGAAAAGTATATTTTATGGATGATATCAAAGATCAAAAGCTTCTAAACGATATCGATATAATATTTGTATATCGCTGGCACTTAGAATTGGCAAATATTAATATCAATTCAATGAAAAATTTGAAGATTATTCAATCTTTGCTAGCTGGCGTTGACAACATTCCTTTTTCTCAAATATCGGACAAGATTGTTTTAAAAAACTCTGGTGCTTCCTCAGATGTGATCGCAGAGCATGTTTTTGCGTTAATTCTTGCAAAAACGAGAAATATTATATTCCATAATTCAAGCATGCGCAGTGGCAAGTTTGAGCAGCTTATGCCAGCAATAAGCTTGAGAGGAAAAGCTATCGGAATATTAGGGTATGGAAGCATAGGAAAAGAGATTGCAAATATTGCAAGGGCATTTAACATGCAGGTTTTTGGAATATCAAGGCATAAGCATCCGGAACTGGATTTCAGTGGCACGTTTGAAGACCTGGATCATGTATTGAAGAGCTCAGACGTAGTAGTGATATCTTTGCCTTTAAACAAGTATACAAAAAACCTCATAGACAAGGATAAATTGAGCTTGATGAAGCGAGATGCAATACTGGTAAACATTTCCAGAGGCAATATTATCAACGAAAAAGATCTGTTTGAATTCTTGATAAAAAACAGGGAATTTACAGCATGCTTGGATGTCTGGTGGCACTATCCCCGTGATGAATCATTCAAGCAGGATTATCCATTCGAGAATCTTGAAAACGTGATCATGACGCCTCATGCTTCTGGAATCTATGAGGGGTATCTTGACCGGATGATCGAAAATGGGATAGAGAACATATTCAGATTTCTAAACGGTTCTATGGAAAATGTTGTTGATGTGAGGGATTATCTCTAGATACTTCTCCAATTTTTTAATAATATGCTCCTGTATTAAAAAAATGTTTTTTAAAAAATGAAAAAAATAAAATATTATATTAAATATATGCTAAATGGTGAAAATTTTGGAAATAGATTATCAGCTAATCAGAAATATGACTAAAGAGTTTGTACAGAAGAACATAGTTCCAAACATAAAAAAAATAGAGAAAGAGCGAGCCTCGAAAGAGTTTTTGAAAAAGTTAGGAGAGCAAGGATTTATGGGTGTTACTGTGCCGCAGCAGTATGGTGGGTCAGGTCTGGACATACTTAGTTACGCGATCATACTGGAAGAGATCAGCAAGGCTTCGCCTTCAATATGCGTGATAATGGACGTTCATGACGGACTGGTTGAATATCCGATAATAGTTAATGGTACGGATGAGCAAAAAAGCAAGTATCTTCCACTGTTATCGTCGGCAGAAATGATAGGTGCATATGCACTGACCGAGCCTGCAGCTGGTTCTGATGTGGCTGGAATGCAATCTCGCGCGACCAGAGATGGAGACTATTATTATATTTCTGGCACCAAGACATTCATCACCAATGCCGGCATTGCAGACCTGTTTGTCACATTTGCAAGAACCAGTGTAGGTACTAGAAGATCAGACGGTATCACTGCGTTTATAGTTGAGAGAAACAGTGAAAACATAGAGATAGGCCCAGACTTTGAAAAGATGGGTATCCGGGGCTCTTATACAAACGAAATAACGATGAACAACGTGAAAGTGCACAAATCACAGATATTAGGAAAAGAGGGAGATGGGTTCAAGATCGCGATGGCAGCGCTGAACATGGGCAGAATAGGTATCGGATCACAGGCGCTAGGCATTGCTGAAGCAATGCTGGAAAAGATGATTTCTTACTCTATGGAACGCCAGGCTTTTGAAAAACATCTATCTGAAATGGAAGCTATCCAGTTTGACATTGCCGAGATTGCAACAAAGATTGAAGCTGCAAAGCTTCTGGTTTACAGGGCTGCAGAGTTATATGACCAGAAAAAAGATGTGCGAAAAGAAGCGAGCATGGCAAAATATTACGCTAGCTCAGTAGCTGTAGAAGCGAGCAGGCTAGCAGTGCAGATCTATGGAGGATATGGATACATTGAAGATTTTGACATAGAACGATATTACAGGGACGCAAAAGTGACCGAGATATACGAAGGTACCAGCGAGATTCAGAAACTGGTGATTGCTAGAGAGCTTCTAAAATAGCTATCCATCAACCACTTTTTTGGCGATCGTGTACGGATCTGCCTTTTTTGCGCTCAGTTCATCCAAGTACCGGTTCAGGTCTTTGCTCTGCAATATGCGCTCAACCTTTTCCCGGATCAGCTCTTCTATTGCAAAGTTCAGTTCGCGCTCTGCCTTAACAGCATCTGATACCGTAAACTTTTTGTGCTTTTCGATCTCCCTGAACAGGTCCTCAATGCCCTGTTTCTGCCTTGCAACAGTTGGCAGCACCACTTTTTTCCAGCCTTTCTGCGGCAGCAGAATCAACGAGTTCTGTATGTCTTTTATCGCGATCATTGCCCCTTCCAGCTCTGCCTTGTTTACTACAAATATATCTCCTATCTCCATCAGCCCTGCCTTGATTGCCTGTATTTCATCACCAAGGCCCGGAGCCAATACCACCACCGTAGTATCTGCCAGATTCATGATCTCAAAGTCACTCTGCCCAGCTCCGACAGTTTCGATAATTATATAGTCAAATCCTGCAGCATCAAGGATCTTTGTTGCATCCCATATAGACCTTGTCAACCCGCCTCGCATGCCTCTTGACGCCATGCTGCGCATATATATTCCATACTTGTCCAGAGATTCCTGCATTCTTATCCTGTTTCCGAGTATCGATCCGCCAGTGTATGGGCTTGATGCATCAATTGCCAGTATTGCAACCTTGTAGCCCAACTTTGATATCTGCTCGCTCAAAGCACCTATAAGTGTGCTTTTTCCGCATCCTGGTGGCCCTGTAATTCCTATTAAATGTGCAGACCCAGTGTGAGAATATATCTGCTTTATCAACTCTTTTGATTCTTCTTTTGCAAAGGCATTTTCTACCAGTGAAATTCCCTTCGAAATCTTGACTGTGTCCATATTAAGTATTCCGTCTGCCAGTTCTCTGAGCTTCAAGTTCAAGTTTCCACATCCTTGTACTTTCGAATTTCCCGAGCCCTCTTTTTTACATGCTCTATTATTGTGCTTAGAGATGTGCCAGGACCATAGTTTCCTGTTATACCCATCTTCTCGAGTTTTGCCCGGTCTTTAATGGGTATGGTCCCTCCACCAACGATGGCAATGTCATTTATACCTTTCTGTTTCAATAACTTTGCAACCTTGCCAAATGCAGTGAGATGCGCACCATTTAACAGGCTCAGCGCAATGATATCCACATCCTCGTTTATCGCTGTATCAACCACCTGCTCTGGCGTTGGCAGCAATCCTGCATAAATCACTTCCATTCCTGCATCTCTAAATGCTTTGGCAAGCACCAGTGCACCTCTGTCATGCCCATCTATGCCTGGCTTGGCTAACAGTATCTTTATAGGCCTATTTTTATATGAATTCTGGTTCTTTCCAACCACCATATAGATCCCTTCCTACATTTGATATTTCTTCCAGTGTTGCATATTCTTCAACTGCCTTCAATATGTAAGGCATAACATTTTCTTTATCGTCGAGCAGTGCTTTTTTGTACTCTTCCAGTGCCTTTAACACACGATCTTTGTTTCTGTTCTTCATGACCTCTTTCAACCTTGCAATCTGAACTTTCTGCGGCTTTTTGTCAATTTTCAAGATATTTATCTGCCTTTCTTCCTCTTCCTGATACTTGTTCACTCCCACCATTATCTCATCCAGGCTCTCCAATCTTTTCTGGCGCTCATATGCGGTCCTGGATATTTCTTTCTGCAGATATCCTGATTTTATTGCCGCCAGCACTCCACCAATCCTTTCAATTTCATCAAAATATCTGTAAGCCTGTTCTTCCATCTGGTCTGTGAGCCATTCTATATAATAAGAGCCACCAAGCGGATCAACAGTATCTATAACTCCAGTTTCTTCAGCAATTATCTGCTGCGTCCTTAGCGCTATTTTCACAGCCTGTTCTGTAGGCAACGCTAGCGCTTCATCATATGAGTTTGTATGCAAGCTCTGTGTGCCACCAATTACAGCTGCAAGCGCTTCTATAGTGGTTCTTATTATATTGTTCATAGGCTGCTGCCATGTTAATGTATATCCGGATGTCTGTGTATGAAACCGCAACAGTAAAGTCCTCTCTTTTTTAGCACCATACTTTTCTCGAAGCACCTGAGCCCATATTCTTCTAGCTGCCCTAAACTTTGCAATCTCTTCAAAAAAGTTGATTGAAGAATTGAAAAAGAATGAGAGCCTGGGCGCAAATGAGTCTACGTTCAATCCGGCTTTTATGCCCATGTCTACATAATAGAACCCGTCTGCGAGTGTAAAAGCCAGCTCCTGCAAAGCGCTGGCTCCAGCCTCTCTTATGTGATAGCCAGAGATGCTTATATAGTTCCATTTAGGCATGTTTTTAGTGCTATAAGTCATCATATCTCTTATCATTCGCAAATGAACCTCTGGAGGATACATCCACTCTTTCTGCGCTATATACTCTTTCAGTATGTCTGTCTGCACAGTTCCTGCAAGCTTAGCAATCGGCACCTTCTGTTTTTTTGCAACTGCTATGTACATTGCAGTCAATATAGCTGCAGGAGCATTGATCGTCATTGAAGTGCTTACTTTATCAAGGTGAATGCCATTGAAGATCACCTCCATATCTTTCAATGACGTCACGTTAACTCCACATTTTCCAATCTCTCCATCTGCCCTCTTGTTATTACAGTCATAGCCGTAAAGTGTGGGCTCGTCAAAAGCAATGCTTAACCCGGTTTCACCATGCTTGATGAGATACTTTAACCTCTTATTAGTGTCCTCAGGTGTTCCAAATCCTGAAAACATTCGCATAGTCCATAACTTGCCCCGATACATGTTTGGATATATGCCACGCGTGTAAGGATATTGCCCTGGCATACCCAATATTTCATCCAGTTTTTCTGGCAGGTCCTCTTCCGTATAAACCTCTTTAATCTTTATGCCGGATGTGTTCTGGTACTCTTTTTCCTTAGCTCCTGTCTGCCTGATCCAGGGGTCTAGATACTCTTCTTTCCATGACCTGTACCTGCGTTCCTTATGTACGTTCCTTTTTTTGATCTCATCCGCTTTTCCTGCCCAGTAATTTTCTATATTGTCATACATAAATAAATACAATGGCTTTTCCTATATTTAAATATTACCCGCACCATTTAAAAATGTATGATAAGGGCTTAATTTTTTTCTACCGGTTAACCTGCCTGCAAAAGAATAAAATTAAATGTGCTCAAATCCCCATTATTATGCTTATTACTATAAAAACTCAGATAAGCATTTCTGATTCAGTTTATAAAAATTTGGAGTTAATGTAACTTATCATCTTATGTTCTTTGAGTATGAAACAAGTGAATGAAATGAAACTAATAGACATCATTGGTGTTCTGCGCCCTGGAACTGTTTATCTTGCATACCTCACTAAAAACGCAACCACAATATTTTTGCCTGTAAAGACCCAGAGATTTGGCTATTTCTTGACCCTCTCTGTAATGATCCCTGAAATCCTCGTAATAAAATGCAATATTGTATTTCAGTGCCATTTTCTCCCCAAATTCCTTGACAAGCTCATGTTTTTGGTAAGGTGCGTAAAGCAATGTTGTACTGAACGCATCAAAATCATGATCTTTCGCGTATTTTGCAACCTTTTCCAGCCTCTGCACGTAACAGAATTTGCATCTGTTTACATCATTTATTTCATTTATTGCAGTTGCTTTCTTTAGCCAGTCCTGCATATTGTACTCTTCATCATATATAATATGCACTTTCTCTAAAGACTCAAACTTTTTCAGCGTTTCTAAGCGCCTTAAATATTCACTGTATGGCTGTATGTTAGGATTGTACCAGTATCCTGTCAATTCATGCTGTTTTCTTAACGCCCTGGAAGGATACGAAAAACATGGAGCACAGCAAATGTGCATCAATATTTTCATTTGAACTCAGGATCTCTCTTTTCTAAAAAAGCGCTTATTCCTTCTCTGGTGTTCTTTTTTGGTATAAGCTTCGCAAATTCTGCAATCTCTATATTAGATGAAGTTTTATTTAGCAGTCTCTTATATGCAGCCACTGCATCTGGATTCTTCTTGGATATAGTATTTGCAATGTTAACAGATTCTTTTACAGGATCTTCAGCGATTATATTTACAATGCCCAGGCTTTTTGCTTCTTCAGCTGTCAACACGGTCCCTAGAAATATCAGCTCTCTCGCCTTTCCTAACCCAACGTATTTAGGTAACCTGATACTTCCGCCCCAGCCGGTGACCACACCTACATTGATTTCCGTTTGCCCCAGCTTTGCAAATTTTGTTGCTATCCTGAGATCCGTAGCCATGGCCAATTCCAGTCCTCCTCCAAATGCATAACCATTTATTGCCGAAATAAAAAGTTGGTTAGATCGTTCCATCAAGTTCATAATCTTATGCCCTAATTCTGAAAAAGATCTGGCTTCTTCTAAGCTAAAGTTTTTTACTGCTGAAAGATCTGCTCCTGCACAAAAACTCTTACCTATTCCTGTAATTATTACGGTTCTAATCTTATTATTTTTACTTATCGCGGATACTGTCTTGTATAAATTAGTCAGATGTTCCATGTCTATCGCGTTTAGTTTGTCTTCCCTCTCTATGTGCACTATTGCATATTTTTCAAATAATTCTGTTCGTATGCTCATATCTATTCACTGCCTTGAAATCTACAAATTCATATTTAAACATATCTTAATCTCTCTTGATCAATGATAAAATATAGCTACGTTCTCTCTTCATACTTATCACACCCACAACGATACTTATAATACCGCCAGTCATGGATAACAATAACAGAATATGTCCTAGTGTTCCAATGGTAGTCAAAAACACAGATATGCTAAAAAACAGACCTATAAAGGCACCTCCTATACTGTATACAAAAAACAGAAGCGTTGTTGTACCAGTATCTATTCTTCTTCTTAAAGCTATTTTTTCTTCCAGTTCCTCATATTTTTTATGCAGCTGATAAAACTCATTTAAAATAGCGTCATTATTCTGGTCAACAATTTCAATGATCTGTCTATTCGTTTCTTTTAAATTGTTTAATAAAATATCTAACGACGGTAAGTCCTGTATGTTATTCCTTTTTTCAATAATTGCCTTGATTGTATTTGAGATAGAAAACATAGTTGAACATTATCTTCTATAAAATAAATTTATCTATTATTGCAAAATTTTATTTAGCCTTAATGATTTTCATTCTAAAGTGATATAATTTGAAAGGATCAACAGATAATGTTCCAATAATCGCTAAAGTTTCAAATGCTTTTAAAAATAATTGGATTCTCTTTGATACTTCGGTAGCGCACTTTCTAAACGATGGATTAAGTTTTTTTCCTGCATATCTTGCTGCGATTATTGCCAGCAATTACAATTATTCGTATCTGCAAGTAGCATTTATTATCAGCGCTTACCAGTTTATGGGCGCGCTGATTAGCCCTTTTGTCGGAGCTTATATTGATTCTGTAAAGAAAAAAGGTGTTTTGATGGCACTGGGGCTAATTTTTTTTGCACTTTCATATATGTTGATCGTTGCTCCCTATCCAAGAAACATTGCTATTTATGGATTTATTATTGCCATGGCTGTTGTAGGAATATTCTCCACATTTTATCATCCAATAGGATCAATGATTCTGAACCTAAAATATAAAAATAGGGCAGGAACAGTGCTGGGAATAAACGGAATTGGTGGAAGTTTAGGAAGAACCCTTGCACCAGGCATTTTTCTGGCATATATGCTGTTTACAAAAAACTATAAAACAGCCTTAATACTAATGATGATTTCTTTTGCTGCTGTTGGAATTTACATTCTTTATGATTTAAGAAAAGATATATTCTTTGTAGAGAAAAAAGTGAAAGGAAAGATGAAATACAGTACTCCTATCCTTATCCTGTTGATCGTGATAATTTTAAGGTCGATTGCACTCAATGGCGGAGTGGTAATGATTCCCACTTACTTTACCAAGAGCCTGAAATACAATGAATTTCTTGTCGGAATAATAATAATGATTGCCTATGCTTCCGCAATTTTTGGACAGCCTCTGCTTGGTTATTTTTCTGACCGGTTTGGAAGAAGGCTGATGATCTTTTCTACTGCAGCAATTTTTGGCTTGTCTGTGATAGCAATGGTTTATGAAATCGGTATCGTTCCCATTACGATCACATTGATAATTACCTATTTTGTGGGATTGACCGGCTTCCCGCTTATAATGAGCATTGTAGGTGACCTCTCAGACGTCTCGTCACTGGCAGAGATGTCAGCGCTTATATTTGGGCTGGGCGGTGGAATAGGTGCTGGAATTGGCACGTTTTTCCTGGGATTTCTATCTGATCAGTATGGCAGTAGATTCGCTTTTATAGTAATCGGGGTTATTGCTATAATCTCTTCACTTATGGTATTTTTGATACCTAAAAAGAAAAAATAAGTTCGTTTTTTAATGATCAGCCCAATATTCTTGTAGCAACGTTGGAATTACCTTTTTTCTGATGCAAGAGCGTTCAAAAAATATTGGATTATTTTACTTCTTTTAATCCAAGACAAAACTTTACCTAGAATGATAAATTTTCAGATCACAAAAATATTAAATTTTAAGATAAAAAAATAAAAAAGTGGTTAAAGTTTAGATGTGAAGCAGGAAGTGTGCAACCATTATGACCACAAATAGAATGGATATCGTGTTCACAACTTTGATAAGCGGGTTTATAGCCGGACCAGCAGTATCTTTTGTTGCATCACCGACTGTATCTCCAACAACGGCAGCCTTGTGAGCATCAGAGCCTTTTCCACCATATTTTCCTCCTTCTATGTATTTCTTTGCATTATCCCATGCTCCACCGCCTACTGTCATCATTATTGCCAGCGGGAAACCGGATAATATAACACCTAACAGCATACCGCCTAGTGCTAACGGACCAAGTATAAATCCGATTAAGATCGGGGATAACACTGCAATAAGTGCTGGTACGATTAACTGGTGCAACGCTTCTTTTGTAACTATATCCACTGCTTTACCGTAATCAGGTTTCTCTGTTCCTTCAAGTATTCCTTTTTTCTCTTTAAACTGTCTTCTTACTTCCACAACAATGGCAGAAGCTGCTTCTCCTACTGCATTCATTAGAAATGATGTAAAGAGGAATGGTAAAATTGCGCCTAATATTAACCCTGAGACTACAATTGGATTATCGATCTGAAATGATGTAAATCCATAGTTTGCAACTATTGTCTTGAATGCAGCAAATAATATCAACGCTCCTAGCGCAGCACTGCCTATTGCATATCCTTTTGTTACTGCTTTTGTAGTATTACCAACTGCATCTAAAGGATCCGTGACCTCGTTTCTAGTCTTTTCATCAAATCCTGCCATTTCAGCAATACCGCCCGCGTTATCGGTGATAGGACCGTAAGAATCGATGGATATTATCATGCCCGTTCCGGATAAAAGACTGGCTGTTGCAACCGCAATACCATACAAGCCCATTGCGCTTGAGTTGCCGAACGATAGATATGTAATGGAATATGAAACTATTATGCCCGTTACTATTACTATGGCCGGTATAAACGTAGCTTGAAGACCATTGCCTAGCCCAGTAATAATATTTGTTCCTGCTCCGGTAGTTGATGCTTTTGCTATTTTTGCAACCGGTTTAAATCGTTCAGAAGTGTAGTATTCAGATATATATACCATAATAAGCATTATGATTATTCCTATCAATGTATCCACGAATATGGCTATATTACCATTCATCAGAGTGTAATCTATGAAGTAAAATCCTATGGCAGAAAGTATTACTGTCACGATCAATCCTTTGTACAGAGCAATCATTATTCTCTGTTTCTCTCCTTTTTTAATAAAGAAAGTTCCGACAATAGTAGCCAGTATCGCTATGCCTCCAACTGCCAATGGAAATAGCACACCGTTGCTCTTCATGTTTATGCCGCCATATGTACCGCTTATTAGAAATGCGAGCAACATTGAAGACACTGCTGTTACCACATAGGTCTCAAACAGATCGGCGCCCATACCCGCACAGTCTCCTACATTATCTCCTACATTATCTGCAATAACCGCTGGATTTCTTGGATCATCCTCGGGTATTCCCACTTCAACCTTGCCTATAAGATCTGCTCCTACATCAGCACCTTTAGTGAAAATTCCACCGCCAACTCTTGCAAAAAGACTGATTAAAGAAGCACCAAATATATACCCTACCATCAGAAGAGGACTGCCATACCATATATAAAAAACAATCAATCCCAACAAAGACAAAGAGACTACGCTGAGACCTGTAACACTTCCACCTCTGAATGCAATTTTCAGGGCTGGGTTTAAACCCTGTTTTGCTCTTATAGCAGTTCTTACATTAGTCCTGACAGATATATTCATCCCAATCAAACCTGCAGCCGCAGATCCTGTTGCTCCTACCACAAATCCCAATGCTACTTTCCATGCCTCAGTAACATTTGCCTGGAAAAAATAGGCTATGAAAATTAGTATTGCAAGTATTGCTGCAAATATGAAAACAGTAGTATACTGCCTCTTCATATATGCTTCCGATCCCTCTTTTATGGCATTAGAGATCTCCTGTGCTTTCTTGTCCTCAACTGGGATTCTCAATAATAGAATACTCTGGATAGCTGCGTAAAGAAGTCCAATCAAAGATGCCACTAGTATGAAAATTTCCCACAACTGTATTTCGGTGACCATTGTAAATCACAAATGAGTAATAATTACAAACCATAAAAATCTTTCCGTTTGTATAAAGTGTCAATTTTTTATCAAATTAATCTATAAGATTAGTAATATAGTTTTTATTTAGCGAATTAATGAAATACTTTTTACATTATTTAACAGCCAATAGAATATCTGGAAAATACTGAAACAAGATAGTTTTAGTTTTTTTAAACACCAATTATTATGATGAGAATAGATTTTAAAATTTTATTTATAAAATCTGTTCATTTTTTGAATAACTTCAAAAAGCTATGGAACTATATTATATTTCCTTAGAAGCTCGCGCTTGAGCCTTTCAGCATTTGGTCTCAGGATATTCAAATATTCCTCTATCATTTTCATATAATTCAATATTTTTTTAATGTGTTCGGAGTCTCGCTCATTAACTGGCATAGTTTCAATATAAGACAGCATCGGGATGAGATAATTGTCATATATGCTCTGCCTTCTCTTTTCGAATAGATCAATAATATTTAGATTGGCAGTATATAAAACAATGTGATTTTCCTTGGTTTTTTCTACAAGCCCGTTCTCTTTAAGAGTGTTTAAAAGAGAATACAGTCTAGGAATGCTATATTTAGTATGCTTTTTAAGTTGCTGGATAGTCAATGGCGTTTCAGATACCGCCAATGCTGCATATAATACAGCCCCAGCTTCACATAACCCCAGAGTATTCATAATTTTTATAAAATATCTATCTAATCCTTTAGCCATATTTTTCATATC
>JAVRLB010000018.1:0-21562 GCA_031961865.1 Thermoplasmatota archaeon | reverse complement strand
CAAGGCATTAGCACTGCTCAAAACATATAGAAAAAGATTGAGAAAAGGAAAGAAAGCGATCAAGTGAAGCGATGAAGCAGTCAAA
Source organism: Thermoplasmatota archaeon (assembly GCA_031961865.1). Classification (GTDB taxonomy): domain Archaea; phylum Thermoplasmatota; class Thermoplasmata; order Thermoplasmatales; family ARK-15; genus JAVRLB01. The sequence continues at coordinate 21,477 of JAVRLB010000018.1, read as the reverse complement.
AGATGTGGAGCAGATGATCGCAAGTCAGATCGTATCAACGAAGATCTGACAAAGCCGTTCTCCTCAATTTCAGTTTTTAATTGAACAAATAGAATATGATCTTTGCAAAACTATTTTTAAAAATAGTGCCAGAAAATTTAAAATAAAGATAATGACATGCTCATAGTATGAATAACAAATTTTTTGCGTTGTGGGGTGAAGAGTCGAGATCTTCAGATTCTTCCCCGAAGCTTTATGAATATATATATAATCAATTAAATGTAAATGGAAATAATATCATATGGGATGGATATTATTCGCCACCTTCTCTATCAATCGATGAAAATTTAAAAAAGCAGCTATTAAACTGTATAACTGAGGATCGGATCTCATTTGATATCAGAGATCGGTTTTATCATTCTATCGGAAAGGCTGCGTCAGAATATATAAGATTAATGAATGGCGAGAAAATAGAGATCGTAGATGCTGTTATTTACCCTACCGAAGATGATGTTCCGCATCTTTTCAAGAATATAGGAAAAGACATTGAAATTGTGATATTTGGCGGCGGTACCTCAGTAACAGAGGGGCTTACTCCGAAAAAAAAGAGAAAATATTCGGTTAGCTTAGACATCAAAAATTTCAGAGACTTTGAAATAAACAAAGAATCTCTTGTATTGGAGGCAGGTACTGGATTTATGGGACCGGAGCTGGAAAAGAAATTAAACAGTGAAAATTTAACGCTCGGGCATTTTCCAGAGTCTTTTGAACATTCTACGGTTGGAGGATGGATTGCCACCAATGCTGCGGGGCAGGAGTCTAACAGGTACGGTAAAATGAAAGAGATGGTCATAGGTGTAAAAATGATCACTCCCACCGGCACATATACAGATCATCCCGTACCAGCAGAATCCGCTTTTTTCAAAGTTTCTGATCTAGCGGTAGGCAGTGAGGGTGCTTATGGATTGATTACCAAAGCATGGTTAAAAGTAAATCCGGTTCCAAGCAGCAGATATTTTCACAGTTACATGTTTCATTCGTTCATGGACGGAATAGAAGCGTTGAGAGATGAGTTTAGACAGGGCAATTTTCCTGTGGTTTCAAGGTTATCGGATGAGACAGAAACAGCGCTTTCAATGCTTGCTATCAAAGATAGCTTTCTAACAAACATTTTCAAAAGGTACCTGAATATGAGAAATGTGCTGGAAAAAAGCGCGTTGCTGATCGTGATAGACGATAAAAAGAGAGCATATAAATCATTTAAAAAGGGAGTGTCTATAGGTTCTGCGCCAGCAAAATTCTGGTACAGAACCAGGTATGACAGGCCCTATATGTACAACGAGCTTTTAAAGAGGGGGATAGTTGCAGAGACAATAGAGACGTCCATGCTATGGGGCTCTGCAAAAACACTTTATAATAATGTTATACAGGCATTTAAAGAGGTAACTTCAAAAAACAATATACAGGGCATAATAATGAGCCATGCATCTCATGAATACAAATCTGGAACTGCCCTATATTTCACATTTCTGTTTTATACAGAGCGAGATAAAGAAAAAGCGTTGTTTTTACTAAGAAGCACGGTACTTGATGCTATTTTGAGATCTGGGGGGTCCATATCGCATCATCACGGAATAGGCACAATGCTGGGCAAAGAGCTGAAAGAGTACAAAGGAGAAACATACAAGCTGATAAGATTAATAAAAGAAAATGTAGATCCGCAAAACATCATTAACTCAGGGATATTATATGATTAATTTAATAGATGAGAGAGAGAAAATTGTAAATTCGATGAGAGCGGGTGTGGATGTGCTGATAGTAGGTGGCGGTATTACAGGCGCCGGTGTTTTAAATTTACTATCAAGCGTAGGTATCAGCTGCGCATTGATCGAATCTGAGGATTTTGCAAGAGGCACTAGCTGCAGATCTTCGAAACTGATACATGGAGGTCTAAGATACCTGGCTCATGGCAACATATCTATTGTCAGGCAATCTGTCAAAGAGCGAGATTTCCTTATCAAAAACTCGGATGCTGTAAAGAAGATAGGGTTCATGATTCCGATTGATTCGTATTCATGGTCTAAGACCTCACTGGGTTTTGGGCTCAAGTTATACGGCCTGTTTTCTAAAAATATCAAAGCAAATTGGATGAGCAAAGAGGAGATAATAAAGAAAGAGCCTGTTTTTCAAAATATTGATTTCAGAGGTGCATATGTGTACGCTGAAGGCATAGCCAATGATGCTAGGCTCGTAATAAACACCATTCTTAGCGCTGAAAAGAACGGTGCTAAAATTTTGAATCATGCAGAATTGAGATCGATAGTTTTTGAAGATCTAGCAAAAGAGGCGGTTGTATTAGATAAGATAAGCAATAAAGAGTTCAATGTTCCATTCAAGTTTATGGTTAATGCTACGGGACCATGGATCGCAAATCTTTTTGAGCAGTTTAAAAGCAAGTATTCCTATGCTGAAAAATTGAAAGAAAATTTGAGGCTCAGCAAAGGAGCGCATATAATGATCAGCAAAAAGTTATTTCCTATAAACAATGGAATAGCAGTTAGATCTCCGGTCGATAAAAGACAGATTTTTATAATACCGAGAGACGAGGTATTACTGATCGGAACTACCGAGACCTATTTTAATGGCGATTTAAACGATCCAGAAGTAAATGAAAAAGATGTTAAGTACCTTATCGATTCTGTGAAAAACTATATTCCCCTGCTTTCAGAAAAAGACGTAATTTCCGTATTTGCAGGTGTAAGACCATTATTTGGAAAGAACCAGGATCTAGGAGATATAAGCAGAGAATATAAAGTGTTCAGAACCGGCAATATCATAAATATCATGGGCGGGAAGCTAACCACGTTCAGAACTGTGTCAATGAAGGTTTCTAAAATCATAGAAAAAGAGCTGGGCCTAAAAAAGGTGCCTTTAATGCAATTTTCATACAAGAGAGAATTAGATCTTAGAAAAGCAGAGCTTTCAAAATTGCTAATTGATATGAACTTGCCAGTCAACGATGATTCTATAACTTTTGCATACGATATCATTTACGAACATGCATATCATATCGAAGATATATTATGGAGGCGTGAGGGTATAGCAATATTCTCTGCTGATGGGGGAATGTCAAAGTTAGAGCTCTGTTCTGAGGTGTTGAGAAAGATTCTTGGCTACGATGATTCAGTAATCAGGAGTGAACAGAACCAGTACAAAAAAGCACTCAGCATTGAACAAAAATTTATGTAGTGCCTTTTCCATATGCTTTTTAAATGAAAGCTTTTTTTATTGTCAATCCGGTTGCAGGCAATGGAAGAGGTAGAAGAGTATGGGAAGAAATAAATGCCAAGCTTTTTAAAAGCATTGGAGAACAGGATTATAAGTTTACTGATTTTCCCGGCGATGCCACAGATCTTGCAAGAGATGCAGTGCTGAAAGGATATGATACCATCGTTTCGTGCGGTGGAGATGGCACGGTCAACGAAGTGCTTAACGGGCTGGTAAATTCAAATGTGAATTTCACAATTTTGCCATTAGGCACTGGCTCGGATTTTGGTAAGACTGTGGGAATAAGAAGCTATGAAGATACCATTCGCGCTCTGAACAATGGGGAAGTGGTGCTAAGCGACGTTGGCAAGGTCTATTTTTATAAAGAGAATAAAGAACGCTATTTTTTAAATATTCTCGAGATCGGGTTTGGTGCAGAGGTTATGGAATATGTAAATACCCATAAAAAGCACAGAAAATACGCTTTCTTGATCGGCGTGATTGCCACGGTGATGAAAATGAAAAAATTCAGGATAGAACTGGATTATAATTCTAAAACGCTCGATTTTGAGAGTATAGAAGTGATCGTGGCAAACGGCAAATATTTTGGGGGTGGCATGCTTGCCTCACCAGGCTCGAAAATTAATGATGGAGAACTGGATGTGCATATTTTAAAAGCGGTTTCTAAGCTAAAAACGTTGACACGGCTTAGAGACCTGATAAATGGCAGTTACATCGAAAAAGGGTATTCTCAAGATTTCCAGCTTGATAATATTGATTTCAAGGGAGAAGAGCAATTAGTAGAGATGGATGGAGAAGTGACCGGTAGAACGCCTATTTCCATAACCATAGAAAAAAAAGCGGTGAAATTGTTGGTCCCTAAATGAGAAACTTACCTGTTCCAGTTTCTGAGCCGATAATATCTTTTTAACAGTGTGTGCAGTTCCTCATCGCCAGTTCCAGACTCTTCAGGCTCGTTTTCAATGTTTTTTCTGGCTAATGCAGGAAGCCAGTCATCTTCACTTTTCAGGCCCAACGACTCGTTTATTTTCCTCTTTAAAGTTATTATATTGGACCCTGCTTGCATAAGCTCATCAAGAGTAAGCTCAAAGCCATTGGCCAGGTTCAGGCCATTCAGCAAGTCTGCGGGAGAAGGTTGCGCATAATAACACAGAATTGCAGAGTTGTAAATCTGCCTGTAATCTTGCGTTTTTATCAGAGACATTACGCGATCATCCGAATCTACATTCCATCTATCTCCCATTGTTATGCCAATCTCTTCATGTGCACCGCCTATATCTACCTGGTACATGTCCGCCTGCATGTGATCTGCACCTCTGGAAGATGTTGCATATCCGAGCCCCTGCAGCTTGAACGCACGAGGATCGTGCATTGGTATCTCCAGCCCTTTCACCGTCGCAATCTGATCTCTATCAATGCCTTTTGACCTTGCAAACTTTTCCAGACCAACAGCCAGCTCCTTTCCTGAGCCTCTCATATATGCTATATCTTCTATTAATTTTCCAATGTTGTTCAGAGAATCATCAAAATATTCAGAAATCTTGCTGTCTCTCAAAATTCCGTTTTTCAAATAAGATCTCAATGCTGCCACGAATACGCCAGTGCTAATAGAGTCCAGGCCCAGTGAATTAACTGCATGGTTCCATTCTACTATCTTGCCCAGATCCGTATTTCCCAGCAAGGATCCAAATGCTGCCACTGTTTCGTATTCAGGGCCATCGATCGTACCGTTTTCAGTAGTTATAGTTCTTCCACAGCCTATTACGCAGGAAGAACAATGATAGCTAGATACCTTGAAAGATTCATGAAACGCCATGGCACTGAGCGCATCGTATGTAAAATCATGATCTTTAAAATAATTGGCTGGCACATCTCCAAATCCCTGCCCACCATCGATCCATATCATGCTTCCATAACTTCTAAACCCTGAAGAAATAGGAGTTTCAAATATCTCTTTGGCAAGCCTGGATGATAATTTATTAAATTCAATTTTATTGGCTACCTGCGGAATAAGATTGCCTTTTACAGCTATCGCTTTCAGGTTTTTAGATCCAAAAACTGCACCCATGCCAGTCCTTCCTGCAGCTCTACCTTCATCGTTCATCACTGCTGAAAACAGCACTTTATTCTCACCTGCAGGTCCTATCGCCATAATGCTGTAAGGTCCACTTTTCTTTATCTTTTCCTGTGTTCTGTATATATCCAGGCCCCATAAAGCCCTGGCATTTTCAAACCATACTTTTTCTGGCGTTATAAATATAGCCACAGGATCACTGGCTGCGCCTTTTATTAAGATCACGTCATAACCAGCTCTTTTAAGCGTGTACCCAAAGTGCCCTCCAGAATTGGATTCTCCAAGCAGGCTCGTTTGAGGGCTTCTGCTCACAATCTCATGTCTTCCAGTGTTGGGAAATGCAGTGCCTACTAGAGGCCCGGTAGCTATGATTATCGGGTTTGATGGCGAAAAAGCATCATAATCGCCTCCATACTTCTCAAAAAGATAGCTTCCAATGCCAATTCCTCCAATGTACTTGGCCCATATTTCAGTATCCAGAGTGTCTGTCCATATCTCTGATGATGACAAATCTACAAATAAAATCCTGTTCCAATACCCAGACATGTTCATCCCTCATATGCCTTTTTATATATGCTTTTCAGGTCTTCTTCTCCCACTACCACAGGATTGAATGCAAGCTCGCTGTCCTCTAACGATTTTTCTACCATCGTATCTATGCTTGAAAAATATCTGTCTTTTTCTATGCCTAACTGCTTTACTGTATATTGCTGTCCAACACCTTTGTAAAATTGCTTTATTTTTGCTGTAAATTCCGCTATGTTTTCACAGTTTTGCAATTTTGCAACTTTCAGATACTTTTTCAGAACCTTTTCATCCTGCGAATTAAACTCGATGACGTATGGCAAAAATAAGCCTACTGAAGTGCCATGCACAATGTGAAATGTCGCTCCAAAACTGTGGCCCAGCGCATGTGCCAGCCCCGTGCCACTGTTTGAAAACGCCATGCCTGCCATGGTCGCTGATAGATGTACCAGATCCTTTGCTTCTTCATTATTATCCATCGCACTGTTCAAGTTCTGAAATATTGTCTCAATTGCCTTTTCTGCCAGTGCGTCAGTCAGGATCGTTGCAGTGTTAGAAGATATTGCCTCAAATGAATGAACAAAAGCATCTATGCCTGTAACGCTAATAACGCTCTTGTTCAGTGGCGTTAAAGATGAATCAAGTATATCTATCTCCGGCACGAGCTCATAATTTCCCAATGCCAGCTTTCTCTCATGGTCAGTCAAAACAACCGCAAAGGTTGCATCACTGCCTGTTCCAGAAGTGGTCGGAATAGCCATCAACTTTACTTGAAGAACCAGCTGCTCAAAGGGATTAATCTCTCTCAAATCTTTATCGGGATATGAAAACTTGATTGCCATCGATTTTGCAAAGTCTATAACGCTGCCACCTCCAATAGCCACAATAAAATCAGGGTTGAATTTATAATATTTTTTGAACGCTTCTTCAATGCTATCTACAGAGGGTTCTGGCATAACCTCTGCAAAGATCTCATATTCTATATTTTCGAACATTTTTTCAATTTTATTTTTAAATAACCTGTAAATGTTCTGATCTGTAACTACCAGCGCCTTTCTGATATGTTCATTGGCCAAAATCTCAGAGATATCTTCTGTCTGATCTCGCTGAAAATATATTTTCCTGGGAAACGTGAAAAGGGACATAATTACTCCAGATACATTGTAGGTATGCTCTGCGCAACCTTAACCATGGCTATTGCTGCTGACGCATATCTTAAAAGCACAGCAATGTTTCCAACCACTTTCATCTGTCCTGTTAGCATTGCCTGTGTAGGATTGATCTTTCCATCTATTATCTTTTTCCAGTTGCTGTATGTAGCTGTAAGTTTGAACGGCGCAGTCTTTTGCGGATCAGTTACAACTTCACAGTTTTCGCAGATCCCATCTTTAAGATAGAGAATAAAAGAGTCAAACTGAGGTTTTTCTTTAAGGCTGTCCAATTCTATCATTTTAAACAGTATTGGATCTTTCCAGCCTTTCCCAGCTTTATTGTAATCTGGAGATTCTTTAAGCCTTTTGCAATATTCATTGACCCATTCCGCTGACGGAAACAACATTTTATTTTCCATAATCTGTATTAATGAATACTACAATATATAAACATTTCTAGATTTTTTATTTTTTTGTGATATTCTGAAAATTAGTTTAGAATATCACGCGTTTTATTAGATTTTTAACAATATTTAAATATTATTTGGTTAATATCATTTTTTAATGAAAAAAATTTTGTCTGCGCTTATCGTATTGATTTTGATATTTGTTATGTTCATTCCTCTCGCAGAAGCAACCACCCATTCTGACAGCACTAAAACCCCGATAAAACACGTGATTAACATATTTCTTGAAAATCATACTTTTGATAATTTTTTTGGCGTTTACCCTTCTGATCCTGATTCTCTGAACACCAGCATTATAAAAAACTTATCTGTACCTGTAAATTTATTGCAGAATAGATCACTTCTTACCTCTTTAACCGCAGTACCTCCATACCAATATTCTACCGCAGATCCTATAGAAGGATACTTAGCTTACCATGCTGACTGGAACAATGGTAAGATGAACAATTTTAAAAATGGTAGCGGCCCACAATCTATGACCTACTACACCGCATCTCAGCTGGGACCATTATGGAACCTTGCAGAACAGTACTCTATCGCCGATATGTACTTTGCGCCACAGTTGTCAGAAAGCGCTCCAAATACGCTTTATTATTATGCTGGATACTCTCCTGTTTTCAATGATTACGGACCTGTTCCATATATCCCATTCTCAGAAACAATCTTTGGAGAATTGAACAGCTTTAATATTAGCTGGGGCACTTTTGTGTACAATCCCTCATCTAAATCATTTGATGAATCTGCATATATTGCTGGATTGAACAATTATTCAGATCATATACAGGGATGGAACACTTTTATATCAGATCTTGCTAATGGCACGCTGCCTTCAGTAAGCTGGGTATTTTCTCAGGACACAAATGGTGGACAGTACACTATGGGTGCACCTTACAATGTATTGAAAGGAGAATTGTGGATCATGTATATAATTAATAAGATAGAATCCAGCCCAATCTGGAACAGCACTACTGTCTTTATAACATGGGACGATCCTGGCGGATATTATGATCAGGTCAGTCCTCCAACATTGGACGGCGTGCAACTTGGCATGAGGTTGCCTTTATTTGTAGTATCTCCATACGCTAAAGAAGATTACATATCCAGCACCCTGATGAATCATGCTTCGATCCTTGCGTTCATAGATTATAACTGGCAAATTCCTGCCCTGAATAAATTTGTTTCTGATTCGAATATACCGATAGATATGTTTAACTTTAATCAATCTTATCAGAACGGGGATATAGCCAGAGCACCTATCTCTTTTAACAATATTCCTCTGCCATCTTCTATAGAATTTAATCTCCCAAGTAACTCATCAAGATATAACTTTTCCAGCATTTTCCCTATGATACCACAGTATCCATTCAACAACCTGACTTATTCAAGACTTGGAGATTCCTCTGTAAATTTATCTGCCCTGAATTCAGGGATATTTGTAACGGATGATGTCTCCGAAACTCCGTTCTACTATACTCCAACATTTTTCATTTTAATAATTATAATCGATGCTATACTTCTTGCACTGATAATATGGATCAGAGGTGACTCATTTGACAGAAAAAAATAAAAAAGCAAAGATATTCTATATCCTCTTTGGAGCTTTGCTCTCTGTGTTTTTAGTTCTTAATGCAGCGTATATTACCAACCTTATATACCTGATCGGAGACTACCCAGAGATAACACCACTTCTAATCGGTATAATAGTTGGTGCTATCGTATTCTCTATTGCCGGAGCATTTTTTAACGAGAAAAAATACATGAATATTTTGTATACTTCCATATTTTCAGTAGCTTTAATATTGATCTCATATCTGATTCTCAATATTTACGCATTCATAAATCCTGATTCAGCTATAATGATCTCTGGATTTTTAATAAATTCACCTTATTTAGTTGCAGTAGAAATTTCAAACTACCTGTCAAAAACCGAAAGATTGAAAAATAAATTGATTACATCCATAATAATAGCAGTATTGGCAATTATCATTGTTGTTATATTCGCTATAATATACGAAAAGGCCGGGCAGGCAATATTGCCGCAGGGAATATCCATATTTGCGTACCTAATATTGATTGTCTTTATAGCAATACTGATAGCGTCCAGAAAACAAAAAATAGCGCAAAAACATTGAAAATTTCGATCAAAATTAAGCTGGAGCTCTATTTCTATGAAAGCGCCCCGGCTGGGATTTGAACCCAAGTCATGGGTTCGACAGACCCATATGATAGACCACTACACCACCGGGGCATAAGACAAGATAAAAAGAGTAAAACTATACATTATTAAAAACTTTTGGATTTATGTATTTGCCTGAATAGTAAAATTTTTTAATTTCCGGCTTTTTTGCGAGCCCTAATCAGGCATAGGTATCGACTGGATGATAAATATTTGATATTGTAAAGATCTTAAAAAAAACGGACCAGCTATAAAAATTATGTATAATTAGCTATAAATTCCGATATGTATATATTTTCATAAATATACTTATATATTTGAGATAGTATCTATTATATGGTGAAAAGCATGTTAGGAGGATATATAGGAAAAATTTTGAGAGTAAACCTCTCGAATAAGAATATAAAAGTAGAAGCACTTAACATGGATTTGGCAAAACAGTATATTGGTGGGCGTGGCTTGGCTACTAAATATTACTATGATGAAGTAAAAGATTTACGCATTGATCCTCTAAGTAAAGATAACAAACTCATTTTTGCGGCAGGTCCTCTAACAGGAACTCCTGCGCCATCTGCAAGCAGATTCATGGTTGTAACGAAAGGAGCACTGAACAACGCAATAGCATCGAGCAACTCTGGAGGATTCTGGGGTCCAGAGCTAAAGTTTGCCGGATTTGACATGATCATCATTGAAGGAAAGTCCGAAAAGCCAGTTTATTTATGGGTGCATGACGGCGTAGCAGAGCTAAAAGATGCATCTAAGCTCTGGGGCAAAGATGTTCATGAAACAGAAGACATGATACAAGAGCAGCTTGGAGATAAAGGAATCAAAGTATCTGCAATTGGCCCTGCCGGTGAAAATTTGGTTAAATTCGCAGCAATAATAAACGAGAAACACCGTGCTGCTGGCAGAACCGGAGTTGGAGCTGTAATGGGATCAAAGAACCTGAAAGCGATAGCTGTGAGAGGACATGGTAAAGTACCAATTGCAAACAGAGACCAGTTTAAAGAGGTTTTAAAAGACAAACTTAACAAAATCAAGGCAAATAGCGTTACTGCTCAAGGGCTACCTGCTTACGGCACTGCCATTCTCGTGAACATTATAAATGCACAGGGAATGTATCCTACCCACAATTTTCAGGAAGGAACCTTCGAGTATGCAAATGATCTGAGCGGCGAGGCAATGTCTGAAAAGTATCTGATCAAGAACAAAGCATGCTTTGCCTGTCCTATCGCTTGTGGAAGGATAACAAAGCTGGATGGCAAAGACAGTGAAGGTCCTGAATATGAGACTTTATGGGGCTATTCTGCAGATTGCGGGGTTACAGATTTCAAGAAGGTTATTGAAGCAAACTATTATGCGGACAAACTAGGGCTTGATACCATCACTACTGCCACCACTATTGCTGCAGCAATGGAACTGAACGAGAAAGGATACATACCAAAGAAAGACATAACGGGGCCGGACCTGAAGTTTGGCAATGCTGATGCCATTGTTGAGTACACAAAAGATATAGCGTATCGAAAAGGATTCGGAAACAAAATGGCAGAAGGCTCAAAAAAGCTTGCAATGTCTTACAATCACCCAGAAATATCCATATCAGTTAAAGGACAAGAGCTTCCAGCATATGATCCGAGAGGCGCTTATGGTCATGCTCTGGAATACGCGACCAGCAACAGAGGAGGCTGCCATGTGAGAGGGTACATGATCTCGCCTGAAATATTGGGGCTTCCTGAAAAACTGGATCCTTTGACCACAACCAACAAACCGTTCTGGACCAAGACTTTCCAGGATCTTACAGCAGTAATAGACTCTGCGGGTGATTGCCTGTTTACATCTTTTGCACTGGGTGCTGATGATTACAAAGACCTGCTGAACGCAGTAACTGGGTTTGAATACACAACCGAAGAGATGATGAGAGCAGGAGAGCGAATATGGAATCTTGAAAGAGTGTTTGACCTGAAAGTTGGATTTACAGGCAAGGACGATACTTTGCCTGAAAGATTCCTGAATACACCAATGCCTGCCGGACCTATAAAAGGATCGGTTGTGCCGTTGAACGTGCTACTGCCAGAGTATTACAGTCTCAGAGGCTGGGACAAAGAAGGTGTGCCGACAAGCTCAAAATTGAAAGAGTTAAATATCTCTTAACTTTTCATTTTTTTAATGTTAGTCAGATATTTTGCATTATTGAGGAACATTACGGGAAAGCAGGAAGAGGAAATAGATGCAAAAGACGTGAAAGAGTTGCTGGATAAATTGATCTCGAAATATGGAAAAGCTTTCGAGACCGAGTTTTTTCAGGATGGAAAGCTAAAAAAAGGAGTAAATATACTAAAAAACGGAAGAAATATATTGCATCTGAATCAACTTGAGACTTTGCTTGAAAGTACAGATGTTATATCTTTATTCTTGCCGTTGGCAGGAGGTTAGCCGTTAAGGACATAATATCAACCTTCGCGACCACAGACAATCTCCACAAGAAGGTGCATTGCCTGTACAGTCCAGGTCCGTGCCAGATACAAAATAGCATCCTGCATTTGAAAACACGCAATCTATGCAAGATGGATAAAATGAGTTTTCTACATTCCACCTGAATCTTTTGTACTCATCAGAATTCCATATTTCTGCCAATTTTTTTGAATTTATGTTTCCAAAGCTGTATCTGCTCACATTTTTCAATCTTCCATAAATGTATTCAGGATAGCTATGCAATAACCTGTAACATGGAGATACCTCGCCGTCCCAGCCTACAACAGTGCTTTTTTTCTGGATAAAGTCACAGACTCTCTCTGTTTTTAGCTTAAATTCAGGCAGTACTACTCCGATATGATTTGATCTTGCAATTTTCAGAAACTCGTCAATGTATCTCTGATCCACATCGGAATCATATACTATTTCGCTGACAAGCTCGGGAGACATAGGAAGCAGATTCGAGATCAGAATCCTGCTCACACCCATTTGCCCTGCCAGTTCTGAAATTTTTGGCAGCTGGGCAATATTGCTTTTCATTGCCACTACTTCAAGCTCTAATTTTGGATATTCCTTATTTTTAGCCCTGACCATGTCTGCCAGGTTCTTCATATTTTTAAATACTATTGATTTGTCAATGCCCCGGATCTGCATAAAAGTCTCGTCTTCAGAAGAATCGAAAGAAAAAGTGATAAAATCAGTATCTATGTTTATCAACTCTTCGGCAATATGGTTATTTAACAAAGATCCATTAGTGGAAATATAGAGCTTGTAACCCTTGCTCTTTACCAGCTTTGCATATTCTAAAAACCGGGGATGAAACAACGGTTCTCCTATACCTCCAAAATGTATGGTCTCTAGATACTTAAACTCTGAAATTTGATCAATAATATTTTTAAAAGTATAATCGTTCATCATGCCCGTTTTTTCGCTCCAGAATCTTCGATAACACATCTTGCAAGATAAATTGCAAGAACTGGTCAGCTCTATGTACAATTTTTTCAGGTCCAATTTTGAAAGAATTTCAATTTCTGCATTATTTACCTGGAACTTTGCCATTATGTATTGCTAGCAAAATTGTTATTTAAATTTTTCTACCTGAAAAAGCTGCAACTATAATGAAAAATAAATATACGATAACTGTACTGCTTTTAAAAGTGGCAGCTTTATCTATCGTAATAAAATGGATATATACTCAGAAAACTTTATTACCTTATGGGCTTTTTAAATTTTATCTAGACCATATTAAAATCTATTTAAAACATTTTAAGAATAGAATCTGAAAGTTTTTATACGGCATATATATTACATTTCCAGAAAAAATGATCCCGCTATTTATTATATTTACCAGGCTTAGAAAGGTTCTGAAAAAGAATTTTTTTAGAGTTACAGCATTATTAGTACTATTTATTATCTACGCTTCATTTTCAGAATATTATATTGAACGCAATGTCCCTGGCTCAGGAGTAAAATCGCTGTTTGACAGTTTCTGGTTTGTAATGCAGACGATTACTACTGTAGGGTATGGAGATACGCCCGTAGTTAGTTTCTGGGGCCGTATTAATGCAGTGTTAATTATGGTAGTAGGAATCGGCTTAATAGGGTTTTTTACTGCGAGCTTTGCGTCCATCATGATTGACGCTAATCTATCTAAAAGATACGGGGAGAAAAAGATAAAAATGAAAGAACATATTATTGTATGTAACTGGAATGCCATTGCAGAAGAGCTTGTGAAAGAGCTGGTTATAGAGAATGAAGAGCCGGTAGTCATACTTGCAAACCTTGAAAAAAATCCGGTTGAAGGTGCAGAGTTTGTGAAAGGGTCATGCTTGAAAAATTCAGATCTTGAGAAGGCAGGAATCAAAACCGCAAAATCAGCAGTGGTGCTCGCGGAAACGATTATAGATGGTAACATGGCCTCTGCAATAGATGCTCGAAGTTTGCTGGGAGTAATGAACATCAAGAAGAGCAACAAAGACTGTCATACTGTTGTTGAGCTTCTAAGCGCAGAAAGTGTAGAACCTGCATCAACTGCTGGAGCTGACGAGTTTGTGGTGCGGGGTGAACTATCTGCAAAGCTATTGTCTAGAAGCATACTAGATCCTGGAACCGGAGAGGTATTTGAAAAAATACTAACTGCTAGATCTGGTCAGGAAGTATTTGAAGATCGTCTTCCTTCCTTTTTGCATGGAAAAAGATATGAAGAGGCAGTGCAGTACATGTTGAAAAAGCATGCTATTGCCATAGCTTTGAGAGGAGATAAAGGGCTGCGCATAAACCCAAACTTTGACGATATTATTGATCATGATTCAATAATCTACATTGCCAGCGAACATGTTAAATTTTAGTATCCTCGGGAACTATCGACCTTAATTTTTCTAAACTTTTTAATTTTGTTTTATCACCCAGTTTAGCGTTTTCAACTGCGTTTTTTAAAATATCTATGCTTTCATCGTAAGCTTTTCTATTGACCGGGTAGGGCACTCCATCCTTACCTCCCAAAGCAAAAGAGAACTTTACAGGATCCTGCCAAGACGGCTCTGCACCATATACCAGCTCTGCAATATATGCAAGGGCTTGCACAGTTGCTTCACCTATCCCTTTTATAGCTATTAGCTCCTCATAATTTTTAGGGTGAATCTGATATGCTTTTTCCAGTATTGCCCAGTTTATTTTCCAGGGCATCTTTAATACCGGCAAGCCTGCAAAATCGTCAAGTGTTAAGGTTTTTGGTTCAGTTTTAGCTATCAATGGCTTTAAGTGAGATACTCCATCATTTACCAGATCCACGCTTACTTTTCTGGTTTCTTCACTTTTTTTAGCAGTTAAGTCCAGTACTTTATTTAATATGATCTGCGATTCTATGCCGCTATGAGGCTCATTTACATACTCTCGTACGTTTTTACCGAGCCAATGATATCTTCTTGCATATTTCTGATCTGTATTAAGGCCTTGCTGTATAATTGCCCAGTTTCCATTCTCTGCAACTAGCATAGCATGGTGATATAGCTCAAACCCGTCCTGAACCATTACATTGTCTACCTTTGCAGCCATCTTGCTTGCATAAACCAATTTTTCAACATTATCCTTCAAATTATACACTTTATCCAGCTCTTCTATCTCCTGAGCTATATTCTTAGATTCTTTTCCCTTTCCCCCCACCACAGCGATTCCAAGAGCTCTGGTTTTTAAAGCTTCTTTAACTGCGCCCATAGTTACAGTGGTGGTGCCGGATGAATGCCAGTCAAATCCGATAACCATAGAGAAAGCCTGGAAAAAATAAGGCGATGAAAACCTTGCTAAAACTTCATCGTTGCCATATTCCAGTGCCATTATCTCGATCAATTCTCCTGCCAAAGGTACCATCCGCTCAAACAGCCATGATGGCGCTTTTCCGTAATGAAGTGGTAAATATGCAGTTCCAGTTTTTTGCATTGATTATTAATTATACAATATGCATTAATAATCTTTTTTGAAGTAAAATTAATATAGATATGTTTTATTATGCATATCGGGTGATCGCATGTTTAAAAATGAGGAAACGTTCTATAATGCACAGAAAAAAAATGAGACTGAAAAGATGAACTTGAAGTATGATGAGGCAGTAAAAAAAGCTCTGCTGGAGCTTGGGAAAGATTATCCTATAATCATAGATGGAAAAGAAATATTTTGTCAGGACAAATTTGAAGATCGAAGCCCGGGAAATACAAAACTGGTACTGGGAACGTTCCAGAAAGCATCAAAAAAAGAGGTACTTGATGCCATAAATGCGGCAAAAAAAGAGTTTGAAACCTGGAAGTTCATGGACTATAAAGATCGAGTTGCCATATTTTTAAAGGCAGCAGATATAATGAGCTCTAAAAAATATGAGTTCGCAGCATTGATGAGCCTTGAAAATGGCAAAAACAGGTTAGAAGCACTTGCGGATGTAGATGAAGCTATAGATTTTATGAGATATTATTCTGAAGAGCTCTTGAAAAACAAGGGTTTTCTGGTAAAAACGCATAAAGCATTTTCGAACGAAGATACAAAATCCATACTGAAACCGTATGGTGTTTGGGGTGTAATTGCGCCGTTCAATTTTCCGATGGCGATTACCACAGGTATGACCACCGGAGCACTGATCACAGGAAATACAGGAATATTGAAACCTTCAAGCGACACGCCATTGATGGCATATCTGTTATTCAAAACTCTCGAAGAAGCCGGACTGCCAAAAGGTGTATTAAATTATGTAACCGGTTCTGGTGAAGTGGTTGGCGATGAACTTATCACCAACCCTGACGTTTCCGGAATAGTTTTTACAGGTTCAAAGGCAGTTGGATTTGAGGGCATGAAAAAAGCAACCGCCATCAAAACGAAGGTATATATTGCAGAGATGGGTAGCAAGAATCCTATCATAGTCACGAAAAACGCGAACATTGACAAGGCCGTGGAAGGAGTTTACAAGTCTGCGTTTGGCTACGATGGCCAAAAATGCAGTGCATGTTCCAGATTGTACATTGCCAGAGAGATAAAAAAAGAGTTCATGGACAAACTGGTGGCAAAGACAAAACAGCTAAAGATAGGAGATCCGACAGACCGTAACACATACCTGGGGCCAGTCATAAACAAAAAAGCATATGACGATTTCAGAAAATATGTAGAGCTGGCTAAAAAAGATGGATCTATAATTACCGGCGGGGAAGTATACACACAGGGAATTTGCAAGGATGGATACTATGTAGAGCCCACAATCGTAGACAATCTGCCAAAAAACCACTATCTGTTTAAAAACGAGCTGTTTTTGCCGATCTTGGTAGTAGCCGAAGTTTCAGATCTAAAAGAGGCAATCGAAGAGGCGAACATGGTAGATTATGGATTGACCGCAGGCATATTTACTGAGAATGAAGAAGAAATACAGTACTTTTTCGATCACATTGATTCTGGAGTGCTATATGCAAACAGAGTTGCTGGTGGTTCTACAGGCGCGATGGTAGGAGCACAGCCATTCGTAGGTTGGAAAATGAGTGGCACTACCGGAAAAGGTACTGGCGGACCGTACTATCTACAGCAATTTATGAGAGAGCAGTCTCAGACAATTGCTCATTAACGCCATATCTGTGGGCTCAATGCCCAATTTTATGACTTTTTTAAAATCTTTTTTTTATATAAAACAGGTTTCATTGAAATTTATACTCATAAAAAAAATAAAAAGTTAAATGCTTAAGTGATCTTATTTTCGTCTCATTATTAAAGCTGCACTAAGCACTATAACTATAACAACTACTGCTGCAATACCAACCAGAAGATACGGAAATGCAGTAGCAGGAGCCGTTGAGGTTATGATCAGGTCATTTCCAGATGCTGTGGCATAGCCTGGAACTACGATAGTGGCGGAAGGATCATAGCTCATGTTCAGGGTATATTTTGCTCCGTTAAAATCTACAGAAGAATTGAAACTGATAGTTTTGTTGTATACATAGGTAAATGATGTTGAATTGCTACTTGCATTGTAATTCTTGCTCCAATCCTTTAAAGGTGCATTTAAAGCAGAATAATTAATAGTACTTCGATCTAAGAAATGATTATTTTCAAACATGAGATAAAATGCGTTCCAACCAAGTCCCATCACATTGTCCATCATTCCACCTGCTTCGTTTATGTCCCAAGTATTACCATTGTAATTGACATCAAATTTGCCGTTTACTGCAAAATCTTTCCATGACATGTTTGCTATAGTTGTGCCATTTTTGCTCTTATTGAATATTCCTGAGATCCAGATATTAATGTTCATACTCTTCGTTATTATGAGTGTCGTATTATTTGCTACAGCTTTTACATTCATTGTTACGCTCATGTTCTCAACAGAGATATTGCTGTAGTGGCTTCTCAAGAATCCTTCAAAAAATGCAATCGAACTCTCTCCGTGCGTAATATTCACTACCATATTATAGGTATAGTTTGTACCGCTCAGCATATCAGAAATAGTGCTTTGGTTAGGGTATGTAAATACGATCTTTGTATCACTTACTGCATTTATTTCAGCTTGGTTCTTAGCAGGATAAACATGCACTGTAAGCGAAGATGCAGAGACTAGAGGTACTGATATAGAAGTTAGAACCAGTGCCATTACTATTAAGCTTATTGTTTTTTTGTACATATTAATCAGAAAGACATTATCTATCTACTATATATATCGTTTATGGTACAATTGTTTCTGGCCTATTATGCTAAATCGCCTATTTCATTGCATTAAAGGTACCATTTATATTCGCAAAAAATACAATTGCACATATGAACCTTACAAAAATAGGATTATGAAAATAATAGAAATTTATGGTGAGTGCTGTAAACTAAGATCTTTACGGTAAAGCCATATAAAATATAAAAGTTAATATAAATCAAGGTTATAATGGGGTTGCTGAATACCAGTAGAGTACCAGTGGACAATGAAAAATTTAAGCGGATAAAAATTGAAAATGGCAGGAGATTATTCAAGACTATTGATACATAGAAATATAGCAATGGTCTATGGATCAAAAAACTCCATGATAGAATGTTGCGAAATTAAGCTCTCCTATGCGGAGGTTGTCGAGACTGGTCAAAGGCGCCAGATTGAGGGTCTGGTTCTGTAGGGATCCGAGGGTTCAAATCCCTCCCTCCGCACTGATTTATATTCTCAGTGAGTTATTATCTTCTTATAATCATATTAACAGTGTGATTGCCACTGCAACACCATATATCAAATATATCAATGATGCAATTTCAACGCCATACTTCCAGCCTTTATTGTACAAGAATAAGAGTCCAAACACAGAAAATGGAATTGTAATATAAGTTAATAATACTGAAAATCTGGATGTATATTTATAAATTTCAAAGAGCCATGCATATGAAAAAATAGTAATTGAATAGAATAACAATTTAGAGCGTTTTTCTCCTAATATCACTACGAGTGTTTTTCTTCCTGCCTCTTTATCCTTAACAAAATCACGAATATTATTTCCAATGAGGATATTTGCCACCAACAACGAGATCGGTACTGAAAGAATATATGCAGAAAAAGTTATTTTACCGCTTGATACCAATTCCGCTGCTATAATCTCAACTAAGCCCATCGTGATCCCGACAAGTATCTCTCCAAAAGGAGTTCTAGATATTGGATAAGAACCTTCAGAATAAATAATTCCGATTGTAGCAGCTATGATCCCAAGAAATAATACTAATATTCCCCTGATAACTATCAACGGTATTGCAAGAATAGCTGCCAAGACGTAAAACATTAACGCTAGAAATAACACTTCATCTGCAGTTGCCTCCCCTTTTACAATAACACCCGCAAAACCATGTGATGCAAATTTATCCGTATTATTCACAAAATCTCCATGCTCATTGAATATATTTGTGGCTATTTGCATGAACAGAGCGGCTGCAAATAAATCAAGCCAGAGAAAAACATTAAAATTTCCAGATAGCAACGATATTGCTGCGCCGAGGATAAGCGGTACCAATGTTGCAGAAAAAGATGGTACACGAATAAGTAAGATAAACTGTTTTAAGTTCATTTCCATACACTTTTTTTACAATATATCGTTTTTGAATATTTAATGTTGTTTTATCTCTTGCCAAAATGTTCATGAATAAAATTAAAATAGTGTTTTCAATATGCTTGAATTATGGAATGTTCTGTATCATATAAGGTCAAAGGTGGAAAATTGATAAAAGTGAGGCTTGTAAAAGATAAGGATCTTATTAGAAGCATCAGAATATATGGTGATTTTTTCATACATCCTGAGGAATCTATAGATATTCTTGAAGATTCTTTAAAAAATATAACACTGTCAGACGCAGAAAAAAAAATTCTAGAATTTTTCAAAAAAGTAGAACTGGTGGGGGCAACTGCTGAAGACTTTGTTGCTACGGTTAAGAGCGCATATTCTAAAGAGTGTTAACTTTTATATTTTTTTATTATCTCGATCACTTGCTCTTTTTTTAACAATTTTTTCTTCACGATCAGATTCTCTATTTTTTCGTTGTTTTGGTCTGCTTCTTTCACAAGTTTTGCGACAGTTTCGTAGCCCAAGTAAGGTGCAAACAATATTGCGCTCACATTGCTTTTGTTTAGTAATTCTGCGACTCTTTCCTCATTTACGATAAGATCTGACACTAGCTTTTCGTTGAACATGTTTATACCGTTAGTAATTATATTCATTGAATCGAGGATCGAATAAGATATTATGGGCATCATTACATTTAGTTCCAGCTGCCCTGCCTGATTAGCAATGCTTACAGTATGGTCGTTGCCCAATACCTTATAGCAAATCATGTCCATTGCCTCGGCTATTGACGGGTTTATTTTGCCGGGCATTATAGACGAGCCAGGCTGTACCGGCGGCAATACTATTTCATTAATGCCTGCCAGTGGCCCAGAGTTCAACAGTCGCAGATCATTGGAAATCTTGATTAGATCTTCTGCAAGCACGCTCAGCATTTTTGAATATTGAGAGAAGTCAGACATAGACTGCATAACCTCGAATAGGTTCTCTGCGTTCTGAAAATCAGAACCCAGCAGGCTGTTAATATTTTTGACTACCAGCTTTTTATAATTTGTAGGTGCATTTATTTCATTTCCCACCGCCGTTCCTCCTATGTTCAATCTCTTTATGGATGTCAAAGCATTCTTAATACGTTCTAGATCTGTTTTCAGGATGTTTTTATATCCAGAAAACTCTTGCCCGAATGTAAGCGGCGCAGCATCTTCGAGATGCGTTCTCCCAACTTTGAAAGTACTTGCATATTTTTTTTCAAGATTTTGAAAGGAATCTATCAGTTTATCCATGTTCAGTTCCAGTGTTTTATGTTTTTTGACTATTGCCATCCTTAATGCCGTAGGATAAGTGTCGTTAGTAGACTGGGACATATTTACGTCATCATTTGGATGCACCTCTATCCTGTAAATTTTATGTGCAATATTCGAGATCACTTCGTTAACATTCATGTTTGTAGAAGTGCCTGCACCTGCCTGATAAACATCCACCGGAAAATCACGATAATTGAAATTCTGTAAAATATAGTCTATTGCCCTGGTAATTCCCAGATACTTCTCTTCTGAGAGAAAAGAAAGCGTGTAATTTGAAACTGATGCAGCTTTCTTTAAGATCAAATAGGATTCTAAAAGATCCTTATCCACTTTCAGATTACTGATCTTGAAATTGTTTACTGCTCTCTGAGTCTGCGCTCCATACAAAACATCTTCTGGTACTTCTATATCCCCTAAAGAATCTGATTTTTTCATAGTATTTTAATTATTTTTTACTGATATAAATATCTTTGTATGATTTTTCAACTGCATCTATGAAAATA
>JAVRLB010000017.1:13515-21800 GCA_031961865.1 Thermoplasmatota archaeon | reverse complement strand
GAAATAACAAATTTATTTAAGATGTAGACATTTAAGTATTAACTAGGGTCCGTGGGGTAGTTAGGATTATCCTGAGGGACTTCGGATCCCTTGACCCGGGTTCAAATCCCGGCGGACCCGCTTTATTTTATAATCTTTAATATGTGTATTTGTAATCTCTAATTCAAAGAGTGTATGTTCATGTTTTGAAAATTCATCTTTAATTTCAGATCCATCATGTGTTAGCTATACTGACTTTAAAAAACCAAGCATTTTATCATAACGGTTACTTGATTGAGTATCTCTCTTAAAGTTTTTTAAATTTTGATCTTCTATTTTCTGAGATTTTACAATGTTAAATTAAAAATGTAGGGTGAATATGAGTAAATTTAATTTCTTTGTGAAATCACAAAATTTAATAGGTTTTTTATATATTGCACTATAAATTACAGAGGTGATAAATTATGCCGATAGTACACGTATATGTATGGAGTGGTTTCTCAAATGAGGCTAAGAAGAACGTAATAGAGGGTGTAACTAAAGTCTTCACTAATATGGACATTCCGGCTGAAGCGGTAGAAATTGTAATACATGATATTCCAAAGGAAAATTGGGGTGTGGGCGGAAAACAGGCCAGTGAGAAATTCAAACAAGTTGACATACCATAAAAGCGAAGAAAATAAAAACGAGATCAAAATGCTTGAACATCAAATAGCTAAAGAAAAAATTAAGAATTAGCAAAAATGCACTTTACAGTCTGCAATTAAGCATTAGTGTCTAGTAACCATTTCCACAAAGGTATAATGTTTATCTTTAATTTTTCTGCCATTTTTGATACAGTTTCATTGGGCTCAGCATAGGTTATCAAGGTAGCGGTATGTTTATTAAACTCTTTCATCGCCTTTGCTAGCGATCCTAGTTCTCTTTCTACCGTATTTGGATCGTTCAATTCATAGCTAACCTGTATTAAAGCATAATCTTTATTTTTTGCAACAACAAAATCCACTTCTTTGTTAGTCTGTGCATCTTTCCAGTAATAAAAATCCTCATTTCTCCTCTTTAGCTCGATCGCTACAATATTTTCTAATAGTGCACCTTTTCCAATAGTCACATTAAACCCTGCTACATAAGTTAGACCATTGTCTATTGCATAAACCTTTCTTGGACTATTTTCTTGCGCTTTTATAGAAAAAGAAAACCTATTTACAAAAAAGAGTATATAAGCACTTTCCAGATATTCAGAAAATCTCTGCAATGTTTTTACAGGTATCTTAGTAAACTTTTCTATGCTGTTATATGTTATTGGTGATGATATGTTTGTTAGATAAAACTTAGTCAAAAGTCTGAGCTTATTTACCTCTCTTATGTGATATCTCTGTATTATATCCTTGACTATTATGGTATCAAAATAACTGCTTAATAACTCTCTTTTATTTGTTGCAAGTACAATGGCCGGATAGCCACCTAACGTTAAGTATTCATCAAGATTCGCTTTTATATCAGTCATATTTTTGGCTATGTCTAGGTTTGATTTTATCTCTATACCTTTAAATTTCAAATATTCAAAAAAGCTCAGTGGCATAATATTAACTACCACATGCCTCCCGGAAAGTAGTGTCGAAAATTCAGAGCTCAGCAATTTTGAAGATGAGCCAGTTACTATAAATTTAACATTTTCACGTTCACTTAACCCTCTTACAAATTTTTCCCAGCCATCGATCTCTTGCGGCTCATCTATTACTATAATCTGCAAACCTTCTGGTTTTAGATTCTTTTTGTAAGCAGCATATATGTCCATAAGTAACGAGTAGTCTTTTGAAAAGTAACGTTCATCATTTAAGTTTATAATTAACGTGTTTTGTTTTTCGTATCCTTTTTTTAAAAGCGATGTTAATGCTTGAATGGCAATAAATGATTTGCCACATCTTCTGATCCCGATTTCTGCCACTACATTGGTATCATTCAATAGTGAGAGTATCTTGTTTACATAATAGTCTCTAAATATTCCATTATTCAACTCTCTGGTCCACAAATTCCAATCCGTTAATATAGCCAATAACTCTTCTTCTCTCATAATTTGTCATGTATGACAAATAAATATATAAATTTATGTTTTTTATATCCATATTATATGATTATCCAGAACTGAGTAGAAGAATTACCTCTGCTGAATATTTTAAAATACTTGATTATTCAATGGACCCTAGGTTTGCATCATGGTTTTAGTCTTTAACTAAACGATCAGCTCATTTCTTAATTTGAACATTGCACTGATAAAGTAGTAATTCTATAAAAAAGTTAAAATCTATATATTAATATATAATTAATTTATATTTATTATGATATCACGAGACAATTTCTGCAATGTTTCTTAAAGCACAGAATACTGCAAGGTACACAGGAGCATCTAGTATCTCAGATTCTTTAAGATCAAAATTTTCATCATTAATCTTGATTTGCAGAGGCTGTAACATCCTAATTTTCATAGATCTGTTTATGAAAACTGGTGCTATTGCATCGATAAGTGGTTCAAAATGATCTAAATCTCTATACTTAACAGCAGTTACCACAAAACCAGTCTTTCCGTGCAATGAGCCTGGCAACCTTATAAGTCTGTGTATATCCGTAGTGACCGGTTCGTCAATCTCGCCTTTCATGCCGGCAAACACTTTTGTTTCCAGCAGATCCGACAAAAATTTTGCAGTTTTGTAGCTTAACACATCAAATGAGCCAGTATTTAAGATCATTTTTATTTTTTTACCATTGTCTTCAAACAGTTCTTTAAACCCTGAATCTGAAATTTCCTGATTGATAGAAAGCTGATCTTTTATTTTTTCTATATTTCCAGATTCATAATCTGACAGAATAGCGTTAAGATACTCTCTGGACTGTTTTGCAAATTTACCGCTCCAACCGTATTCAGAGCTGGATAAGAAAGAAATGCTTTTTTCTCCTTTTTTATTTTTAACATGTTCTGAAAACAGGTCAGACCTTGTTAGTCCCGTGCCACGTATGTAAGATACTATTTCTCTTCGTTCCTTACTTTTTAAGGCTATAAAATCCTCTTTTCTTATATGAATATGATATCCCCTGCCACCTGAAAAAAAAATGTTTATTGCATTCTCATTCAATCCAAAATCTGAGATCAGAAAATTATTGATTAGCTTTTTCAGTTCTTCTTTTATGTTATCGAGCATCTGGTTATATGTTTTGTCTTTTGCAGAAGGAACGTGGTCAGCATCGAGATCAAATACAAGATCTGCTCCGAGCCATAGTTTTTCATCCATGTTGGTTGCGTCAGGCATTTTGTAATAAGCAGTAGAATAATAAGCATGTGAAGGAACTCTCTTTATCAAAAAATCTCTAACTTCAGCCTCTCTGCTAAACTTGATGTGTCTAGAAACATAATCTCTGTCAAAAAACATGAACCCGAACTCTCTCGCTGTAAACCTTGGAGGCAGATGTACCTTTAAATTTTTATAGTAATTTTCAAATTCTTTTATAACTTCTGGATACACATTCAAATAAATAAATTTTTAATACATTAATATTTCTATTTTATAGAATTTAATTAATTAAAAATCTTACAATAATGTAAATAAAAATTAAAACTTTTTTTAAAGCAGTATTAAACGTATAAAAACAATATTTATTTATTGCAAATAACGAATATATTTAATTACATATACGGCATTCGTATCGGAAAGTTTTTAATAACATAATATGATGATATAATTTTATGAAAAACGAAACAAAAAAAGAGGAAGAAATAGAAGAAAATGGAACATTGCCTACCAATCAGATACATACCCCCTCCGCTGAGCGTTATCGTTCGGTGATAAAAAAATCTATGGAAAATCCAGAAGAATTCTGGAGCGATGCAGCTCAAATAATAACATGGTATAAAAAATGGGATAAAGTCTTAGACGAATCTAATCCCCCCTTTTATAGATGGTTTACAGGTGGAAAATTGAACGTTAGTTACAATGCTCTTGACAGGCATGTAAATAGCGGAAAAAGAAATATCGCTGCATATATATGGATTGCAGAAGATGGAACGGAACAAATAGTTACTTATGAAGGGCTATACCATAGAGTAAACACATTTGCTAAAGCTTTGCTAGATATGGGCATGAAAAGAGGAGATGTTGTTCTCATATATCTGCCAATGATCTTGGAGCTGCCAGTGGCAATGCTTGCTGCTGCAAGAATAGGTGTAACTTTTTCAGTAGTATATTCAGGATTTGGAGCACAGGCTATAGCAGACAGGATAAAAGACTCAGGAGCGAAACTTGTGATAACAGCAGATGGTGGGTACAGGCGAGGAAAGATAATAGAATTGAAGAAAATCGTAGATGAGGCACTGACCTATACTACTACTATTCAACAAGTGGTTGTTGTGAAAAGAACTGGCAAGGATGTTAACATGGTAGAAGGCAGAGATTATTGGTGGAACGATGTAGCAAACGATATCAATGCGAAGGTAACTCCAGAAGAGATGGACTCTAATGATCCTTTATACATACTCTACACCTCAGGAACTACCGGCAAACCAAAAGGAGCTATACACAGTACAGGTGGATATGCTGTATACGTTGCAAATACTCTGAAATGGGCGTTTGATCCAAAACCTGACGATAGATGGTGGTGTGCCGCAGACATAGGATGGGTTACAGGGCATAGTTACATTGTATTTGCACCGCTTATTCTTGGACTGACCTCAATAATGTACGAAGGTGCAATAGACTTTCCAGAACCTGATCGAATGTGGGCAATAATTGAAAAATATAAAGTGAACATACTTTACACTACCCCAACAGCTCTGAGAATGCTAATGAAATTTGGAGATAACTATCCTCTCAGACATAACCTAGACTCATTACGAGTGTTAGGAACAGTAGGTGAACCAATTAACCCTGCAGCTTGGCAATGGTATTATAAAGTGATAGGAAAATCAAAGTGTCCGATTGTAGATACATATTGGCAGACAGAGACCGGAGGCTTTGTAATATCTCCGGCAGTAGCATTTGGATTCGAGTCTTTAAAAGCTGGTTCAGCCACATATCCTATGCCTGGAATAGACCCTGTAATATTGGATGAGAATGGCAAAGAGGTTCCTACAGGATCGAAGGGTTATCTGGTATTCAAAAGGCCATGGCCAGGGCTGATGTTGACAATTAATAAAGATCCAGAACGCTTTAAAAATGTCTATTTTTCAAAGTTCCCGGGAATGTATATGACTGGAGACTATGCAATGAAAGATGAAGATGGATATTTCTGGTTATTGGGCAGAGCTGACGAGGTATTAAAAGTATCAGGGCACAGAATAGGCACTATAGAGATAGAAGATGCACTTGTAGGGATCAGTAATATTGCTGAAGCTGCAGTATTCGGCAAACCAGATCAGATAAAGGGTGATGCAATAGTAGCATTTGTAACTTTGAAAACTGGCGCAGACTTTACTCCCAACATAGTTAATGAGATTAAGTCGCAGATTCGAGAGAGATTAGGGCCAATAATGGTACCTGAGGAGATACATCCAGTAAAGTTATTGCCTAAAACAAGGAGCGGAAAAATAATGAGAAGAGTAGTTAAAGCAGTGTATCTAAACAATCTTCCAGGTGACATTACTACGCTGGAAGATGGAGCATCACTGGACGAGATAAAATCTGCAATAGAATCATTTAAGAAAGAGGTGACATAATGGCTGAAAAAGAGCTTGCAAATCCGGCACCGTTAGGACTCGCAGGATTTGCTCTGACTACAATAATATTGAGCCTGTATAATGCAAAGATTTTGCCGGCGGCTGGCGTAGGAGTTGTGGTTCCAATCGCTTTTGCATATGGCGGCATGGCACAGATATTTGCAGGAATGTGGGAAATGAAGTCTGGAAACACGTTTGGTTACGTGGCATTCTCCACATACGGTACGTTCTGGATAGCTTATGCACTGTTAGTATGGACTCTTGGAGCAGGGATACTGAGCATAGGTGGTGGTTCAGCGGCAAGCGATGCAGTAGCAATATTTCTGACAATGTTCGGAGTGTTCACATTCTACATGTGGATTGCTTCGTTCAAAACTAACTGGGCATTATGGACCGTATTCTTGCTGCTATGGATCACGTTCTTCATACTTGGAATCGGCAACTTTGAGAATTCAAGCAATGTTGTAGTTGCAGGTGGGTATGTAGGGATACTGACTGCAATAGCGGCATTCTATACCTCTGCAGCGCTGGTAATAAACTCAACATTCGGAAAATCTGTAGCGCCTGTCGGTGGAAAACCTATCAAAGATTAATTTTTTTCTTTTTTTTATATTTTACCAGGCAAAAAATAAATAGCAACATCTCAATCACAGGGTAAATGAACAATAACAGAGATTCTAATGCAGGTACTGAAACATTGCTGTTTCTTTTTATGGCCAGTTTCTGGGCTTTGAATTTTCCGCTGGTCAAGATTGCTTTAAACTATGAGCCTCCTATGTATCTGCTGCTGTTCAGAATTATTTTAGGGTTTGCTACCTCTTTTTTATTATTCCGGAATGTAAGAATTCCAAGAGACCTGAAATCAAATGTTTTTATATTTCTCGTGTCAATTTTCAATCTTGTGATCTTGATGGGGTTCTGGTTCATTGGAGAGACCACTGAATCTTCATCCATATCTGCAATTTTGATATACACATACCCGCTCTTCAATATCCTGTTTGCGTACATCTTTTTACATGAAAAATTATCTTATTTGAGCGTAACAGGAACACTGATAGGATTTGCAGGCATAGTACTGATCTTCTCTCATGGTCTCGTAATCGAGCACAGTACAGGCATAATCTTGCTGTTGATAGCAGCGGTCAGCTGGGCTACAGGCACGGTCATATACAAAAAATATTTGTCACCCAGAGTAGATGCTGCAACAGTGAACACTTTTCAGTTTCTGTATGCGATACCGGTAATACTGGTCTGGGCGCTCGCAACTGAAAAATTGAATTTTTCAGGATTTACAGTTTCATTCATTATTATAATCACATATATGGGCGTTCTCGGAACTGGAGTAGCATACTTTATTTACTTTTATCTGTACCGGAAATATAACCTCTCATCAATATCATCCTATTTTTTTATTGTGCCTGCACTATCCATACTTTTTGCATACCTGATCCTCGGTGAAGTTGAATCTTATATTACCTATGCAGGGTTTTTGCTGGTTGCGGCAGGTATATATCTCTCTTCTAAAAACAATAAACATAAAGACGAAAAATAGAATTTTATAATCACTAAATTTTAAAAAATTTACTATTTATAATAATTTGTGTTAAAAATTAGTTTTATAATTCTGATTAATTTTCACAAATATTAAAGAATATAAAAAAATGTTTAAATAGTCGATTGAAATATCTGAAATCAGTGATAGCTATGGGAAACAAAGTATCAATAATAATATTTAGTGGCACGACAGACAAGTTAATGGCAGCGGGCGTGTTGAGTCAGGCTTATGCAGCTATGGGCAGTGATTTAGAAATATTTGTGACCTTCTGGGGTCTGTTAAACTTTACTAAGGGCGAGAAAAAGATGATGATGCCCAAAGACTTTGAGCAGATGGGTCCGATGTTTGCGCAGAGTATGAAAGCTCATAATGTAGCATCATGGTACGATATGCTGAAAGAAGCAAAAGAATTTGGCGCTAAAATCTATGCATGCTCTATGACCTGTGACCTGCTGGGAATTTCTAGAGAGCAGCTGGATCCAATCATTGACGATGTGGTTGGTGCAGCTACTTTCGTTGCTAATTCAGAAGGAGCACAGGTATTGTTTATATAAGGAGTGAAAAATATGGCAAACAAAATAATAGATGCAAGAGGTGCAGCATGTCCAGGTCCGATCACAGATCTTGTCAAAGCGTACAGAAACGCGAAAGTAGGAGATGTGCTGGAACTATGGGCTACTGATAAAGGTGTAAAAGCGGATACTGAAGCATGGGCCAAAAAAACGGGAAACAAAATTGTGAGCGTTACTGAAGATTCAGAAAAGATTTCAGTCGTTATCAACATACTCAAAAGATAAAAAAACTATCTTTTTTTTATTTATTTTTTGAGCAGTCCTGAAAATTTATAAATAATGCTTAAATAAGGTAACATAATTATCATATGAGAAAGTTAGAGGTGAGAAAGTATGGCAAACAAGGTTATAGATGCAAGAGGTGCAGCATGTCCAGGTCCGATCACAGATCTTGTCAAAGCGT
This sequence comes from Thermoplasmatota archaeon, assembly GCA_031961865.1. Classification (GTDB taxonomy): domain Archaea; phylum Thermoplasmatota; class Thermoplasmata; order Thermoplasmatales; family ARK-15; genus JAVRLB01. The sequence continues at coordinate 13,587 of JAVRLB010000017.1, read as the reverse complement.
ACAGAAACGCGAAAGTAGGAGATGTGCTGGAACTATGGGCTACTGATAAAGGTGTAAAAGCGGATACTGAAG
>JAVRLB010000017.1:0-13415 GCA_031961865.1 Thermoplasmatota archaeon | reverse complement strand
CATGGGCCAAAAAAACGGGAAACGAGATTGTAAGCGTTACAGAAGACGCAGAAAAAGTAGTAGTAATAATAAAAATCAATAAAAGGTGAGATATTTGCAGAAAGTGTTAATTATAGGTGCCGGTGGCGGCGGTGTAATATTAGCAAACTCTCTTGATAAAAAAAAGTATGATATCACGGTGCTGGATCGAGATAATAAACATTATTACCAGCCCTGGTTTTTGTATGTGGCGTTTCAGGGATCTGACCGTAAAATATGGAAGGATATTCGACAGATCCTGAAACCGCATGTAAAGTTCTATCAGGATACGGTCCGAAAGGTGGACCTGGTAAATAAGGTAGTAGAAACAGAGAGCAAGAAAAAATACACTTATGATTATCTGGTCATTGCGACAGGAACGGTCACGAACATTGGCCTGATTCCAGGACTGGACAAAATAAACAAAGAGTATGGAGACTACCATACAAACATAGAGCAGGCTAAGAAAGTGTGGAAACATCTTCAAGAATTCAAGGGTGGAACCATTGTACTGGGGCAGAGTGCACCCACCTGCAAATGTCCGCCATCTATGCTGGAAGGCATGTTCCAGGTTGAAGAGTATATCAGAAAAAAGGGATTAAAAGACAAGTCTAAGCTCATATTTTTCACGCCATATCCGAGAGCATACTCTGCAGAGCCTATGAACAGAATCGTGGAACCGATGGTTAAAGAAAGAAATATTGAGGTGGTTACATTCTTTGATGTGGATACTATAGACCCAGAAAAGAAAGAAATTAAATCCATATCCGGAGATACTTTAAACTATGACTTACCGATTATTGTACCACCGTGCACAGGCGTGGATATTGAGTACAATCCGTCAACGATACTAACAGATGACAAGTTTATAAAGGTAGAAAAGCAGACAATGAAAGTTGTGGGCTTTGATAACGTATTTGCAATAGGAGATGCAAATGATCTGCCAACATCAAAGACCGGCGTAACTGCGCATCTGGAAGCGAAGGTGCTTGCAGATATTCTGGAAGGAAAAGACTCAAAGTTTACAGGGCGCATAAATTGCCCGTTCGATACAGCATACGGCAAGGCCACGTTCGTCATTGCAGATTACACGCATCCGACTGTGCCTTATCCACCGACCAGGTTCAAGCATTTTATGAAAATGATGATGGCGAGAATATACTGGTCCACGCTGAAAGGAACGTTCGATTTCGTGTTCGATTTCTATTTTAACTATACAGCTCCTGAAAAGTTATTGAAAAAATACAAAGAATAATCTTTTTTTTCTTTTTTTTATTCTGAAAGCCTATATTTTCCGCTAGCAGGTTCATAGATCAATCCGTCTCTTTTCATTCTTGCGAGGGTATTCGTAATGTCTGAGCGGTTTAAGCCTCTGGACTCTGCCTCGTTTATAATTTCATCTTGAGAAACACTTTTATTGCCCACAGTCAAATTTTTGATGATATCTTCCAGCTCTTCCATCTTTGATCTCTGTTTTTTGCTTACTCCCCCGATCATGTCAATGTCTACTACACCGCCCGCCTCAGTGGCAACCTCGCTTATGAACGCTTCTAGAATGCGTATGGCCCTGTTTGCATCATCCACATTTACATATTTGCTGAGCCTCACTCTTGCAGATGCTTCTGCAAGCCTGATCATTGCTTCAAGCTGCCTGGGCGTGATCGGAATGGTCTGAGACGTGTTATATTTGCTACGAACATTTAGATAATATTTTTTAAGCTGATCCATAGATTCTTTAGTCAGTTCAGGCACGATTCTCTTTGCATAAGCAATATATTTTCTAAATAGCTCGTAAGAAATAATGCTTTTTTCCAGTTCTTCAGTATTAGTATCCAACGGCATGTTATTGACCAGCTTTTCGCCGAGCAAATGCTGTGACAGTATATGTTCTGCGATCTTTGAGTCTCTATTTGCCTCAGGAATATCTGTAATCTTGAATATTGCATCGAATCTTGAAAGCAGCGGTCCTTCTAGCTTGATCTGGTCTGAAAGCGGAACAGATGGATCAAACCTGCCATGTTTCGGGTTTGCTGCAGCAAGTATTCCGCATCTTGCCATCAACGTAGCGTTTATTCCCGCTTTTGCAACAGTGATAGTCTGCTGTTCCATAGCTTCGTGAATTGATGAACGGTCCTTGTCTTCCATCTTATCAAACTCGTCAATGGCGGCAATGCCCATGTCTGCCAGAACCAAAGTTCCGGCTTCCAGGTTCCATCTACCATCTCCAAACTCGTCTTTGGTAGCAGCTGCAGTTAATCCTGCAGCACTAGAGCTTTTACCGGATGTATATATTCCTTTTGGAACCACGTTTTTTACAAACCTCAACAGCTGAGATTTTGCAGTGCCCGGATCTCCGACCAGCAAGATATGAATGTCTCCGCGCAACCGGGTCTCGTCAGGCATGAACTTGGTCACACCGCCAAACATCTGCAGTAACATAGCCTCTTTTATGACATCCATGCCATATATTGTTTCTGCTATCGAGCCAACAAACTTGTTGAACAGATTCTCGCTTTTTGACAGTTCTAGAATCTCGTTCATGTCTTCTTGGGTCAGCGCAATATCTTCATACTCTTCTTTTGGAAACTCATAATTGTTAATGTCCAGATAAAGATCAAAATACTGGCTTATAGCATTCTTGCTAAACTTGGTAATAGGTTTTAATGTACCTACAATTGTAATCTTTTTGCCTGGCATGATCTCTCCCCTGGTCAGGTCATCTTCCAGGTATGCAAGTATCTTCTGTGGCTGTTGCCCGCCCTTCAACTCTTCTGGCAGCTCCTGAATCTCGATTCTCTGAGAGTCTATATAAAATGACTTATCTTTATCAAGCTCGAAAATCTTGCTTTTTTTACATGCTTCACATATATTGGGTCTTACAAGAGTAAACTCATCGTTCTGGATAATATAATTTACATGCCCGCAAACCTTGCACTCAAATGCTGCTTCTCTGATACGGGGCCTGACATCAGTGACCATTCTTACAATTCCTTCGATCTTCAAAAACTCGCTCATATGCTTTGCTCTCAGGTCCCGGATCTTGTGAAGCTGTGAGTCAGACAGGTTCTTTATTCGAAGATGAATATTGTACGATTTTTTTTCTTCTGGCAGCTCTTCTCTTAATGTCTTTTCTCCTAAATCCAGAGCTCGCTGCGGATCTCTTAGCAAAAGCTCTGCAAGATCGGCATCGAATGTTTGAAGCTCCCTGAAATCAATATATAGCGATTTATTGTCTGGATATTCATTTGCTAATGATGTTAGCGTGATATTATAACTGTACTCTACAAAAAACTTGGACCAGAGCACGGATATATCCTCATCAATTAATTCTACCATATTATCTCACCAATTATTTTACAGGATAAAAAGATTATGCTAATCCAAATATTAAAATTATGGCTCTTCTTTTTTGCAAAGTTCTGAAAATTCACAGATCTCGCAGTTTTTGTTTTTCACTTTTTGAAATTGTTCTGCCTCAATGGCTTTTATTACATTCTTGATTATCGCTTCAATCTGCTCAGGATCAGGAGCAGGCTCAGATACCAGTTTTTTGCTCTTGATTGAGTATAAGGCTATGTATTTTGCTCTGTAAGATTTTAAATGATATAATCCCAGCACGTACGAAAACAGTTGCCCACGGTAAATATCTAAATCTGTGCTGTTGGTCTTGTAATCTACTATGTTCCATTCTCCATCATGCTCATAAACAAGATCTATCGTGCCACGCAGCATGGTCCCTTCAATATCTATTAAAAACGGCAGCTCTCTGTAATTTTTAGAGCCGGTCATATTATGCCAGAAATCGGTGTTGTATATCTCAGAAACAAGCTCATTTGCACTCTCATCTTCCTCATCAATAACTCCGCTTCTCAGTAGCGAGTGCAGTTTTTCGCCTAATTTTAAAGGTTCTCTATTTTCCACTGTGCCAAAACGAGTCAGAAAATAATATTTTCTTGGACACTGCATATATACATTTATTAATGTTGGAGAAAGCATGTACAGCTTTTTTTGCTGCTTGATCAACGGAGAAAGCGTTAGCTCGGTATTGCTTTCAGAGCTCTGTGCATTTTCAATACTGTGCTTTAAGATCACATCACTGTTTTTTATGTACCTTTCCAGCTCTTGTTCATTCATATAGGAGGTCACTACATTAGACCATGTTTTTGCACTTTTTCTTTTAGAATCATGGTCAATGCTGAACACCAGATAATTTTCAGCTCTGGTCATGGCCACGTATAAAAGCCTCAAATACTCTTCTTCGCTTCTGGGAGTAAGGCGATCCATGATATTTTTGACCAGCTCTTTATACTCTTCTTTTATGATGCCGAGATTAAACAAGAATCCATAATCCCTGTCAAATATGTATTCTTTGCTGTCAGGCTTGGTAGTTGCAAACATGGCAGGTAACAATACTGCCTTTGCCTGCAATCCTTTGTTTGCATGTACAGTCATGATGTTTACTGCATTGTCTTCCTTGTCATTTATTATCGCCTCACCCTCTCCATCATTTTTGATCAGGTTTTTCAGTGCTTCTAGAAACTCAATATAATCGAGCACGCGAGACTGTTCCAGTTTTCGAACAATGTCTACAAACTTGTAAATGTTTGCGTATTTTTGTGCACCGTTTATGTGGGCAAGATAATGCAAATCCAGGTTTGTAAGCTCTATCAACTTTAATAGCAGCTGGTCTTTTTTCTTGTTTTTGTACTGGCTCAGCAAGTTTACATGCGCTCTGAACCGGTCAATGCACTCGCTGCCTTGGACATTGTAATATTCTCTGCCGTTTTTTGCAACAGTCCACAACAGAGCATCGTCACCGCCATAGACTGGACTCTTGATGAGCTTTGCAAAATAATAATAGGATTCCTCTCTGTCTCTTGCACCAAGGAAAAACAGGTAATTGACCAGAAAACGAACCTCTTCAATATCGAAAAAATCGTTGTTTGTGATCAGCACATAATCTATGCCCTGTCTCTGAAACTCTCTGACATACTCATCAATATGCGTCTTGGCCCTGAACAGCACTGTGATGTCTCTGTAGTCCACATGTTTTTCTGATACCAGATACTTGATCGCTTTTGCAAACAGCTCAGCCTCGTTTTTTACCTTCGTTTCTGTGTTTCCTTCCACAGCATTGAATATGTATACTTCTGAATCTTCATTAGACTGTGCTTCCATGCTGCTATACTGCAGTGCAGAGCTCTGAAACACCCTTGAAAACAGAGTGTTTATAAAAGTGACTAGGTTCTTTCCAGATCTGTAGTTTCTGCGCATTGAGACGTTTTTAAAATCAGACTGGGTTATCATGTATCTGGGTGACGCGTCACGCCATTCGTATATAGATTGATGATAATCTCCAAACATCGAGACTTTGCTGTTGTTCTTAAGCAGTTTTATAAACTCAAACTGCAGGATGCTAGTATCCTGATACTCATCTATGAGTATGTAAAAGAACCGGTTGCTCCATCGAGCCCTGAATGCTGGATCTTTTTTTAACTGTCTGTACGGGTAGTACACAAGATCTTCAAATTCAAACAGCCCGTTTTCGAACTTTAGCGATTCAAGCGTTTTCATGTACTCTATTAACATCGATCTGATCGCAATTAACAGTTTTCTCACAATATTTGTCTCACCGGTACTTATCCTTATCTTAGCCAGCAGCTCTTCATTTATGAACCTCTGCTTAATATCATCCACATCCCATCCAAATTGCCGGGATTTTGAATATAATGTTTCGAGCAGAGCTTGAAAGCTGTTTTCTCCACTACTTATCTCAATATTGAAGTATTCATTGATCAGATTTGTCTGCGCGCTGTTATTCAATATTATTCTCTGAAACGCCTGCCATTTCAGCTGTTCAAGCTCGTAATCTTCGTCAATGCTGTAGCTGGGATTGATCTTGAGCGTGAGAATAAGGTCGTTGAAAAGCATGTTGCTGAATGAATGTATTGTGGACACGTAATTGAGCGTGTCTGTAAACTGATAGCGATCAAACAACAGCTCGTAAATCTTCTTTTTCAGGTCATAAGCTGCATCGTTTGTAAATGTCAATACCAGTATCTTGCTCGTTGCAGCTGAGAGATCGTACCCTTTTTTTAGCAGCTCTTCAATGATGCCCATGTACGTATTCGAAAGGGTGGTGGTCTTTCCAGAACCCGCTACGGCATTGACTCTCAGGTTCTCTCTTTTGCACTGTTCCATGATCGCTTTCTGCTCTTCATTCAGATCCATGATCCTCTCCCTCCATATAATAGGTACAGATATCATAATAGTCACAGTATCTGCAATCTTCTCCCGGCTCAGCCTTGAACTTTGCAGTACGGATATTATTAATATATTCTCTCAGCTCTTCTTTCAAGTGCTCAGGATCGAGCTGTTCCTCGCCCTTGCCAAGAGTTACAGTTTTTGTATAGTTTTTTTCGAGATCGGGAGTGTATCTGGACCTGTTGAGCTTTATGGAATAGTATTTTCCTATCGCATGCATGTTATTATCTCTCATGTAAGTGAGATATATGGGCATTGCAAGATCTTCTCTGTACTGTTTTTTCAGTGTGTCTGATGAGGTGTACTTGTAATCTATAACTACAAAACTAGAGCCACTATTATCGATTCTGTCAATTCTGCCTTTTATAGTCCTGTATTCATCAATGTTCCATGTAAACGGGTATTCTACATCTTTCACTACCCTGTTACGTGATATCTGCTGGTCAAAGGTCAGAAAATTGTAGAGCCTTTTGATCACGCTTAATTCTACAATATCGAGCAGCTGATCATCTATCGTACCTTTAAACTTACTTAAATGCCTGGATACATAACGCTTGATCTCGATTTTATCTATCTGCTCTTTAAACGTTTTATGATCTGAATAGTAGTCTCTCAAAATGTTATGATACAATGTTCCAGTTCCAGTCACACCTAACAGCTCTTCTGGTTTTGTAATCTGCAAGATGTACCTGTAAAAATAGCTGAGCCCGCATTTTTTGTACTGGGTCAGCTCAGTGGGCGTAAATACTCTGGTTTTTAGCATATCAATAATCTCATTCTTATCCTCAATCTCATGTGCCCCAGCAACTTTGATGATCTTGTTCAGTTCCTGTTCAATGCTTTTATCTCTGCACTGATAATGCCTGTTAAATATCAATGCTTGCAAAAGCTCGCGCTTAGAATAAAAAACAGTGCTATCATGAAACTTTAATGGATCGTATTCTTGCTTTTTTATTATCTTGTCAGCTTCCAGTTTTCGCAGATAGCGAGATTGATACTCTCTCTTTGCTTTTTGATCACGGTAAGAGTATGTGAATATGATGTTTTCAGAGCTTTGCAAAAGTGTGTCAAAATAATAGTCTTCGTTCTTCATGTCCAGAGAACCGGTTCGATAATAAAATCGATATTGCGATTTTAGCATAGGATCAATAAGATCTTTCGTTTCCATGATTCTCGGAAACACACCCTCTTTCATGTTTCCCACAAACAGATACTTTGGGAAATTGAAAAATATGTTTCCTATATCTATGATCTTTACCACGTTTCTGTCGCTTTGCAAGTTTCCGTACGTGTAAGTGTCAATATAGATATTTAATAGATTTACAAATTGTTGTGGTGTCAGGGATCCGTATAGGGTTTGTAGAGAAGCAATATGATCATTAAACTGTCTCAGATAGTTTATAAACTTTACAGAGTCTCTGTACTCTTCTTTATCGATTCTCTGGAGCTCTAGACGCTCTACCAGTGTTTCTAAAAACTGAGTTGCGCCTGTGTAAACAAGGTTCTTTACAATATTCCTGTAATATGTGTAAATTTCCAGATCCTGAAATCGTTGCCTTACCTCTATAAAATAAGGAATGTTATATCTGCTAAATATCTCTTTTATCAGAGGCTCATACAACTTTGCGTCCCTGAACGCAACCATGAACTCTTCAAACCTGGCATTTTTTGAGTGTACGTACTCTGCAATCTTTCTTGCAATTGTTATAATTTCACTTCTTTGGTCTGGCACTGCCAGAAACTGCAGACTTTGAGAACGATCAGTATCTTTTCTGTACAGCTCTGCATCAAAGCTCCCAAGCCTTTCTTTTACAACCTGCAGTGAGTCTGAATCATAGTAGAACATTATTACTTCACTGCTAGATAATAAAGATTCGATCAGTTTAAGCAACATATTGTCAATCATAAAAAAGTTAGCAAAATACAGTTTTCGGTACCTGCATCCTTCTTTGTTTATCTTCTCTGCTGCTCTTTCTTCAACAGCTTTGATAGTGAGGTAGTTGAGTCTCTGCAAGCTCTGATTAAAAAGCATGCTGAACTTTTTAAAATAGCTTAAACGCGGATCATTCACAGTTTCAAGATCTATATTGCTCTGCAGCGTATCAAATTCTTCTAAAAACAGTGATACGAACTCTGGATAGTTTGCAAGCTCTGCATAATCTGGATTTTCATTCTGTAACTGCAAAAGCAGGTCTTTCGTGATCACCCGCTCTAAAAATCTGGGCAGGATCGGAAGATTGGAAATATTGAGCACCATGGCTGTAAAGCTCTGTACTGTATAGATTTTTGAGAGATCTATGCTCTTAATTCCCCTATTAATTAAATAATTGTAAAAATTGCGGGTTTGTATTAGGTCCGGCAATATGACCGCACAATCAGGATCGTTTACCGCAGATTCTAGTACCGTAATATCTGTGATTATGAGCAGTTTATTCATTATGTGCTTAGTATCATAATCTGGTTATTTAAAATTTTTTAATGGCTTTTCCGAGATTTGTACCGTCCAGCAAATACACGTCCATGTGCGCAACCTTGACAAGCGCATTGGTAAACATAGGCCCGATCGTGTCTCGCTCTTCGCTTAGCGTGCGCCCGGTAAGCGTGTTAAAAGAGGGCATGATAATCACCTCTCCGTCAAAATCATAGTATTTTTTTATCGCTTTTTCAGGTTTGCCGCGAAGCCAGCATGGTTCGATCTGGTTATGCCCCTGCGCATCAGTGATCTTGATCTCAGGATGTATGTGCGCCATTATCAGGTACTTTGCTTTTTCCAGCTCTTTTGTGGGCCAGGTATGCCCATGCATCATATAATAATCATGATAGAGAATGCCCCTGCTAGAGGTTACGTTCATGTCCGGATACATGCGCTTTAAAGAACCATCATGGTTTCCAGGCACAATCTCAATGTTCACTTTCTCACCAATCTCATGAAAAAAACTGGATAATAACGCTTTCTCTCTGTACTCAGGATAGTATATTGTATGCTTTATATCACCCAATATTATGAGAGTCTTGACTTTGTATTTATCTATTAGCTGAATAATACGATCTAAAATATTGATAGTCTGATCTGGAATGAGTATTCCACGTTTTTCAAATTCTCGCTCTATTCCTAGATGCAAGTCTCCTATGACCATAATGTTCAGAGCCTCGTCATAAAGTGCCCGCTCATTTAATATAGGATAGATCATGGCCTAGTGAACCTGCAGTATATTCCGTTTCCTAAAACTTGCACTTCTGCAAGGTTTAAATGAATCATGTCTTCAACAGTCATTGCGGCAGGACCGTTTGCTAACATTGGCGCATTGGCACCGATTATTACAGGGGCAATAAACAGGCTGAGCTCATCGTATAATCCGGCTTTGAGAAATGAGTAAATGACCGTGCCCCCACCTTCTACCATCAGCTTTTTTATGTTCATCTCATATAGTTTCTCGAGCATAATCTTTAAATCGATATGCTGTCTTCCACATCGCAGCACCTCAAAGTTCATAGATTCTCGCATCGCCGATTCGGTCGTGACTATGATAGTTCTCGCACTCTGGTCCAGCACCTTCGCATTAGCTGGTATGCGCAGTGAGGAATCTAAAACTATGCGAATCGGGTTTTTTGGATTGGATACATACTGTGCCTTTACTGTCAATCGCGGATCGTCGCTCAATACTGTGTTTATTCCCACCAAAATTGCGTCAACACTGTTTCTGAGCTTGTGCACTCTCTCAAAATCAAGAGCGTCAGAGAGCTCAGTCTGCTTTCGTGTACCAAGTGCTAATTTTCCGTCAATGCTCATCGCTGCATTTATTATGATATAGGGTCTCATCATTATCATTATAAAAACAAAACTTATAACATTTTTCCTTTTTTGATATTGCCTGCCGTTGTTATTTATATCGAAGAATGTGAAAGTGCTTCTTCTGAAGCCACTCTTGAGCATTTTAGCTTTAATATAAACAATGATGGATTTAATGATCTAAAAAACATATACAGAACATGCAAGAATTTCATTTAACTCAGCGGATATTGCATATCCGGTACTTAAGACACTTCAGAACATTGGATACGTGGATATTACTGTTTCGCATCCTAAAGAACCAGCATGGATTGTAAAATCCAAGAAGAATGATCATGTAGATAGTATTAACTTAGATATGTTACCAAAATCACATTTTCTAAGCCAAGAGGAACAGATATTTATACATTTGATAATACAGAGAGTTAAGATTGAGCAACAGACATATAAAATAAAAAATAGTATCATAGGATATCTTATAGTTGAACGCATAACTTTTTAAATTTATTATTTTTCAGCATCCTTCATCTTCGAAAATCGTGCTGATATGGTTTTGAATAATGGCTGCCAAGTTTTTTTAATGGCTTTCTTACCACCGCTTAATGTTATGATTAACACCAAATCTATCTTTTATTTATTTCTGTACTTCAACAGTTATTCAATCATCCAGAAACATTAACAATTCTATAAGCTCTTCTTTTTGAGATACTGCTAATTTAGATAGTTTTCACTCCAAATACTAGCATTATTCCATCAAATCTATTCTTGTTCCAATCATCTTTGTTGCACTTACTTTTTAGTGCCTATTCCACTAAGTATCCTTTATACCTATGCAATATATTTTATTCAGAACCCTAAGATCCTTTTCTATTGACTTTATTTTCCAATTCTTCGTTTCTAACTGTAATAAAAGATATCAAATAATATGTTTAAAAAGTTTCGAGTATAATTATAAAACAACATTAAATATTGGTTATTTACAGAACCGCTCTCTCATGCTCTTTATAATATCCATATCTTTTTGTTCGAAAAAATCGGATTTAATAGCATTATCCAGATACTCGCACAAATCTTCTTTCTCGATTGTCTGCGCTGATAACGCAGTTTCTAAGTATTCTAAGTTCTTGCCGGTTTTGGCAAGCAGTATTGCGTACAGTACATTTAGCTCCAGGTCTTTCGGATATTCTTTCACTCTCTTGGCGCAAATCTCTAAAGCTTGGTCTGTCATACCATTCCTATCAGCCAGTTCGACCTCATAAAAATACAGAGATGCATCTTCTGGAAATCTTTTCAGAGCCTCATCAAGTAGCTTTTTTGCAGCATCAAATTTATTGACTTTTATGTACATTGACAATTTTAATTCATAGGATAGTGAATTATTATAATTCTTTTTGATCGCTTTATCATATTCTCGTTCTGCATCCTCGTATTTTTGCATCTTTTCGAGCATAGAAGCTTTGCTCAGATTCCATCCTGGCTCACCTGGATCTTTAGAGCTTGCAAGGTCCAGCTCTCTGATTGACTGGTCATAAAGCCCCATTTTATCGTAAATTTCTGATTTTAGAAAATACATGTCTAATATATGGGGAAATGTACTGATCGTCTGATCGCACTCTTTCAGAGCCTCTTCATATCTCTCCATATCTCGCAGGATTAGAATTTTTTTCTCTAACAAGTCCTCATTACTGGGATATTCTTTTAAAAGCTCCACAACAAGATTGAGCGCTGTGGCATATTCTTTCATTGTTATGTACGTATCAACTTTGGCAAGCTTCGGTTCTATGTTGCCAGGTGTCAATTTTATAGATTGATCAAACTCTGCAATCGCATTCTCATAATCATTAAGTATCATGAATCTTGATCCTTTTAGAGAATGGACAAACGAGCTTGTAAAGCTGTCAGTTCTGATTGCAAGAGCTCGGTCATACTCTACCAGTGCTTCTTTATACTCTTTTTTCATGTTCAGTACTGACGCTTTTTGAAAATGATAGTAAAAACTGTCATGATCCAGTGTTTCAAGAATCTGGCTTGCCTCATCAAACCTTTTCAGTTCTATTAGCTCTGTGAGCTTAAAATGCTTTAGATCTTGATTTTCCGGCAGTTTCAGGAGCATATGGTCTATAAAATCCAGTCTTCTATTATCATCTACTTCTCCCAAGACCTCACGCATATACGTCCGCTCTGACATTCCATTACGTGTTGCTCCTACTAGCATGGAATTTAATGATTCTTCATATCTTCCAAGAAGTATTAAGAGCACTGCACGCTCTTTAGGCACGTTGATGTCCGAGCTTAACTGCTCGTACACTTGAAGCTCTTTCAGCGCAGCCTCATAGTTTTTCATATTTTTCAAAGCTGTATATTTGCCGTAATGCGCATCGATATCATTAGGGTTTGCAGTGATAGCGCGGTCATACTCTGAAAGTGCATCTGCATATCTTTTTAGTTTCATAAACGCTAAAGCTTTGCCAATGTGCCGGAAACTGTTATTGGGTTCGATTTTTATGGCAGTGTCATAACTTTCCATTGCCTCTTCCGGCCTATTCATCGAAATCAAAATGTCACCGCGCTTTTGATAAAAATCAGGATCGTTAGAATCTAAGTTTATGGCGATATTTATCTCGCGGTAAGCATCTTCAAATCTTGCCATGTCTTCAAGCACCATCGATTTCTGGAACCGGATCTCTTTGTCTGTAGGATAGATTCTCTGTGCGCTTTCTGCTTCTTTCATAGCATTCTCATACTCTTCAATTCTGTCATAATACTCAATTTTCAAAATTAAAAAATTCAGATCATTTCCGCCGATCGATTCTATCTCTTTTATCTCTTTTTCAACCGCATCATAGTCTTCAAGCATCAACAATGCTCGCGCCTTAAACACATGGCTTGAAACATCTAAATAGTCCAGCGATATAGCCTCAACAAACTTCTCAAATGCCTTCTCGTAATTTTTCTTATTAAAAAGTTCCATCCCCTTGTCAAATGCTTTTTTGAATCTGTGATCTCTATCATTCGCCATACTGCTACATCGTTTTTCAATATTTATAACTTTTTACCTGAAATTTATGATTTTAGCAAGAATGTATCTGAAGAAAGAACTGGCTTTTCAAGGATATATCACTTTTCCTGGCTCTGTTCTTTCTTCTATATCTTTAGTTTACTCTGCTTTAGCTGATCTCTACAATTTTAAGGCATTACTTGTTAATTTAAATTTTAGGCGTATGAAGGATTCTTATTTAAATTTCCAGGCTGCAAAGCTCTATGGTGGGAATTGACTATTAGTCAATAATATTTTTTTATTCGATTTTTTATTGATAATGCTTATTTACTGAAAGTTTATTAT
>JAVRLB010000016.1:0-22024 GCA_031961865.1 Thermoplasmatota archaeon | reverse complement strand
GATATTTTAATTGATATTATATATAAATTATCAAAAAATATACCATTCTCATATAGTAAAAGTTCTAAATCTAATAATATTCAACAACATGCATGTTTTTTACGTTATATATCCATTTTAACTCTTTTGTCAGAGCCTGAAACTGACATTCAAGTTTTTCACTTTTAAAGAACCTGGACATTTTTCTAAACTCTTACATTATAAAAGGTTAAATTGTCTGAATCTTTTTTAGATTCCCATCGCATAGTAAAATTGTAGATATCTAAAAAATAAACATAAAAATTTAAATTATAGATAATATTATGCGCTCATATGATATATCCAGATGTTCAAAATGAAAGGCCGAAATATGCATATAAATTGACAAGAGTCGGTGTATCTGATGTTAAAAAGCAGATTTTTGTTAAAAGGCCAAATAAAAATGTGACTTTGACTGTTACTATTGATTTATATGTAGATCTTCCAGCCACAAAAAAAGGCGCTGACATGTCCAGAAATGTTGAGATTTTAAGCGAGATTGTAGAAGAAAGCATCAAATCTCCGTGTAGTAGCCTCGAAAACCTATCTGAAGAAATTGTAAAGAGGATGTTAAAAAGACACGAATATGCCAGTTATGCAGAAGTAACTATGTCAGCAGAATATTTTCTTGAAAAAAGCACATACAGCGGTAGGAAGACCGTTGAACAGTACACTCTGTTAGCTAAGGCAAATATTGACAAGGATAAAAATATTAGAAAAATGGCCGGAGTAAAGGTAGTCGGAATTACAGTCTGCCCATGCGCTATGGAAACTACTCGGGCGATGCTTATAGAACAGTATCCTGAATATGAAGAATTCTTGAATAAGATACCTGTAATCTCACATAACCAGAGAAATGACACCACGCTCTTAATAGAGGTCCCAGGGGGATTTGAGGTTGAAGCGGATGACCTAATAGAACTTGTTGAGAATTCTATGTCTTCTCCAACACGTGAAATTCTAAAACGAAAAGACGAAGGATTAATAGTTCTAAACTCTCATCTGAACCCTAAATTTGTGGAAGATGTAGTACGTACGGTTCTTACAAAAGTAGAAGAAAAATACAAAGGATTCCCAGGCGATACCTTGATACAAGTAAAGAGTGTGAGCGAAGAAAGTATACACAAGCACAACGCATTTGCAGAGGTAATTACCACACTTCAAGATCTGAAAAATAAAAATTAAATTTTATTTTCTATCTGTTTTTTGTATGCATTAAACGTATTTTCAAGAATAGTCATAGTCGTGACGCTGCCAACACCGCCTGGCACTGGCGTGATCATCTTCACTTTATTAGACACATTCTCGAAATCTACGTCTCCCACTATTTTTCCGTTCACATTATTTATGCCCACATCTATTACTACTGCGTCGGGGTTAACCATATCTTCAGTTAAAAAGTTAGGTTTGCCAGTTGCTACAATCACAATTTCTCCTCTTAATGTATGTTCTTTAAGATTCTTTGTTTTGCTACGACATACTGTTACTGTACTGTACCTGTTTATAAGCATTAAGGCTAGCGGTTTACCGACCACACTACTGGCATTTACAATACACACTTCCGCACCTTCGAATTTAACATTACTGAAACTTAGCATTTTTATGATCGCTTTAGGTGTGCTTGGTACAAAATCTTCATTGCCAAGTAGCAGTTTCCCATAACTGATCGGATTCATGCCATCAATATCTTTCTCAGGGTCTATTTTCTGCATTATCTTTTCTTTGTCAAGATGAGAAGGAATGGGCATCTCGATCATTATCCCATGTACATTAGGATCTTTATTCAGTTTTTCAATAAGCTCTAAAACAGTGTTCAAGTCAGCATTCTGGTCCAGTACATTAATATATCCAGTCATACCTACTCTCTGCGCATACTTGATCTTTGATTTAGCGTACAACCTTGAAGCATCATCGCCACCAATCAATACAGTATTAAGAGATGGTCTAATCCCGGTTTTACTGTAAAAATATTCCACTTCTTTTTTCAGGTCTAGTTCCATCTGATTTGCAATCTGTTTCCCATCTATTATTTGAGCCATGCTTTGATAATAGTTTTTATTTATATCATTTTTTCTCTAACAGTATCTGCTCTTTTAAAAGTTTTGCACCAAAATGGTTCGGGTTTCTCCTCAATATCAAATTTAAATATGCTATCGATTCATCAAACTTTAATTCCTGATATTTTTCCAGTGCCTTGCTAAATATTTCTCTTACTTCATCATCGCTCTGAATGGGCTTTAATTCTGGGTTTGCCTGATCCTTTTGCACAGGACCTTCTTTTTCAATCTCTAATTTAATGTCTATTATCTTCTTTTTAACATCTTCGTCTAGAGGGTCAATCTCTAATAATTTCTCGAATAATGCCAATGAATCTTTTTTGTAGCCTCGATTATAAGTAGAATATGCCTGAATCTTTAGCGCATTCTTGTCATTTGGCTTTGATTTGAGGTACAGATATATCTCATTTTCAGCCATCTCATATTTTTTCTGTTCATACAATAACTCAGCCTTGTTCAATATGGCATCTATAAATTCATTATTCAGTTCATACGCAATCTCAAAACATTTCTCTGCTTCATCATATTCTCCCTTATTTTTTAAAACCACACCTTTATTATTCCATGCTGCATAATTCTTTTTATCGTTTTTCAGGATATTATTATAACACAACAACGCTTCATCATTCAAGCCTTTAGCTTGCATGATCAATCCTTTTCTGAGCCATGCTAAACTGTAATTTTCATCTAGCTCTAACACATGATTAAAAGCTTCTATTGATTCTTCTTCACGACCAAGATCCTCTAATGTCACTCCCAGATAGTACCATCCTTCAGGATTGGATGGATCAATACTTATTGCTTTCAAGTAAGAATCCAGAGACTCTTGAAATTTGACCATTTCATGATAAATTTGACCTTTCAAAAGCCATGCTTCTTTAGTCTCTTTAATTTTAAGTGCTTTATCTACATAATCCATCGCCATATCATAATTCTTGCTCTTAAGAAAATCTCTAGCCCACTGCAAATTGTTATCAGATTCTCCAAGACTGGGCAAAATCTTGCTCTGTTTTATTTCTTCTTTTTTCTCTTCTTCTTCCCATTTTATATTAATACCATAATCTTTGATTATCTTTTCCAGTCCGTTTTGGTCAATCATTACTAGATTATTTTGAGCTCCAAACTTCAAAGCATCTTCTCCGTAAGAACCTGTAATCATCACAATCCATTTTATGTCTTTTGCGTCTAATACTACCAGATCCTCCAACTCTTTTCTCTGCACAAAATCTTTTCTGTAAAATATCAAAATATATCTCTGTTCTCCAGGGATATTCAGTACCGCATCAACAACCACCTGCTCTCCCTTATACACAGAGCTTGTGATCCTGAACCCCATTGCTTCTGATATCTCGTTGCAGGTCCTATTAAATTCTTCAATGCTCATTTTTTTCAGTATTTCAATTGCCATTTTTAAGCAGCTCCTCATTCTAGTCTTTCAAAAGCAATAGATCTAAATCTACAGCCTTATTGTTTACTAGTATTTTTCTGCTTCCTTTCTCTGGTGCCGTGATAAGAATAGATCTATCATTAGACCCATGTATAATAAAATATTCATAAACTTTTCCATCTTTTGCTTTTAGCACGAGCTTGATCTTGTTATCAACCGCTTCTCCGGTTTTTTCATCTAAATAATTATATTCGACAAAAGTGCCATGCATTAAATAGTTTCGCACTTCTCTCTTGCCCTTCTTTGCTACCGTGATTACCTCTTCAGGATACATAAATATATTATTGAATTATGACTATTTAATTTTTCGATGCTTTAATGACCGAAATGAATTGCCAGATCATTTAGCAATTTTATTTGCAATTTAAACATTTTTAATACCACGTTTAATGAGGTGTAAATAATTGCTTAACGCTAGTAAATAAACCCCTATAATAGATATTTATCGATAAACAATTTTAAAATGCTATATTCAAATTCTGGCATAGTATAATTTCATTTATTAACAGGATAAATTTAAAAAAGTTTAAAATATATAATTAATATATTTATATCTGTGAGAGAACATGATATTGAGAGAAAAAAAAGAGCTCACAAAGATGCTTATACTGATAGAAATACTTCACGGAAAAAAGAAAATTAAAGATCTTGCAGATACAATAGGCATAACTATACAGGGTGTATCAGACTATTTAAAACAGCTAAAAAATGAGGGGTATATAGACAGTGATCTAAAAATAAAAAAAGAGGGAATTCTATTTATTTCAGAGAAAACAGAAGAGTTAAGAGATTACATATCTCTACTTCTAAACGAGGTAAAAATAATAAACATTACCGAAGCTATTGCTGGTGAGGATATTAAAAAAGATAGCCAGGTGGGACTGTTCATGAAAAATGGATACATATATGCTTATATCAAAGACTCTTCATCCACTGGAACTGCATTAAACAGCGCTAAAAAAGGTGAAGATCTTTCAATAGGATCACTTTCTGGTATATTATCATTATCGATGGGAGAAATCAAAATTTTCACATTGCCAAACTCCTATGAAGGTGGTTCTAGAAAAGTTGATAGAAAATCTATCGAGGCAGTATTAAAATATAAGCATGACAAAATAGGTGTGTATGGAATAGTTCCATATGTAACATTAAAAAAATATGAGGTAAATATTGATTTTGAATTTGACACTGCGAGATCCTCTATAGAAGCTGCGCATAAGGGGTTGAATACAATTATATTTGTATCGAGAGATCTTTTAAAATACGTTATTGACGATCTGGAAAATATACCGAAAGGATTTGATAAAGTGCGATATACCGTTGAAGATATTAGTATTTTTCATAACTGATTTTAAGCTCAGGTACAAAAACGTTCTCACCAGGAGCTACGAAACCAACGATTTGCGCATCAATCTTATGTTTTAAATACTGTAAAACTGTGTCAGCATCTCGCTCTGGAACGATTATAGCAAAACCCATGCCCATGTTGAAAGTCTGGTACATCTCAAAGTCAGAGATGTCTCCAGTTTTCTGTATAAACTTGAATATCGGTGCAGGCTCAATTAAATTATCAAGTATAAACCTTTTTTTCTTTAAACGTATCAGGTTTCTCAACCCTCCACCAGTAATATTTGCTAGTCCATGTATTTCACTGATCTTTAATAGTTCTAATATCTCTTTTACATAGATCCTCGTTGGTTCTAAAAGCAGATTGACAAGTTTAGCTCCTCCAATTTTATCGTTGTAAGAGATATTGTGCTCTTTTATAAGTTTCCGTACTAACGTAAAACCATTAGAATGCAAACCTGAACTTTCCAGTCCTATTATAAGATCTCCATCCGAGATTGCAGATCCAGATACCAGTTTATCTTTTTTAACTATGCCCAGAGCAGTACCTGAAAGATCTATATTGTTCACAAGATCTGGCATTACAGCAGTCTCCCCACCAACTAGCTCTGTATTTGCAAGCTCTAACCCTTTATTTAGGCCAGCTCCAATTTGTTCTGCAATCCAGTCGTCATATCTATTTATAACCAAGTAATCTACCATCGCTAAAGGTTCAGCACCTACACATATAGTATCATTAACATTCATTGCTACACAGTCTATTCCTACAGTATCAAATTTTTTTACCTCCTCAGCAATAATCATCTTAGTGCCTACTCCATCTGTATTTAAAGCCAAATAATAATCCCCGAAATCAACTAGCCCCGTATAATGTCCTTTAAGATTTATATTTCGCTCTCTGTGAAATTTTATTTGTGATAACATCAAATCTAAAAAAATAGATTTTTTATCAATATTAACACCAGCTTCAGAATATGTTTTCATTTTTTCACCTGATATACATAAGATATATGATTTATATGTACTTAAGACAATATCTAAAACATTATTAAATTTTCCTTTTAATGAGGTTGCCTGATTAGTAAATTTTCATAACTACCTGCTTTTTTACGATACCTAGTCAGGCATAGGCGCTGTCAGGAGGATAAATATGAAATAATACAAAGATCTTAACAAAAACATGAATTCGCCCACCGCTGGTATTGATATTGGTGAAAGTGAAAGCGTTGCTCACTTCTTCTCTGCTTCTAGAAACACTCTTGAACATTTTAGCTTTAAGATTAATGAAGATGGATTCAAGGCTGCTATATCTGATTTTATTAGCTAGAAATTGCATTTTATCTGTGAGAATGTGCCGTGTATCTATTTTTATAAAATAAATTATCTATTATTCAATTGATTTATCTTTAAGAAATAGTTGTAAACAGTATTTGCATATTCTTTTATCTCTCTTATCCTATCATTATTTGGGTATTTCTTCAAATCCAATTTTGCAAGAGGTTCAAGGAATTTTTCCATGATTGTTATTCTTCTTTTTTCGAATACTTCCATGAAGTTAATGTTGGCAATGTATTCAGTGCTTTTTCCATTTTTTATTTTCTCCACAAGGTTCTTCTCGATCAATTCTCTCATAGAAGTATAGATCATTGGTAGTGAATAACCGGTTTTCTCAGATATTTCCTTTATGCTCATGGAATTTTTTGAGATCGCTAAAACAGCATAAATTGTGCAAGGTGCCTCAGTTAAGCACATGTTTTGCATTAATTTTTTCATTATAGCAAAAATTCCATTGGTTTCCATATTTACTCACCCATAATGTCAAGGTTCATTGCCTTCTTAGCATACGGTATTAGCCTCTTAAATACAAAACCATGCGTTTTAGCTACATCTTTCAATAGATAAAGAGGTCTAACATAAAATGATATATAAGCCCAAGATAACCATTTAAGTATCTGATCTGATGTAAAATTTCGAAGTTTAATCACGGGTGATAACGTTGTAAATTTTCTCCAGTTCATAGTAAGTAGAAGTTTATTCTCCATAACATAATCCCAGAGTCTTGTACCTGGATATGGTGTGGCAATGGTAAATTGCGCAACGGTCACACCAATGCTCTTTGAAAACTTAATTGTCGTTTTGACGTCCTTTATTGTATCATCTGGAAAACCGATGATGAAAGATCCTAAAGTATACAATCCTGCATCGTTTGCCTTTCTTACAGATGATTTCGCAAGGTCAAGTGTTGTGCCTTTGCCAATAAAATCCAGAATTTTTTGTGATCCTGATTCAATTCCAAAGTAAACTGTATGAGCTCCTGCTCTTTTCATGTTTTTTGCGATATCAGCATTGAAAAGGTTTACTCTTGCTGATGCAGACCATCGAATATCAATTCCTTCTTTGTAAATTCTATCTGTTAACTCCATAGCCCTCTTCATGTTAAGCGTGAACGTATCGTCAAGAAATTCTATGTCTCTTTTATTGTATTTGTATCTTAAAGTTTTCAGCTCATCTATAACACGTTCAACTGAATGTCCTCTCCACTGTTTTCCAAATTGCAAAGAGGATGAACAAAAAATGCAATTATACGGACAACCTCTGGAAGTCATTATTGTCCCAAATTGAGTATTGTCTATCTCGTATTTATCCATTGGCAGTAAATCCCATGATGGCTCTGGTATCGAATCTACATCGCTTATAAGAACCTCTGGTGGATTGTTCAATATCCTATTTCCATTTCTATAGGCAATGCCTCTTATTTCTTTAGGATCTTTCTTTTTTTCTATGATGTCAAGTATTCCTGAAAAAGGATTTTCTCCCTCTCCCTTTACTACATAGTCAATATTCTGGCTTTCCTGTAATGTCTGCTCAGGCACAAAAGTAACATGAGGACCACCAATGATCGTTGCAGTATCTTGGGAAATACTCTTTGCAATTTTTGCTACTTCATAAGCATCTGGAATCATTGAAGTGGTAGATGTAATGGCTACCATATCGGGAGAATATTGTTCCATGATTTTTCTGACCTCTTCAAATGTAAGGTTTTCCACAAGTGAGTC
This sequence comes from Thermoplasmatota archaeon, assembly GCA_031961865.1. Classification (GTDB taxonomy): domain Archaea; phylum Thermoplasmatota; class Thermoplasmata; order Thermoplasmatales; family ARK-15; genus JAVRLB01. The sequence continues at coordinate 14,099 of JAVRLB010000016.1, read as the reverse complement.
TACAATTCTTGCATCATGACCCTTTGACCTTGCCACAGATGCAAGATATGCCAATCCAAGTGGCGGGCCTGTAGTACCAATAACACTCTTTATTGCAGAATCTGTTGGAGGTGATACAAAAAGTATTTTCATTTCTTTCCTCCTACTGCAGTAACATTCACTTCTTTTACTATCTCATCATACATTTTCTGATTGTAAGTGCATCCTGGATCAGGAGCAAGATAATCGCCAAAGTAACCGTACGCTCTTGCTCTACATCCACCGCAAGGATTTCTGAACGCACATGACTTACAGTTTTCCTCGTAAAGATCCCTGTTCCTTAATTGCAGAAGATCATTAGAATTTTCCCAGATCTCTTTAAAGCTCTTTTCCCTTATGTTTCCAACTTTTATAGGAAGAAATACACAGGGGCCTATATCTCCATTATCTTCTATGGATGCGTAGAGCCTTCCTGCACCACAGCCACCTATGAATTCAGCTAATCCTACTCCAGTTTCACCATAATCTGCAGATGCAAAATGAGTGGGTGAATACGTTTTTCCAGTTCCTGCAAGAACCCTTTCAATGCCCACTTGTGAATATGTTGGACTTGTTGAAAATATGTCAATTTTCTTTTCCTGCCATCTATCATATAGATAATTCAATAAATCAGACCGTTCTTTTGGAGATAAATCTTGGGCAATTATGTCCTTTCCTCTGCCAGTAGGTACAAAATTAAACACGATAAACTTTTTCACGCCTAGCTCTATTGCAATGTCTATCATCTGAGGAATTTCACCAATGTTATATTTGGTGGCGGTGGTTGCAATAGCAGTATCAAAAGCCCCTGACTGAACCACATTTTTTATACCGTCAACTGTTCTCTGCCAAGCTCCTTCCACACCTCTGAACATATCGTGCGTCTTTGGTTCCGGGGCATCGAGGCTAACTTCTACATATTTTATACCGATGTTTTTCAATCTTTCAACATTCTCTTTTGTCAGCAGTGTTCCATTTGTAGCTATCGTTGTATACATTCCTTTTTTTGACGCATACTCTGCTACTTTCCAAAAATCTGGACTGATCAAAGGTTCTCCGCCAGAAAACGATATCATTGTCACTCCAGCCTCATCTAGTTGGTCTACCACATTCAATTTTTCATCTAAGGATAATTCATCTTTATGTTTGTAAGGACCGGCATTTGCATAGCAGTGCAAACATTTTAAATTACATTGCTTAGTAATATTCCATACTATGAGCAAAGGTGCTTCGAAAACCTGTGGCTTTGTCAGCCCGTACTTTGCTACTGATCTGAGTGTTAATGCCACACCTTTCCTGACAAAAGGTTCATTTAATGCATTTTTCACAACATCCAGATCTTTTATGCCAAAAGTCTTCAATGCTCTTCCCAAAGCTGCCTCTATAGTTTTAACTTCCATTTTTTCAGTTACAGAATTGGGCTCTTCAACACCTGCAAAAACCGCCAGAGTATGCTCGAATTTTTTCGGAGTGGTCATTCTTTTCATAATAAATTTTGCAAATCTGTTGTCAACTATCTTCTGAAACTGTGATACGAGCTTAGTTGTATCTATTTTACTGCCTTCCTGCATATCTATTTTTTCCTCAACTTTTTCAACCATTTCCATTCACCTCCATATCCAACATTGTCCTTTTCTCTAATTATTTACTGTCTACTAACCACAGATCTTCTTAGGCTGTTTAATAAAGATCTAGAATTATTTTTTCTAATTCTACCTGGTGGTAGGAGTTTCACTATCACCGTGATAAATTCTAGATACTTCTCTATTAACCATACTTCAAATTATTTAAATTATTATAATTATAGTAATTATTGACAAATATATAAATATTTATTACAAAAATTGCTAAAAATTATATTTTCTATCTTTTAATTTTTTGGATGGTAAATTCTGAGATAGCTTTTGAAGTGATGTTAGTTATTGCTTTTTACCCTGAAATCAGTAATTTTCAGTTGTATACAAAACCAATAATTGCCATAGTGAAAAGCCAAGTCAATTTTTTTTCAAAGGAGATAAAAAGTTAAATACCTGCAATATAATGTAACTTTGATGAGGTAAATAATTATGGCAGAAACAAAAAGATGTAGTGTCGTTGGATGCAATGAAGAATCTTACAAAACGGTAGGAAAAGATAAAGTTCAAAAAATATTCAATTTGAAAGAGGGAGAAAAAAGAGCTCACTTATGCAAAGAGCATTATAAAGAATACAAGAAAAAAACAAAAAAAGAAAGAGAAATAGATCGTGTTGGGTGGGTTTAATATTTATTCACTTTAATACTAGGTACTTTATTCAGACCACTTTCTACTATTCATCAGTTGTTAACAAGTATCAATCTGCTCTTCTATTCTCTCTAAAAGATTAAGTGTCTTTATATCGCAGACTGTTCTTAGTTTATTTAATGTCCCTACATCCTTTTTTCAATATTAATCAGCCTTAAATTACCAATGCTAGGTTATTCTGAGTACGCATTAAAACGACCTCATTATCAAATTTCTCTATTTTATAAACTGGTGAAATTCTAGTTATTCGACTAGTTGCTGAAAAAAACGTAAGAAAACTTTTAGTAGTATTACATATTATTACAAATTCATGATATCAGATGATGGAAGATATGTTGATGATTCCCGAGCAGAATCGGTTTACTCAGTATTACCAGCAGATACTAATATTTATGGAAATCTATTTGGAGGAAGGCTTGTAGAATGGATAGACAAGTTGGCCGGTCTTGTTGCAATAAGACATTGCCGCAAAAATGTAGTAACCGCCAATATTGACAATCTTAGTTTTATAGAACCTATAACACTTGGGGATAGTGTTATAATGTATGCCTGGATAAACTATGTAGGCACTACTTCGATGGAAATACAGGTAGATGTATTTACAGAAAAAAGAGCTGATGGATCTAAAGCTATTGCTTGTACTGCTTATTTAACGTATGTTGCAATTGATGAACATGGAAAACCAACCCCAGTACCTAAGTTAATATTAAAAAATGATGCAGAAAAGAAAAGATTTGAAGAAGCGTTAACAAGAAAAAAAGAAAGACTAAAAAGGGTTAAAGCTCTTTGAGAGATTTTTCCAAAATCTCTATCGCCTTATTAACATGCTCTGTTTCTAGGATTAACGGAGGTCTAAATCTGATACCCTTTTCACCAGCGGTGAGTGTTAATAACTCATTTTTAAATAGAGTTTTAAAATAGATATCTCTAGTTTTTGTGTCTTTCAGGTCTATAGCAACCATCAATCCTCTGCCTCTAGTATTGCTCAGATACTGTGGATATTTATCCTGCAAATCCTGTAAAGCTTTTATGAAATATGCACCTACTTTTTCAACATTTTTCAATATATTCTCTTCAATCATAATTTCAATGTATCTTCTTGCTCGAACCATGTCCACAATATTGCCGCCCCATGTAGAGTTTATTCTGCTTGATAAATGAAATACATTATCTTTAACCTCATCTATTTTTGGCCCAACCATTATACCACAAACTTGTGTCTTCTTACCAAATGCGAGAATATCTGGCTTAACATTAAAATGTTCATGAGCCCACCACTTTCCAGTAATACCCAATCCGCTCTGAACTTCATCGACTATGAACAATATATCATTATCGGCGGTAATTTTCCTAACTGCTTCAAAATATTCTTTTCTAAAATGGTTATCTCCACCCTCTCCCTGAATAGGTTCCATAATAAATGCAGCGATGTCATCTTTATTTGCATCTATTTCATGTTGCATCTCTTCCAAACTCTTTTTCTCTAACTCTATAACTTCTGCCAAATTCTTTTCATTTAATGGAAACTTGATTTTTGGATTAGTAATGCGTGGCCAAGAGAACTTGGGGAAATATTGTGTTTTTTTGGGATCAAAAGTGTTAGTCAAAGACATCGTATATCCACTTCTGCCATGGAAAGCTTCTTTTAAGTGCATAATTTTTTGACCTACCTCTTTTTTATATCCTTTTTCAAAATTCTTTCTTACTTTCCAATCAAAAGAGGTTTTTAATGCGTTTTCGACAGCTAAAGCACCGCCTTCAACAAAGAAGAAATATTTCATGTAATCTGGTGCAGTTTTAGAGAGTGTGTCAACAAATTCTGCCATTTCGACAGTGTATATATCACTATTTACAATCTTGTTTAATGCAGCCCTATTCAGCTCTTTTATGAATTCTGGCTCGAACATTTTGGGGTGATTCATACCAATTGGGGAAGTTGCAAAAAAGCCAAAGAAATCTAATATTTTCTTGCTGTGCGCAGAATCATAAAGCCATACACCCTTGCTTTTCTCTAAGTCAAGGACCATATCATATCCATCTAATAATATTCTCTTGCTTAAAATTTCCGGAACGTTTTTTGGAGTTATCATAATGGGTGAATGCATTTTATAGATATAATATTTTCTAATTTAATGATGATCTATGCATTAAAAAGGTCAAACCGCAATTGTATATATAGGAATAATAATAATAAAACTGTTAATAAAAATTCCCTTTATGGACATATATTTTATTTAACAGTTTAGAATTTAACTTACTAAGACATAAAAAACAGAAAATATTATAAACCCAATATCTATATCATTAAATATAAGGGAAGCTGATGCAGTATGGATTTAGAGGATCTAAAGAAAGAATTGAGCTTGACGGGCATTGCTATTGTTAGAAGGGATGGTACAATGGAAGATTCTATACTCTCAGACCAGTTAAATAAAGATACTTTTTCTATTATGTGTGCTACCATTTATGGCGCGGCAATAACTGCAAATAATGAGCTAAAATATAAGAATTTAAAGAGGATAGTTATAGATACCGAGTCAGGATCCTTGTTATTGTTACCGTACAAAGATCGTCATTTTCTTATATCTATAGCGCCACAAAATTCAAATTTAGATGAGCTCGCTAAAAAAATATCCTCGAAAATACAATGATTACTGACAGCTTGGATTTAAGGGTATTATATAGAAAGCTTTATAGCTATTTTGGAGAACAACATTGGTGGCCAGCGGATTCTAAGTTGGAGATGATATTAGGTGCCATACTAACACAGAATACATCCTGGAAAAATGTAGAGAAGGTAATAAAAAATCTGAAAATTAAAAACTTGATGACTCTTGAAAATCTTTTTAAAATCAGCTATGAATACTTAGCAGAGCAGATTAGATCGTCTGGTTTTTATAGGCAAAAAGCGAGAAGGATTAAAAATTTTGTAGAAATGATAATACGAGATTTTAATGGGGATCTAGAACTTTTTTTATCGCAGGAAGATCTCTATGAAAAGTTAATTAGAATTAGCGGGATAGGTAGAGAAACAGCCGATTCTATTATATTATATGCTGCTGACAAACCGGTATTTGTAATTGATATCTACACTCTCAGAATTCTGAAGAGGATGGGTTATGATATCGAAGAAAACAAGAAAGATTACACAAAAGCTCAAAAATTGTTTTACAGATCATTGAAAAACGATGTTTCTCTATTTAAAGAGTATCATGCATTACTTGTTTTGCTTGGAAAGCAATATTGTAAAAAATCACCTGACTGTAAACATTGCCCTGTACAAGAATTATGCAAAAAAGTAATATAACTTGAAATTCTTATAAAAAAATTGAATACTTACATTTATTCTCAAAAAATATGAAAAGTTATATTTATAATGATTCAATTACTATTTAAGATGGTAGTTGTAAAATTTCAAAAATCCGAGCTGTTTGAACTTACAAATATTAAATCTATAAAAGATATTGAACCAGTAATGGATAAGATAGGAATTGAAATAAAGAGAGAGGATAGTGATTCGATAGATATTGAGCTTTATCCTGATCGCCCAGATTTAATACCGATAGAAGGTCTGGCCAGAGCTATCAATAATATACGCATTTCTGATACTTTAAAAGAGTACAAAGCAAGGGCTTCAAAGATTGATTTTTTTGTAGATCCTAATCTTTTTGAGATTAGACCATACATTGTTTCTGCACTGATTAAAAACTTAAAAATAGATGACCAAGTCATCAAGGATATGATGGAAACTCAAGAAAAACTGCATTTGACTGTTGGTAGAAAAAGGGAAAAAGTTGCGATCGGATTGCATGATTTTGATAAAGTGAAAGCTCCGTTTTACTACTTTGCGGCAGATCCTTTAAAAACTACCTTTGAGCCCTTAGGCATGAAAAAAGTACTTAATTTAAAAGAGATATTAAAAGAGCATGCAAAAGGAAAAGAGTATGGAGATATTTTAAAAAACTTTGAAAAATATCCTATTATAGAAGATTCTAACAATAATATTTTATCATTCCCGCCCATAATAAACGGGTCACTCACAGAGATAACACCAAACACAGAAAATGTATTGATCGATTGTACGGGAACTGATCTAAAAACATTGATTTTCACTTTAAATATACTAGTAACTGCATTTGCAGATCGAAATGCTGAATTATACAAAGTAAAAATACATTATCCTTCTGGAGATCTGATTTTACCAGATCTTAAGTATCAGCCCTATACGATTAAAAAAGAGCATATAAAGAGATTGCTTGGTATGGATCTTAGTGACGAAGTACTATTATCGTCACTAAAAAAGATGGGATATGAAGCCCGTGTATCAACTAATTCTTTACGGGTTAAAGCACCTCCTTACAGAATGGATATTATGCATGAAAATGATATAATAGAAGATATCGCAAAAGGCTTCGGATTTGAAAACTTTACCTTGACGCTTCCAGAAACATACACTGTCGGTTCCAGCTCTGTTCTTGAAAACTTAAAAAACAGGTACAGATCAATAATGACAGGATTTCAGTTTATAGAAGTTACTACTCTTACTCTAATCCCATCTATCAAAGAATTTAGTTCACCCGGGGATATATCGTTACTTAACCCTGTAACTGAAGATCAAACTTTAATACGTAACATGCTTTTGCCATCCTTATTTAATATATTGAATAAAAATCGTCATAATCCATTACCACAGAGAATTTTTGAAATTGGGGATGTGATAAACCACCAGTCCCAAGAAACGCACGTAGCAGGTATTGCCGTATATTCTAAAGCTGGTTTTACAGACATAAAATCTTATGTAGAATCTCTATTTAATCAGATTGGAATAGAGATTAAAATAGAGCCTGTAACTTTACCTTTTTTTATAGATGGACGGGCAGCTTCCATTTTGCATAATAAAGAAAAAATTGGGTTTTTTGGAGAGTTTCATCCACATATTCTTGAAAAATTCGAGGTAGCAAATCCAACTATCGGTTTCGAGTCAAAGATAGTTTAAGTAGCAAAGCATACTCTCTTTATTTCCTGTCAATAAAAGGTATAAAAATATAAAAAATTTTATTTTTAAGATATACATTACTTTCTCTATGAACATATTAATATCAGTATATGACAAAACCAATTTAGCAGATTTTGCTTTGGCCTTAAGAAAGATGGAACACACAATTATTGCAACTTCAAACACATATAAGTTTCTTAATGAGGCGGGCATAGAGGCTATAAAAATAGAAGATTGGACAAAATATCCCGAGATTTTAGATGGAAGAGTAAAAACATTAAATCCTGTTATCTTTGGAGGTATTTTAGCGAGAACAGATCAGATAGATGAACTTAAAAAGTTAAACATAGCTAAGCTAGATATGATAGTTTGCAATCTTTATCCATTTTGGCAGATAGAAGATGAAAATAAACTTGTTGAGAACATAGACATAGGTGGTGTATCATTGATCAGGGCCGCTGCCAAGAATTTTGAAAGAGTTACTGTGGTAGTGGATATTGAAGATTATACAAAGATTATTAAAACGTTAAAGAGCGATCGATTCATTCCCGAGGATCTGAGAAAAGAGCTAGCACTTAAAGCATTCGCTTACACTTCTAAATATGATTCTATAATATATAACCGTTTCTGGAAACTTTTTAAAAACACAGATTTTCCAGATACCTTACTTATATGGGCTAAAAAACAGCAAGAATTAAGGTATGGAGAGAATCCACACCAGAAAGCAGTTTATTATCTTACTGAAAAACCCTGGTTCGAGCAACTGCACGGTAAAGAGCTCTCTTTTAACAACATACTAGATATTGACACTGCCGTAAACCTAACATTTGAATTTAAAGAGCCGGCGGTGAGCATAATAAAGCATACTGTTCCATGCGGTGTTGCTACTGGCGATACCATCAAAAATGCTTACATAAGAGCTTATGAATCAGACCCAGAGTCTGCTTATGGTTCTGTAATATGCTTAAACAGAAACTTAGATCTTGAAACTGCACAGGAACTCAAAAAATTATTTACTGAGATAATAATTGCACCCTCGTTCAGTGTTGAATCTTTAGAGTTTCTTAAAAAATCTAAGAAAAATACAAGGCTTATAAAAATAAATAGCCTTCCATTACGTGATAAAGATTTAAAAAAGGTAAATGGAGGATATCTATATCAGGATGCAGACACAAAGAGCCTAGATACGTTCACGATCGTAACTGAAAACAAGCCAACCGATGAAGAGATTAAAGATTTAGAATTTGCATGGAAAGTGGTAAGATATGTCAGGAGCAATGCCATAGTAGTAGCTAAGAAAGGGCAGGTTGTAGGGGTCTGTGGTGGCCAGACTAGCAGGATAGAAGCCATGAAAATTGCATTAAAAAAAGCCGGTAATAAGGCAGAAAATGCAGTATTAGCATCAGATGCATATTTTCCATTTCGGGACAATATAGATGAAGCCGCACATTATAAAATCAGTGCAATTATACAGCCTGGAGGATCTATTAGAGACAGCGAAGTAATTGAGGCCGCAAATGAAAATAAAATATCATTAATCTTTACAGGATACAGAGTATTTAAACATTAAAGAGGTACAGAGTATGGATTATTATATAGAAATGAAAAATATTGGAAAGATGTTAGAAGACCGGGGATTAGTTGCTTCAAGTCACAGTGGAAACCTGAGCATAAGAGTTGATGAAAGTATGTACATTAAAAGAACGGGTGCGATGTTAGGGGCACTTACTGAGAAAGATATTATAAAAGTGGATCTGAACAATTTAGAAGATCCAGGATATAAATATGCGTCCGTAGAGTCAAAAGGGCATAGGGCCATATATCTAAATACAGATTCGATGGCAGTTATCCATGCACATACTACATTTGCGATCGTTGAATCCTTGATCGAAAAGGAGATAGTACCGGTAGATATTGAAGGAAAGCTGTACTTAGATAAGGTTCCTGTAATAGAGGTAAAAGATGCAGTGGGTTCGGTGGAGCTGGCTGAACGGTTAGGTGAGGTTATGCAAGAATATCCGGCTGCGATAGTAAAAGGTCATGGCACATTTGCGCATGGCAGTAATTTAATTGAAGCATTTAAGTGGATTACGATCGTTGAAAGCATATCCAAGATCAAGTACTATTTTGAGCATGCACATAAATAATATATTTATAAATTTTTATATTTTTAGATATTAACAGTGCCTGCAAAAACATAGCAAATTTATTATATTTACAAGTTTTTAAGAGCATAAGATGAATCCATATTTAAAGATCATTCGACCTATTAACTGTTTGATGTCAGGAGTATCTATTTTAGTTGTTGCTATAATATTATACGGATTAAAATTTTACATTCATTTTCAATTGATCTTGATAGGATTTGCAATAACGTTCTTAGTCACTGCTGGAGGAAATATCATAAACGATTATTATGATGCAGAGCTGGATAAAATAAACCATCCAAAGAGACCTATTCCATCAGGGCTTATCAAAAGATCTACTGCCAGGAACATGGCCATATATATATTTATAGTCGCATTTTTACTATCTATTTTCACAAATTACCTGGCAATTATTATTACAGTTATAGCAATACTCTTATTGTATTCTTATGAGTATAAATTAAAAAATGCCGGAATATCTGGAAATGTGGTGATCAGTCTACTAGTAATGGCTCTATTCATTTTTGCAGGGGTTCTGTTTGATAAAGTATATATTATCACTTTTTTTGCGTTAATGGCCTTTTTCTCTAATCTTGGTCGAGAGATAATAAAAGATGTGGAAGATATTAAGGGAGACATAAATAGAAAAACGCTTCCTAAAAAAATAGGGATAAGAAACTCAAATATTATAAGTATGGGATTATTAATAGTGGCAGTCTCTATAAGTCCACTCCCATACACTTTAGGGCTCTTGAAAATATATTATTTAATTGTTGTAATTATTGCAGACATAATTTTTTTATATGCAGCGATTATACAGTTTAGAAATCCAAGAGCTGGCCAAACGTTTGCAAAGTATGCGATGATCATGGGCCTTCTCTCATATGTAATCGGTGGCATTTTATGAAAGTTTATGAGTATATAAAAAACAAACTGAGATCTGAAAAATTACACATGGTTCTTATAGATCCTGCGAAACAAAACACAGATAAAAGCTTTGAGCTTGCAGAAAAAAGCATAGTTGCAGGCACAGACGCGATTATGATTGGTGGGTCTACAGGCATAGCTACTGAAGACATTGACAATCTGATATTAAAGATAAAAAAGAGCTATAGCACACCGATCATTCTATTTCCAAATGGTGTAGGAGCAATATCCAGATACGCAGACGCAATATATTTTATGAGCATGCTAAACTCTAAAAATTTGAAATATGTAATTAGGCAACAGGTAGCTGGTGCTAAAATAATAAAAGATTATGGATTAGAGCCAATCTCTATGGGCTACCTTGTGATTGAGCCTGGTATGACTGTTGGAAGGATTGGTGAGGCAGAACTTATAAAGAGGGAAGATGTAGAAACTGCCGTAAAATATGCAATTGCAGCAGAATATCTGGGCATGAAGCTATTTTATATAGAGGCAGGATCTGGAGCAGCAATGCCTGTTTCTCCACAAATGGTAAAATCGGTAAGAGAAAATATAAATATCCCACTTATAGTTGGAGGGGGAATCAGAAATGCAGATACTGCAAGAGAGATCTGTGTTGCAGGAGCAGATATAATAGTTACAGGAACCATTCTTGAAGAAGTTAAGGGGGTAGAAGCACTATTGAGGGAGATAATAAAAGAGATTAAAAAATAGCTAAATATTTATGGGGGGAGGATCTTAAATGCGTAAAATAGATAGCAGGGGAAAATATTTCAGGTTAATTGTTCCAATAGATAACATAGAATACATTCAAGATTTTTTTAAGAAAGCAGAGCATTTTTTTACTGCACTTCATAATGTAGTTCTGTCTAAATTTAGCTTTGAACTCTATCTTTCACAAAACAAGTTGAATTTTTATATATGGCTTGAAGATTCATCAGATTTTAACCATTTTTTCAATTTATTAACAATACTATATCCATCGTTTAATTATCAGTTTATATATTCAGAAGAACCATATTTTTCTTCTGAAAAGCGTTATGTCTGTAAAAAGCTAAAAATAGGAGGATCAGAGTTTGAACCGTTTATAGTAATGGAGCGTAAAGATTCAGTTTTTGAGCATATTGTAAGATTGTTGTTAAAATCAGATCGTGACAGTGAAGTATGCATACAGATTTTGTTACAGAGCGCATATTTAAAGTTCCCTGTTCTGAGCAACAGATCAAAAAAATACGAACCTGTAAAGGATTTTGTAACAAAAGAACAAAATAAACTTATAGAGCAGTATGAATATAAAGTCAAGTGTGCAGACATAGCGTATAGAGTTCAGATTAGTGTAACTGTAGAATCTGAGAAATATCATATGCTTGAATCAGCGATTTTGGAATCTTTAAAAACTGCCTTTGAAAAGGGTGGGAACAGATTTGTTGTGAAAAATGCAGATTTTAACAATGTTATAAATCATAAATTTGAAAGGTCAATTATTAAAAGGCAGATAATGATTCCCAGAGAACTTAGCCAGTTCACTATTTTTCCGACTTCTATGCTGGAAAAAGCAGGGCTTGCATATTCTTATTTTTCTATTTCCAAGCAATACTTGGCTTCTAAAAGCAGATTTGATATAATAGTAGGTAAAAGCCTGTTTAAAAATTTCGAGCATTCAAAAATCCATATGAGCTTGAATGAAGGAGAGCATACTGCGGTTTTTGGAGAGACTGGGTATGGAAAAAGCACGTTTTTAATCAACACCTTCCTTCAATCTTTGGATAAAGATGCAACATTGATATTTTTGGATCCTGTGGGAAACAGTGTAAAAGATATTATTTCAAAAATAGATCCTGCATATCTCAACAATATAGTATACATAGCCCCGACTGAATCACCGATAGGAATCAATCTGATGGATGTTTATTCAGATTCAGAAAAAGACATCGCTGTTTCAAGGCTCACAGATGATATAATATTAACACTGAAATCAGTTACAGAGGCAAAGTCAGGAATCGAGAATGGATTGATAGGAACAAAGATTGAAGATATATTAAAACATACCATAATTGGATTAACAGATATTCCGAGATCAACATTTATAGATATTTCATACATATTAAACAGAGAACATTCTAGATTGATATTTAAGAAACTTACCAAAAATATTCACGCATTGGATTTTATAGAGGATTACAGCAACTATACTCCATTAGATTTGAACTCAACGAGAAGAATAGTAAACTATGTAAAAACGGATAATATATTGAGGCGCATGGTCTGTACTAGAACTCCTAAATTCTCTCTGGAAGATAGTATTAACAAAAAAAAGATAGTATTAATAAATGGAGAACGCGGCAAAGTAGGTGCAAGCGCATCTTCTTTCTTGTTATCAGCGTATTTAACGAAAATTTGGATATATACTCAGTTTAGAAAAGAAAAAAATAAGATCATATTGTTTGCAGATGAATTTCACGAATATTCAAATCTATCATTTTCAGACATTTTGGTAACTGGCAGAAAAGAGAATCTAAGCATATTTTTATCAACCACCAACACAAACCTGATAAGTAATACTTTATTCAGCAGTATTTTATCAAACGTTAAAAACCTCGTACTTTTTAAATTAAGTGCTGAAGACTCTGAAAAATTCGGTATGATTTCTAAAGATCTAGATCTCACCAAATTAACCAAGCTTGTTGCATACATCAAAACTGAAGAGCAGTATGATCTTGTGAATATTGATTTAACAGCAGGTGGCAATAGCCTTAATTTTAGAAAAATTATAGATAACAACTCTGTTTTTGTCACCGACGATGATTCTTTGCCTTCTATATTTTTAAATTTAGAGGCTGAATATTTCGAGCTATTTCAGTGTTTTTTAGATCTGGAAGTACTGAATAAAAACACAGATTTTCATAGTTTATATTGGATATCAAACACTAGAGCACAGAAAATTAAAGGTGAATATATTGACCAGAAAGAGTTTTATGATCTGGTCGAAGACTGTTTAAAGAACAAGCTTATCAATAAGGACAACCGCTTATTTTACACGTTTACAGAATCAGGTCTAAAAAAATTTATGGACATGGTTTCTGGAGACAGAGATATAAATCTAAAAATTTACCGATATTTCACACAGCAGGGTTTTATCTGTTCACTGCCATCTTCAGAGAATCAAAACTTAATTTGCATTCCAAATAACATCAAAAGTGAGAATATCAGCAAACAGCCACTGGTGATCATCTATAATAATATGGATATAATTGCAAAATACAGAGATTATACACCCGTTTATGCTATGAATAACTGCCCAGAAAGATTAGAGGTAGATAATAAAAATGAAGATGCATATATATTTGAACTAAATAACGGTTTGTTTGAAAAACTTAGAGATTTTAAAATTAAAAATGAGGTTTTATCCGTATGCTCTGACTTACTTTTAATTGCAAATAAAATATACAATATAAAAAACACAAGCGTGACAAGAATATCAAAATACCTGGCTACATTTTTTCCGGATTTAAGTGTTAAAAGCATGAAAGATATTTTGGAATCATATGGTATTATTACTGAGCATAATTCAATAAAATTAAGCAAAGCAAAAATCAAAGTAATGCAGGTAAACTTTGATCTTTGTAAAAAATATGGACGTTTAATGTTTGATGAAAATCGATACAGAGAACTGGAAAGAAAAGTGGGGTTCCCTATTTTGTTAGTATCAGAAGAGCAGTCTATAGATAC
>JAVRLB010000015.1:0-22163 GCA_031961865.1 Thermoplasmatota archaeon | reverse complement strand
TACATAAAAAGGATATCTATGCAAGAATACAGGACGCAAGGAAGAGGTGGTACTGGAATTTTGACAGACAGTGATGAAACTGACTTTACAAAAGACCTGTTTATTGCAAATACTCATGACTATCTGCTATTTTTCACAAACAAGGGTAGAGTATACAGCATCAAAACGTACATGATTCCACAGGTATCTAGAAGAGCTAAAGGTAAGGCTATTGTCAACTTTTTGCCAAAATTGCTTGAAAATGAAAAGGTTCAGGCTACAATACGCGTATCTAAATTTGAGGGTACTTACATTCTGATCGTTACGAAGAAAGGAATTGTTAAAAAAACGCATATTGAAGAATATAAAAACATACGCATAAGCGGAAAAATTGCAGTTACCTTAAAGGATAACGATGAGATTGTGAGTATAAAGTTAACCAATGGAGATAGTGATATATTTATAGGCTCAAAACAGGGAAAAGTTATTAGATTCTCAGAATCGAACATAAGGCCTCTTAGCAGGATGAGCATGGGTGTACGTGGCATAAAGCTGAAAGAAAATGATCAGGTAATCGGTAGTTGCCTGGGTTCTGAAGGCACTGAAATATTTACTGTAACAGAGCTCGGAAAAGGTAAAAGAACCAGTATAGATAAATTTAGAAAAATTAAGAGAGCTGGAACTGGTGTTATAGGGCATAAAATTACAAATTTAACTGGCCCTATGGTGGACATATTATCTGTAACTGAGGATGATCAAGTGATCATTATTACTAGGAATGGTAGCACTATACAGTTTAAGATCAAAGAGGTTTCATTGCTGGGAAGACAGACAATGGGTGTGAAACTGATTGATTTAAAAGAGAATGATTTTGTATCTGCAGTTACAAAATTGAAAACAAATCAGTGAACCTTCACACCTTCTTTATCCATTTTTACCTGGTATGCTTCCCATCCACCGGCCTTTAATATTTTTGATACTTCATCTTTTTCATCGGTAAGTATAATGATGCATCCTCCGCCACCTGCGCCTGTAATTTTAGCGCCGTATGAATATTTTTCAATTTCGTTTATCATGCTCTGTATCTGCGGATGGCTGACTCCCAGAATTGACAATAAATTTTGATTTTTTTTCATCAGATCCCCCAATGTTTTATAGTCCCCATTTTTTAGTGCCGGAATAGAAGATATTGTAATATTTCCTATTTCCTTTATGACCTCTCTTGCAAAACTGCTGGTATTTACATATCTTCTAACTTTTTCTACCTGCTCATGAGTTATTCCTTTTATGGTTGAACAACCTATTATCAATGATAGCTGGCTGATATCTATATTGTTTATGTACCATCTTTTGCCTTCTTTTTCAATGTTCCATAACAGGGCTGGTTCATGCCTAGATACCAAAACCACACCACCGGCCGTTACGGTGGATGTATCTGTAGGACTTGCTGTACCCTGCACTAAATATTCTACCTCAAAACTATTTCTTGCAATTTTTTCTTTGCTCCAATCATTCTGCAGCGCTAAAATAGAAGAAACAGTAGAAACTGTAATAGATGCTGAAGAGCCAAGGCCAGAAGCATGTGGTATCATGCTCTTTGTAGTTACGTTCAAAGGTCCTTCTTTCCAGTAAAGTTCTATGGCTTTTTTTATGTAACTATGAAACTTGTAATCTGGAGCCTCACCGTTTATCAAAAATTTTTCACCCTGATTTATCTTGACTGTACTTCGTATATTTATGGCCATCGCTATGGCGGGCTCTCCATAAACAACCGCATGCTCTCCAAACAAGATTATTTTTGCCGGTGCTGTTGATTCCATACAAGATGCACAATGAAAATCATATTATTAAGATTTGTCAGAACATACCCCAAAAATATAAATCATAGAATACATATATTTTAAACTATGCGATATTTCAGCGCTTGCCCAAAAGACTGCTATGACTCTTGTTCTATATGGACAGATCTAGATGATAAACTGTATATTAATGGCAATAAAGAACATCCGATAACAAATGGATTTTTGTGCTATAAATCTAAATTTTTTGTGGATGCATACTACTCAGAAAAAAGAGTGCTTTATCCGATGAAAGCAGTAGGCAAGAAAGGGGAAGGTAAATTTGAAAGATTGGAGTGGAATAAAGCATTAGATATCATTTCTGATAAAATTAAAGAAACTATAGATACCTATGGACCTGAAAGCATATTAAATGTAGAATATGCCGGTAATAAAGGTTTGATATCATACTATTTCCCGCAACGTTTTTTTAATTATCTTGGCACTGCAAAACTATCACACAGCGCATGTGACGAAGCTGGAGGCATAGCGCTGGAACAACTGTATGAATCTTACAATAGCGTAGATCCATTAGAGATCCTGAATTCTGAATTGATAATATATTGGGGAATTAACAGTGTTTGGACCAATGTTCATGGCTATTATCTTGCTAAAAAAAGCAAGGCATCTATGATAGTTATAGATCCTCTAGTTACTGAAACATCTAAAAAAGCAGATTGGCATATAAAAATCAAGATAGGAACAGATCTTGCTCTGGCCCTGGGATTGGCAAATTACATTATAAAAAATAAAAAATATGATGAAAATTTTATAAATTTTTCAACGATCGGTTTTGAAGATTTTGCAGCAAAAATTGAAAAGTACAGTTTAGATTATACCTCCTCAATAACAGGCATTAAAAAGGAGGATATTGAAGCTCTGGCAGAGCTGTATATAACAAAAAAAAGCATTATACATATAGGGTACGGATTTCAGAGAAGTTTGCAAGGTGGAGATACTGTTAAAGCAATTGCTATATTACCAGCACTTCTCGGCAACATGAATGGGTTTATATATAGTCTCAAAACTGACTTTGATCATAAATACCTTGCCGGCTCAAACCCTAATAGAGTTACGATTAAACAATCTCAGCTTGGAAGAGAATTAAAAGAGAAAAAAATCAAGTTCATGTTTATATACAATACCAATCCATTTGCTACTTTACCAAATCAGGAGGCTCTAAGAGAA
The DNA here is from genome assembly GCA_031961865.1 of Thermoplasmatota archaeon. Lineage (GTDB taxonomy): Archaea > Thermoplasmatota > Thermoplasmata > Thermoplasmatales > ARK-15 > JAVRLB01. The sequence goes on along the minus strand of JAVRLB010000015.1, from coordinate 19,158 downwards.
GCAGCCAAAAATGATCTGTTTATTGTCGTTCATGATCTATTTTTTACAGACTCTACTGATTTTGCAGATATTGTTTTGCCTGCCACTACATTTTTTGAGCAAAATGATTTAGTAGTTTCATATTTTCATCCTTATATCAACTTAAACCAGAAAGTAGTAGAGCCAAGAGGAGAGTGCAAATCAAACTATGAACTATTTACTTTGCTAGCAAAGCATATGAATTTGCCTGACCCTGCGCTTATAGAACCTGAACCTGAAATTATATCAAATATACTGAGACAGTTAAATATAGACACAAAAGAATTTTATAGACACGGATTTGCAAGGATCGATGTTCCAAATTCCAGTGGCAAGATAAATTTTAATTATATAGATACTGATTTAGAACTGAATCATATACCTGGAAAGTTTATATTTTTAAGCTTAACTCATATTAAATCCATGCATTCTCAGTTCAATATCTTAACCTCCTTTGACACCGCTTTGAGAGTAAACAGAAACGATGCTTTAAATTTAGGAATTAAAGATGGAGATCTGGTAAATGTAAAGAGCACTGTGGGGTCTTTGAATATGACAGCAATAATATCAGATGATATTCCTGAAGGTGTAGTGGCTTCGTATAAAGGTGCTTGGCCTAAACTGAATGATGGTAAAAACATAAATTTTGCGGTTGAAGACCTGGTTCAAAAACGCTATGGATCTGGAACAGCACTGCAATCTACCTACATATCTATAAAAAAAGTTTAGATGAGAGAATATTTGCATATTTCTCTATATTCACATTTTAAACATCGGGCTTTATCATTATGATTTCTATATAGCTGCCCTTTTGGTGGATATCTCTGAATCTCTTTAATCACCTCTATTACTCTTTCTTTTAATGCTTTGTCAATTGCAATCTCAAATGTTTTGTTACTGTACCTGATAATTCCTTTGTTCACCTTTGTTTTAAATTTTTCTTCTGCGAGAATTGCATAGGCAGCTAATTGCATTATATGACTATCAAAAGGAATTGCCGGAGCTTCTCTTGATTTAAATTCCCAGACTATGAGTTCATTGCCTTGCCTGGTTATTCTGTCAGGCTTACCTACCAGCCCCAGAGTCTCTGAATATAAAGAGGTTTGCGCCCTTGTTTCCATATCTGCATATATATCATTTCCTCTTAAACCAATTCTTTTTAATGATCTTTTAGAACGTATATATGCTCTTATTGAGAGAATTAATAAAATTACAATAACTGCAATAAAAACGTAAATATTCCAGAGATCCATAATGTCACCAATAATATTATTATTAAAATTAGTATCAAATATTTTAATGTTGCCGCAGATCTATGCGTCTTAACAATGCTTTCTCCCATTCTCCTATGCATCGCTTCTCCTCTTTCAAATGCTGAGGTTCTTTCCGCTTCTCTTTCTTTTGATACTTTTATGCCTTTAACACGATAGTACCATTTCAAAGAACAGAACTCAAACTCAGAAATTTCAGATGCCCGGACAATTCTCATTTTATACCACTCAAAATCTTGTCTTTCACAGGATCTATAAATTTAGATATATCCAGATTTAAATCTTTTGCATATATTAGTGCTGCTATCTCTATGGTTACAAATTTCATTTTCCCCTTGATTTTATTCACGTTTTTTACAATTTCGTTTCTTTGCATTGTTACTTTTTGCTCTATATATTCTAATATTTCTATAAAAATATCCTTCTGGATTGTTGGTGGTTTATAGTCATCGATATCTTTATCACTTATCTTTGTGTCTAACGTCACCTGTATATCTTTGAACGAGAATGTAGGCACATAAACATCGTTATCTTTCTGCAATAATCTGATTTCTAAACAGATGTCCAAAAACTTTTTGAGGTGATCTGGACTTAGCCACTGTCTATCATAGACCAAGCTTTTTTTAAAATCAGTCTCGGTCAGCTCTTTTTTATCTAACTTCTTTGAAACTATATATATTATTTCTTTAAACCTCTCTATCATATGCTACACCTCTTAAAAATACCGGCTTTGTAACCTCCAGTTCTCTATCATCAAGATCTTTATTATATATAACATATTTGCCACCAGACAATTTATATTTTTTTAAATCTACAGAGTCATCTAATTTTATGGCAACCTGATCTGTATATTTTAAGATCTCATCGTTTTTTCTGTAAAATTTTGATTTTGGATCCAGCACCACTATTTCCCCACCAGCTACCAAAATATCGACCAGATCCCTTATCTTTTTTAGATTTGCCTCAATCCAAAGCTTATATATATCCCCTAAATCTGAATAATACTTAAAATTAAATTCTTTTCCTAAAAAAGAGTCGTAATCATAAAGATATAGCGTTTTGGAGCTAGTACTGCTTATCAACTCTTCTACGCTTTCAAACCCCTTTATTTTCTTTTTATATATCAAAATAGCAGGTATTTCTATCATCGTTATCCTTATTACTATTCTACATAAATAATTATTGTGATTCTTTAAAATATCTTACTGTTGCAATCGGTGCTTTCTCAATCAATTTTTCGCTTGCTATGCTTATTTTTACATCTCTTCTATAATATCCTAGCTCTGTTTTAACTTTCTCTCTTATCAGTTTTATAAAATCTGCATTGTTCTTTGTAACTCCACCTCCCATTACAATTGCTTCTGGATCCAATACATTTATTATGTTCGCAATAAAAATAGCCATGTACCTGGCAGTTTCTTCAACGATCTCTGTTGCAAGCTTATCTCCTGATCTTTTAGCATTAAATATTGCTTTTGCATCTAATTCTCTTAATGAGATGGCACTTAATATAGAGCTCTTATCTGGCAGTCTTTCTTTCGCTCTCCTTGTTATAGAAAAGCCGGAAGCAAGTGCTTCTATACACCCTTTTCTGTTACAGCCGCACAATGGCCCGTCCACCATAATGACCGTATGCCCAAACTCTCCCGCCCAACCATTGTATCCCTTGTATAACTTACCATCTATGATTATGGCACCTCCAATGCCAGATCCAATTGCTATATATACAAAATTACTTATCTGATCTCTCCCAAATATCTTCTGTGCTAGAGCCTGTGAATTTGCATCGTTTTCGATGTATATTTTTTTATGAAACTTAGATTCTAATAGTTCTGAAAATTTTACATTAGCTAGATTTGGTAAGTTTGGGGAATAGACAATCGTTCCTTCTTTTATGATCCCGGGAAAAGTAATGCTTATGTATTTTACATTTTCATATTCTCTCTCGCTAACTATTTTATTTTTAAGTTCCCACAATTGGCTAATTAATATATTTATTGTTTCTCCATGTTCTGTTTTTTCATAAACTTTTTTGTTAATGGTGCCGGTAAGATCTCCCAAAATTCCGATAATTTTACTGGCACCAATTTCAAACCCTAATATCAAGTTCTTTTGATGTTTTTTTATCATATGATATCTCAATAATTACATTCATTAAAAATGTTATGGTGAACGTTGATTTACAGATCCCCATTTTTATTGCTAGCTAATCATTAACATTTTCAAATTTAAAGATTAGCTAAGGTTAAATTTAAATAGAATAGAGATAATATGGGATTAATATGATGTTAGAGTTAAATGGATGGGACCTTAATCTGAGATTTTCTGCCTCTCATTTTATACCTTTCCATGGGAAGTGCTCTAGATTGCACGGTCATGATTATGGAATAATAGTTAGAATATATGGCAGCATAAACGATAAATATATGCTGATGGATTTTATAGAAATAAAACAAATACTGAGAGATTTACTGGAAACCCTCGATCATCGTGTACTTATCCCGAAAAAATCAGATTTTATGAACGTCCAGATCATAGAAGATCGTGTGATTGTGTCATTCTCTGACAAAGAATATGTTTTCCCTGTGGGAGATGTAGCACTATTAGACTTGAATGTTACTACTGCTGAATCTTTATCAGAGTATATTCTAGATAAATTAATTGCCAAAAATATATTTGATTCTAATATTGAAAAGGTAGAGTTAGGTGTAGAAGAGGGTAAAGGGCAGGGTGCTTATACCTCTAAAAATATTAAAAGTGGGAAAAAATGAAAGTAGTTAGTTTATTGTCAGGAGGATTAGACAGTACTACCGTTACTGCTTATGCCTTATCTAAACATTATGATGTGTTTCCATTAACTTTTTTATATGGGCAGAGACATAAGAAAGAACTAAACAGTGCAAAAAAAGTTGCTGATTTTTATAATCTGAATTTGAAAATCATAAAATTAGATTTGCGTGCAATTGGAGGTAGTGCTTTAACTTCAAATATTCCAGTACCGGAGCAAAGAGATATTGATAATATATCTAATAATATACCTGTAACCTATGTTCCGGCAAGAAATACAATATTTTTATCGTATGCTTTAGGCTTTGCAGAAGTTATAAATGCCAAAAAAATATTTATCGGAGCTAATGCAATAGATTACTCAGGATATCCTGATTGCAGACCTGAATATTTCAGAGAATTTAATAAACTTGCAAATCTTGCAACTAAAGCAGGAGTTGAAGGCTCAAAAATAAAAATTGAGGCACCTTTATTAAATATGAGCAAGGCAGAGATAATAAAACTTGGAACCAAGTTAAAGGTCCCCTATAACCTTACATGGTCATGTTACGAAGGTAAGGAAAAAGCTTGCGGTAAATGCGATTCCTGTTTATTGAGACTTAAAGGTTTTATGGAAGCCGGCAAGCAAGATCCTATCGAGTATGCCTACTATCCAGACTTTTATATAAAATATCTGAGGCAAAAATGATTGTCGGACTATGCCATATTTGTGGAAAACCCGCCACTGAGATCTGTATGATATGTGGTAGACCGACATGCAAAGACCACATTAAGAACAGGATCTGTGATAGCTGTAGGGCTGGTAATTTATAAAACTTTTAAATTTTTGAGTTTTTCAATATCGCTGACATATAGTTCTCTTATATCCTCAATGCCAAAGTATAGCATTGCCAGCCTCTCTAATCCTAATCCCCAGGCAAGTACCGGTGTTTTTATACCAAGAGGTTCTGTAACTTCGGTTCTAAATATTCCCGCACCTCCAAGCTCCAGCCATTTACCAGTATATTTGACATCTATTTCAACGCTCGGTTCCGTGTAAGGGAAATATGATGGTTTTAGTTTGATTTCTGTAAATCCCATAGCCCGGTAAAATTCCTTTATTAGCCCCATTAACATAGATAAACTTGCATTTTTTTCAGTCATGATTCCTTCTATCTGCGTGAATTCAGGGAGATGGGTAGAATCCATATTCTCTCTCCTGAACACTCTGCCAATGCTAAATACTTTAAACGCCTCCTTTTCCCTATTTTCAAATAAATAATGGATGGAGTTAACTGTAGTATGAGTCCTTAATAATGGCTTTTTAGCAATATCTTCATTCCATTTATATCCCCACCCTATAGAGTCTTTAAACCCATTTTCGTGCACTGACTTAACTGTGTTTTTATATTCTGGCAACTCAAAGTTTTTGTATGATAAATAGAAAGTATCCTGCATCTCTCTGGCTGGATGATCCTGCGGGATATAAAGAGCGTCCATATTCCAAAATGCGCTTTGTATATACTCCCCCGTTATCTCTTCAAACCCCATTCTCAGGAAAATAGATCGTATTTGTTGAATAAAGCTAGTAAGTGGGTGAATCTTTCCAGGATAGATTTTCGGTGCAAACAAAGATACATCATATTTTCTAAACTCGACCTCTTTCCATCTGCCTGACTGTATCAGTTCAGGTGTTATCTGAGAAACCTCTTCTTTTAGCTCGATCCCTTCATTTATTACTTTTAATCCGCTATCAGTTAAAGTAACTATTCTTTCTACTATATCTTTCTTTTCTATTATCCCTCTTTTTAAAAAATGCTTAAGTAACTCCTCATTTTTTTCTGTTTTGAAATTCATTATAAATAACTCTCTTTCTCTTATTTTCAAATCCACCTTCTCAGGGTCCACTATTTCAATTCTTCCATTGGCTATCCTGCATCCTAGATCTTTTAAATGGGAGATACCTAATGTCACTATATTTTTATTTAGATTTTGAATTAAGTTGTCAATCTTATCAATCCCATTATCCTTTATGTAATTAAATACTATTCTTTCTGCAAGACCGTTTTGTATAGCATATTTTCCCTCATCTGTAAGCATATACTCTGTTTTAATAACCTCATCAAGTTTTAAAAGTCCTTTCATTTTCAGCCAAGATAGCGCGTTCATTAGCTCTACCATAGACTTAAATCCTTCTTTTAAAAGCTCTGATACCAAAATGCTTCTATCATTTCTTCCTTTGATACGCAATAATACTGTTTTTTCTAAGTTACTAAGCTCCACATATATCAGCTCATCTTATTGATAAAGTATATCTTTATTTTAATTTTTTTATCTATCGGATGTTGTAAAATTTTCGTGGATATAAAATTGTTTCCTCCTGAACCTATAATGATATGATAATGAATCAGATAAAATACAAAGGAGAATTGGAAGGATTAGAAGTAATAGAATTATCAAGAAATGGAAAATGAGCAGAATAGGATAAGGAAGAATCATGAAGTGAAGAAATTGTGGCCGGATAGAAAAAAAATAAATGCAGCAATTAACATAGCAAGACTGGACCGGACAAGTCTGACTAGATCTCTCCATAACATGGAAAAAAGAGCGATCAGGTGAAGCAAAAAAGCAGTCAACGGATCTGGAGCAGATGACCGCAAGCCAGATCTTATTAACGAAGATCTGAAAGCATACCTATTTACTTTGATCTAAAAATTATTTTTAAATATATTTGTATTTTTATACTATTTTTAAATTAAAATATCAAAAAGCATAATTTTAATTAACTAATATATACTTATCTTTCTAAAATGGAATTTAGTAAATCAAAACACATGGTTTTGCCGAGAGAGATATATGCAGGACATAATGCACTTGAAAAGCTGGATAATGTATGCAGACATCTTGAACTGAAAAAAAATGTGTTGATAGTTACAGGCCCTATCTCATACACTATTGCAGGAAAAGCTGTCGAAGAAATATTGAAAAATTCAGAATTTAATGTTTCAGTAATAAATGTGGACATTGCAAATTTAAGTAACTTAGAAAAAATAAAAAAATATGGTGAAGAGATTAAAGCTGATTTTTTGATTGGAGTTGGCGGAGGATCAAAGATCGATCTTGCAAAAAAAGCAGCGTATGACCTATGTAAGCCATTCATAAGTATACCTACCACAGCTTCTCATGACGGTATAGTCAGCCCAAGAGCATCTCTGAGAGATGATAATAGCCCAATATCACTTGAAGCTGCAGTACCTATTGGAATAATTGCAGATACTGCTATATTAGTAAAAGCACCATATCGAAACCTTATTGCAGGGGCAGCAGATTTAATTGCAAATTATACAGCTGTTAAAGATTGGGAACTTGGTGAGAAAATTAAAAATGAAGAATTTAGCAGTTCTGCTTACGCTCTGGCTAAATATGCTGCAGAAGAGATCTTTCAATACAGTACCAAAATCAAGCCAGATGATGAGGATTCTGTATGGATCATTGTCAAAAATCTTATATTTTCAGGTGTGGCAATGAGCATTGCTGGATCTTCTAGGCCTGCCAGTGGCAGCGAGCATTTATTTGCTCATGCGATAGAAAAAAGTACAGATAATAAATCTTTGCATGGAGAACTTGTCGGAGTAGGGACTATAATAATGAGCTATTTGCAGGGGCAAGACTGGCAAAAAGTGAAAGATACGCTCCAGAGAATTGGTGCGCCTACCACTGCAAAAGATCTGAATTTAAAGGATGAGGAGGTAGTATATGCATTGACTATCGCGCATAAAATTCGAAATAGATATACGATACTTGGAGATGAAGGGCTATCAAAAGATGCTGCTGAGAAAGCAGCCAGGACTACGGGAGTGATTTCATGAAAGTTAGTGTAACTTTAATTAGTAAAAAACTTGCTAAACCTGGAGCTGTTTTTCAGTTCTTGGGTCCTTTGGTAGATTGCAAAGATTGCCCGTTAAAAAATGTATGCTTTGACCTAGATTTTGGAAAATTTTACAGAATTACAGCATTAAGATCGAAAGAACATGCTTGTATATTATACCCAGATAATAAAGTGGTAAGCATTGAGATAGAAGAGATTCCTGTTCAATTGAATATACCAAGGAAACAAGCAATTGATGGTGGTATAATTACATACTCTGAACTAAACTGTGATAACATTGACTGCGATAATTACGGCTTTTGTAAAATGTTGGGCCTTAAATATGGCACGAAAATTACAATTATAGATGTTGGCGAAAAAGTTGATTGCCCTAAGGGACTGGATCTTGTAAAAGTGCATGTAAAATGGTAAATATGCAGATTGGATTAGTAGGTAAGCCAAATGTAGGAAAATCTACTTTTTTTTCTGCGCTTACTATGCATGAGGTTCCTATCGCAAACTATCCTTTCACAACCATTTCAGCAAATCGCGGTATAGGTTATGTAAGAAAACCTTGCCCGCATACTATTTTAGGAAAACCATGTAATCCAAAGAACTCTATTTGCCAGAATAATGTACGTTACATACCTGTAGAATTGATTGACGTAGCTGGTTTAGTTCCCAATGCACATTTAGGAAAAGGGCTTGGAAATAAATTTTTGGATGACCTGAGAAATGCCAAAGCATTAATACACATTGTAGATATTTCTGGAAGTACAGATTTTGAGGGGAATAGTGTGGATTTAGAATCTCACAATCCGATGGATGATATTTCTTTTCTGGAAAATGAAATATCTTACTGGATTAAAGACATAATTGAAAACAATTTTAAAAAGATTGCCAGAAAAATAGAGTCTGAAAACATAAAAGTAGAAACCGTAATATATGAACAGTTGACTGGATTGGGCATCTCAGAAAATGAGGTAATTAGGGCAGTAAAAGATTCTTACTTAGATGCCCCTACCAAATGGAAAGATGAGGACTTTTTGAGATTAGCCAAGAACATTCTGCACATTTCTAAGCCCATGATCATTGCTGCAAATAAGGCTGATAAAACTTCAGAGGATTTTATTAAAAACTTTAAAAGTGACTATAAGATTATACCTACTTCAGCAGATTATGAACTGGCTCTATTGAAAGCAAAGAAGGCTGGACTTATTGAATATTACCCCGGTGCAAAAGATTTTAAGATATTAAGACCTGATGCACTCACTGATCAACAAAAAAAAGCACTTGATAAAATCGCAGAGTATATGGACAGGTTTGGTAGCACTGGTGTTCAATCTGTCTTAGAGTATACAACCTTTAATCTGCTGGATCTTATATCTGTCTACCCCGTTGAAGATGAAAGTAAATGGTGTGACAAAAATGGAAATGTTCTTCCAGATGTATATCTGGTAAAGAATGGAGCTACGGCAATAGATCTTGCATACAAAGTTCATACTGATCTCGGTGAAAATTTTATACGTGGCATAGATGCAAAAACCAAAAAAATTATTGGCAGTGATCATATCTTAAAAGATGGCGATGTTATAAAAATCGTTGCTAAAACATAGATTGTTGTTATTTTATTGCTATTTAACATATTTTCTATAATATTTTTAAATAGTATAATCAATAATTGTAATTTTGCATATCACTACAAATTTTTTATATTAATGAGTTATTACCATTTCAATGTTAGACCAAAAATTAGATTTTGAAAGAGTTAAAATAAAAACTGAAGATCCTAAAAAAAGGATTTTAGATTTTAAAATGCCAGTTATTCTTGGTTACACAGATGAAGAAGGGTATGATGAGGCTAAGAGATGCCTTGGCTGTGGCCTCTGTATAGAAGGTTGCCCTGATAGATTAGACATTCCTGGTTATGTTAAAGCCATTGCCAGGCATGATAATGATCTTGCAATAAAGATAATATTCAGGGACTTACCATTGCCACTCATATGCGGATATATATGTACCCATAACTGCGAAGATGCATGTGTTTATAAAGAGCCAATAGCAATAAGGCATTTAAAAAGGTTTGCGGCCGAACACGTAGAAGATTATGGAAAAGCATTAAATCTAGTAAAAGCTCCAGATACAGGTAAGAAAGTGGCAATTGTTGGGGCCGGCCCTTCAGGACTTACTGTAGCATATTACCTGACATTGTACGGCGTGAAATGCACAATTTTTGAGTCTGCTCCCGTACCTGCAGGAATGCTTATGCTGGGCATACCAAAATATAGATTACCATTTGAAAAGATCATGAAAGATGTAAATTTTATTCTGTCATTGGGAGTAGAAGTTAAGTATAATGTAACAATTGGAAAAGATTTATCGTTTGAGTATCTCTTAGATAACTTTGATGCTGTGTATATTGGCGGTGGTACAATGAAACCTAGATTTACCGGTACTAAAGGTTCTGATGCAAAAAATTTTTTTCATGCACTGGAATTTTTAAGAAAAGCGAATCTTGAAGAACCCCTGGAAGTTGGAGAAAACGTGGCGATAGTAGGGGGTGGATTTACAGCAATGGACTCTGCAAGAACTGCTTTGAGGCTCGGTGCAAAAAAAGTAGTGATCATGTACAGAAGGAGAGAGGTAGACAGACCTGGTTATGGCACCAGCAATGCTGATGAAGAACTGGAAGAGGCTTTGGAAGAGGGCGTGGAATTCATGTGGGAAGTTACTCCGTTTGAATACGTGAAAGAAAATGATAGGATCGTTGGAATTAAGTACTGGAAAAACAGGATGGTAAAAGAAGGAAAGCGTGCTTCGCCAGTACCAATTAAAGATACCGAATATTTTATAAAAATGGACTGTGTTATTGAGGCTACCGGACAGGTTTTTGATTCATCTTTATTACCTCCTGAACTATTAAAAACTGTAAATATCAAATATGATGAGATTGTTGTAAATTCTGTCGGTCAAACTTCAAATCCAAAAATTTTTGCGGGCGGAGATGCGGTCAATAAAACAAAAGATTTTATTACTGCCGTGGCAGATGGAAATAAGGCTGTTGAAGGCATCTTAAACCTTTTTAATATACCTTACAAGAAAACTCAAAAACCAGAATGGGAAAATGCGTGCAGTGAAATAAAAGAGGCACAACACAAAGATATACAGTGCACTCCATTTTACAGATAGATCTATTTTAAAATCTTTTGTGTTTTAATATACCATAAATACAGATCCAATTTCGCCAGGTCTAATTCAACTTTTTTGGCAATTTCTTTCAATATAGTTTCATATTCAATGTACTTTTTTGCATTTATTTTTTTGTTTTTTATGTACCCGTTCTCATAGAGTATGTTTAAAATATGTCTGTCTATAATTGCTATGTCTTTGTACCCCACGTTTCTCAAGAAATGAGACGCTTCCTTGTACCCTAATCCCACTACATTTGAAACAAGCCATTCTCTTTTTTTATTGACATCTTCTAAACTCAGAAGATTCTCTTTTATGGTCTTGCAATATTGTTGATTCTTAACTATATATTCAGCTCTCTTGTTATAGAACCTGTACCCAATACTCTTCAATCTCTCTCTCAATTTCTCAAAAGTAAAATTGCAAAATTCTTCTCCAGTAATATGTTTCTGTGCTTTTATCCCGCTTTCAGCAGATGAATTCGCAGTTAATATACAGAAGCAAAGCTCTGAAAACCAGTAATTAGAATCTTTATTCTGCAAGCTCTCAAACTCCCTTATTCTGTTCTCAATCTCTATATTAATTCTAGATCTTTTCATCTCTTTAATTCTCTCAATCAATTCTTCCATATTCAATTTCATCCCTTATAATAAATGTTCGAAACATAATTACTCTTTTATATCTTCATTAATAGTCGTTTCGCATATGTCCGCAGAGTACATGCAGATCCTTATGAGGCTTTCGATGATAAATGAAAGTTCAACAAAGTTTTTATATTTCTTTTCTTCAAACTTGTTAATATTATTTCGCGCTTCAAAAGAGTATATTTCTGCATTTTCTATGGCTTCATTCGCCATGTTTCCATCTTTTAAAATATATGATCTGTATGATTTTCTTAGAATATCTATTGCTCTATCAAATAAAGAAATTATTTCTTTTCTTTGTTCTTTCTTAATGTCAAAATATCGTATTGTGTTAATTATAGATACTATGTTCTCTGCGTGATCGCTTATCCTCTCAATAGATTTTGCCACGGATCTGGTGTTAAGTGCTGTTATTAAGTTAATGTTCATTTTTGCAGCAAAAGTTGGGCTTCTAAGCGACATATTATATTGCTTGGAAATTAGCCAGTAAATCCTGTCAACCTGCACATCCCTTTCAATAATTTCTCTAGCAAAAGATTCATCATAATGCTCAAAACAGGTCTTACTGTCATTAACCATATTCTCACTCATTATATACATCCTGTTCAACATTTTATCCATCGGCAATTCAATAGTATTAGATAGATCCTGGAGAACTATAACATTAGATTTCTCTTCTATTATCTCTACACCTATTACCAGTGCACAGAATTTTTCTATTGCCTTTCTCGTTTTTTCAGTGATTACATTTTCTGTAACAACCTTTACAATGTTGTACCCCGCCAGATAAAGCGCAATAAGTTTTCTGATAACCTGATTTTCATCCTGTTCTTTTTCTATAAATAGAGAGATCTCTCGCATTTCTTCCATACTATCAATTTTTGTATGTATATGCAATTCCCCACCAGATGTGATATCTATTGCTAACATATCCCCTTCTTTAAGATTATTCTTTTTGATCCAGCTCTTTGGAAGTGATAAAATGTATGTTGCTCCGCCTGTTTTTTGAAGTTTTCTGTATTCCATATTTACTGTTATCACTTTTTTCTATATAAATATTACATTTTTATATAAAATATATATTAGTATATAGATTATGTAATAAATATATATATAATTTGTTTGGATTATCTTTATTGGTGATTAAAAAATGGTTGAAAAGAGTCCATTTGAAGATGTCGATTCTGTAAGATTGAACATGGGACACCTTAAAATATGGTTTACATCAGGCATGGGTTTTTTCACTGATGCATATGATCTATTTATTATAGGGATTGTCCTCATACTTCTTACAGGGCCATATGCTACAGCATTCCACCTTAATACTATACAAGAAGCCCTAATAGGTACTTCTGCTCTAGCTGCTGCAGTTATAGGTCAGCTATTATTCGGTAGAATAGCAGATATTTTTGGTAGAAAAAAAGTTTATGGTATTGAAGCTACTATATTAGCCATAGGTGCAATTTTAAGCGCTTTTTCTACAGGTTTTATTTTCCTGTTTATTACCAGATTTTTACTGGGTATTGGAATTGGCGGGGACTATCCAGTTAGTGCAACTATCATGAGCGAATATTCTAACACCAAAGATCGTGGTAAACTTATAGGACTGGTATTTGCAAACCAAGGCATAGGATCAGTTGTTGCGGTAGCTGTAGGTATTATCTCCGTTGTTGCTTTACCTGCAGATATTGCTTGGAGGTTCATGCTTGCTTTTGGGGCAATTCCAGCTATCGCAGTTATATACTTAAGAAGAAAACTGCCTGAAACACCAAGGTATTCTCTGCTAGTTAATAATAACACAGATGTCACTGATAAAGCTAAAGAGGTAGTGGGCATAAAAAATGCGGAAAAAGTAAAAGCTTCCACAAAAGTGTCCAGTTTCTCGATCTTTATTAGATCTTACTGGAAAACACTTGCAATAACTATGAGCGCCTGGTTTATGCTAGATATTGCCTACTATGGGACTGGTATATACTCAAGTCCTATAGTTTCCACAATACTTCCTGCTACCACATTACCAATTAAAGTATTGATTGCTGGTTTGCCATTCATGGTTGGATTTTTTGGATACTTTACAGCTGTAGCTCTTCTGGATAAGATCGGTAGAAAAACTATTCAAATTCAGGGTTTCTTTATGATGGCTATCTTATATATCATCGTATCTTCTGTAATGATAACGAAGGGAACTAAGATTGTAGGATTTATCATACCGGTTGATCTCGCATTTTTATTGTATTCGCTTACCTTCTTCTTCATTGATTTCGGGCCGAATCAAACTACATTCATATTGCCTGCAGAACTTTTCCCGGTAAAATACAGAACCACTGGACATGGCTTATCTGCAGCAGCCGGAAAAACAGGAGCTGCCATAAGCACTTTCTTTTTCCCTATCCTCGCCCTAGGAATTGGAATAAAGGATCTGTTGCTTTTGCTGGGTCTGATATCGATTATTGGAGGGATTACATCCTTCTTCTTGAAAGAAACCATGAAAAAATCCTTAGAAGATGCTTCAAATGAAAAACTAGTCTTGGATGTACCTTCTTAATTTTTAAATATTGTGGCGCCTTAAATAAGGCGCGTAATTTTTTTTAGATCCTTAACTATGATTTTTAAAGCATATATCTGTTACAAATTTTTAAGCAAGCATTCTAGCCTTTTTTGATATCTCATCATTTATTATATAAACTGTTGAAAATTCTTCCAGCAAATCTATTGAGGAATATTTATCCAGCATTGATTTCTCTCTCAACATGTTTTGTATCTGCTTTTTCCATAAATAACTGCTTTTGCTGCATTGATTAGCTCAAAGTCACTATATCTAAAAACTGGTAAGGAACTACACTCTTGTAATAGTCCCGGCTCCCGGAGTCGAACCGGGGACAAGCGGATTTCTGCGGCGGAAATTTTTATACCAACACTACAGTCCGCCGCTCTACCTCTGAGCTAAGCCGGGTATAATTCACAATTACAATTCTATATTTAAAGATTTATCTGCGGCACTAAAAAATTCATATAAATAGAGATCTTATCACCTATCATGGTATCAACATTTAAAATTGTATTTTTTGGAATAGGAGGTTCTTGGCCTGTCCCAGATAGAAATTTAATCTCGCTTGGAGTACAGGTAGATAGCGAGATTTTATTATTTGATTGCCCTGAAGGCACACAGAAAGCAATTATGAGTTCGTCAATGAGTTTTATGAAAATATCAAAAATATTCATATCTCATTTTCACGGGGATCACTTTTTAGGATTGGCTGGATTGATACAGACCATGGCTCTTAATAACAGGAAAAATGATCTTGAAATATATGGCCCAGAAAATGCTATCGATATGATATCTTCGTTCTTGCAGATTGGATACTATAGCCTCCCATTCAATATTAAGATCATAGAGTTATCAGATAATGAAGTGCTTGATTTCGGAACTTATTCTGTTAAAACAAAAAGAGTGCTTCATCCAGTATTTACTCTTGCTTATTCTGTTGAAGAGAAATCTCAGCTCAAGATTTCTAAGGAAAAAATGGATTTGTACAACATTAAAAGCAAAGAAGTAAAAATTCTGAGGGATCAAGGATATATTTTAAAAAATAATAAAAAAGTATATTTTGATGATATAATAGCAGGCACTAGGACAGGTAGAAAAATTGTGTATACAGGAGATACTGCTCCAATGACCGATCTGGCTAACTTTGCAATGAACTGTGATATTCTAGTTCATGATTCTACAACTGATTCCGAATTTGAAGAAAAAGCTAATGATTATGGCCATTCGTCTTCAAGGCAGGCAGCGCAGATCGCTAAAAAAGCAAATTGTAAAATGCTATTGCTTGCTCACATAAGCCCAAGATACAAATTATCGGATGATCTTTACAGGCTGGAAAAAGAAGCACAAGAAATATTTCAGGAATCATATATAGCAAGAGAATACAAAGAATACATAATTAAGGTTGATTCGATACAATAAGCATATTATTTTAAAATTCTAGTGTGCTAATTCCTAATTTATTTAATTGCTTGATAGCTACTTTCCCTGGATCTGGATTAAAATTAAGCATTTTTTGGTAATTTGTTTGCGCTTGCCATGTTGATGCATTAACTATCTCAATTCCATTAAAAACATTGGCAGAATAAGTATGTATATGCCCTGTAATAAATAGATCAGGTATCTCTTTTATTACCATAATATCCTTGCTCATAGGCACGATAGGTACCTTGTTACCATACACCGGTGCTAGATGTCTCCTCTTTATAAGTTCCATCATCATTTTATCTGCAATATTATATTTCATTCCCGGTATAAGCTCTGCAATATCATTTAAGCTACCTCCATGATACATAAGTATCTTTAACCCGTTTATAGAGATATATGCTGGATTTGGTAAAAACATAATGTTTTCAGTAAACATATTTTGAACCTCTTTTGGCAAGGCAGGTTGAGGTTCTGCTACCCTCACTATATCATGATTTCCAGGAATAATAATTATCTTTATGTTTTCTGGTATTTTTTTTAAATACTCTGAAAGTTTCTGGTACTGCTCATAAATATCCACTATTAAAAGGTCATAATTCTGATCAGGATATATCCCGACACCATCAACAACGTCTCCAGCAATAAGCAGATATTTTAATTTACTTGGAATATCTTTGCCACTATTTATCCATTCTGTAAATTTGTTCCATTTTTCTTCTAAAAACATTTTGCTACCAACATGAATATCCGAGATCATAGCAATTACAGCATCTGTATCTAATACTTTCTCTTTTTTTGAATAGTTATCTATGTTTGGATAGTCAATGCTTTTTACCTGTAATGTTTTTTTCTCAGCTCTAAAGTTACCAGTGACACCAACTATATCGTCTTTAATAGGTAAAGTCTTAAAATCGCGAGAGCAGTAACCTGTAATCGATCCAGAAAGATCTTCAAACTCGATTGCGAATCCATACTTAGTTTCGTGTACATTGTCTACAATACCCACAAATCTTACTTCTCCGTCGGTATTTAAAATATAATTTATATCCATTACTCCAGCATATCCTGCCTTCCTGGTAATTATACTCTTGATATTTGTAAATCTGTCCGCAAAAAGCTTTTTAAAGTTTTCAAGCGGATTCCCCCCTATATAATTCTCTGGATCTTCGGATAAAATCTTAATCTCGCTCTCATCTTTTTCTTCATTCCATTCTTTCCTGACCTGCTCGATGCTCTCAGGATCCGGGATCTTTCCTTCTCGTATAAGATACTTTACTATGGCTTCTCGATCATTCATCGAGAAAGAGATATTTACATATGATTAAAAACTTTCTCATTATTTTTTGCTGTTAATTATCATTTTTGCGTCTACAACAACTATATCATTTTCTCGTACAAATACAGGGTTGAGATCCATCTGGTTTATATACTCTTTTAGATCCTCTGCAATTTTGGATATTTTCAATAATAAATCTATAACACCATCTCTGTATACCTTCATTCCTCTAAAACCATAAAAAATTTGTTTTGCCTTAATGTCTTCTAACATCTCTTCAGCATCGATTCTGCTTATTGGAACTAATCTGAATGTCACATCTTTGTATAGTTCAGCATATATCCCACCCATTCCAAACATTATAGATAACCCGAACGTCGGATCTTTTATTATTCCTAATATTATCTCAATACCAGGCCTCTGCATCTCTTCTATCAAAATGTTTGATCTTGGAAACTTACTTTTTAAAATATTAAATTTATCTATTAACTCTGCCTCATCTTTTATATTTAAAATTACACCACCTACATCAGTCTTATGCAAAATTTCTGGGTCTGATACCTTTATTGCCAATGGGTAATTTAAATTTGGATTTATATAGTCTCCTTTTATTATCTTATATGCTGGCACTGGAATTTTATATGATTTCAGAATCTCTTTTGCTTCGTATTCTTCTAAATTGTCTCTTTTTAAATTCATCAAAAATTCAATAACTTCCATTTTGATCTGCTCTCCTTCTTAAATATTCTCCTCTTGTATATAGCACCTTCATTGCTTTTACTGTTCTTTCAATACTTGGATATGCGGGAATATTATTCATTTCAAACTTTCTTAACATATCTCTTGCATATGCTCCGCCAATAACCCCCACTACAATAGGCTTTTCTCTAATGTTATCCTTTATTATATCAATTATGTTTTCTGTTACATATTTCGTTTGAAAAAGCGCATAAACTATAATGCCATCCACATTATCATCATCATTAAGAATTCCCAGAATTTCTCGGTATTCTTTATCTCCACCGCCAGCAGTTATATCAATAGGGTTTTCAGCAGATGCAAATGGAGCGATGATATTTTTTATCTGCTCTTTTGTCTCTTTTTTTAAATTTGCCATTTTTAAACCTATGCCATTAATTGATGCTGAAACATAATCTGTAGTTACGACGCCCACTCCCCCCGCAGTAGTAAGTATTGCCAATCTGTTACCAGTTAGAGGCTTTTGATAGGCCAATACACGCGCATAGTCTACAAGTTCTGTTTCGCTGTAAGCCCTTATAACACCAGATTGTTTGAATACTCCTTCTATTATTTTATCATCGCTACCTAATGCACCAGTATGTAATGAAGCAGCTTTCACCCCTTGATCAGTTCTGCCTGCCTTCAATACTACTAAGGGCTTTTTTTTAGTAAACTCTCTGGCTAATTCCGCAAATGCACGCCCGTTCTTAAAGTTTTCGATATAATATAATACTGCCTTTGTTTTATCATCGTTTGAAAAATATTTTAAAAGCTCGTTTTCATCGACATCAATTCTGTTTCCTAAACTTACAAATGCTGAAAACCCGACATTTAAATCTGCAAAAGAGTCCATTGTCAACAACCCTAATGCGCCACTTTGAGAAATAAACGCCAGAGATCCATCTTTTGGATATGATATCTTATCTGGATCTGTAAGAGCTGTATTTACCTTAGTTTGAGGTACATAAATCCCGACCGTGTTAGGTCCTATTAACCTGCTGCTACCTCTCTTTAAATACTCTTTTATCTCTTTTTCTTTCAATTCTCCTTCTTTACCCGATTCAGAAAAACCACCGGCAATAGGGATTATAAATCTTACTCCTGCATCAACGCACTCTTTTACTGTTTCTGGTACGTATTCTGCAGGAAGCACGATTATTGCCAAATCCACTTTTTCATCAATCTCTTTTAATGTTTTATAGCATTTTAACCCCATTATATCAGAAATTTTAGGGTTAATTGGATATATCTTTCCATTATATTTTTCTGAAATTAGGTTTTTTAATATTACATTTCCTATCTTACTCTCATCTTTTGAAGCGCCAATTACTGCAATAGAGCTGGGATTAAAAAGTTCTTTAAACATTTCAAGATAGGTAAATATCTAATATTAAATAAAAGTTTCACTTTTA
>JAVRLB010000014.1:0-22251 GCA_031961865.1 Thermoplasmatota archaeon | reverse complement strand
GAAAGTTGCGAGCTTAACACGGATCTGGTGCCACTGTCAAAAATTAAAAACATTTAAATAGAAGAACATTTTTACCATTCTCAATCAAGAAGGTGATATTTACTATGATGACAGGACAAGTACCTATTTTGGTATTAAAAGAAGGAACAGAAAGAGAATCGGGCAAAGATGCTAAGAAAAACAATATTGCAGCGGCTAGAGCCATAGCTGATGCAGTAAAAACTACGCTTGGGCCTAAAGGAATGGACAAGATGTTAGTTGACGGTTTAGGGGACATTGTTATTACGAACGATGGAGCTACAATCTTAAAAGAGATTGATGTACAGCATCCGGCTGCAAAGATGATAGTTGAGGTAGCCAAGTCACAGGACCAGGAAGTGGGCGATGGAACTACCACGGCAGTAGTGTTGGCGGGAGAGCTATTAAAGCAGGCTGAAAGCTTGCTAGAGCAAAACGTGCATGCAACCATTATCAACAATGGTTACAGGATTGCATCACAGAAAACTTTAGAATTAGTCTCTAAAATCGGAAAGAAGATAGATCCGAAAGATGATGTGATTTTAAAAAAGATAGCTACTACGGCAATGACTGGCAAAAACATAGGAAACAGCAGTGCCTATTTTGCAGATCTGGCAGTTAAAAGTGTAACAGCCATAACAGAGAAAGTAAACGGAAAGACTGTAGCTGACATAGACAACATTAAAGTTGAGAAAAAGACAGGCGGCGGAATAGCAGAGACTGCAATGATTGACGGAATAGTACTGGACAAAGAGAAAGTACATCCAAGAATGCCCAGAATTGTCAATAATGCAAAGATCGCGCTGATAAACGAAGGGCTTGAAATAAAGAAGACTGAGATCAGTGCCAAGATTCAGATTGAAGATCCAACAAAGATACATGCGTTTTTAGATGAAGAAGAGAAGCAATTGAAAGATATGGTAGAGCTGGTTCACAACAGTGGTGCAAACGTATTAATTTGCGAAAAAGGAATAGATGATCTTGCTCAGCATTATCTGTCTAAACATGACATTTATGCAGTTAGAAGAGTAAAGAAAAGCGATATAGAAAAGCTGGCAAAAGCTACAGGCGCCAAGATTGTAACGAACCTGAGTGATCTGAAAGCTGAAGATCTGGGATTTGCTAAGAGTGTAGAAGAGAGAAAGATAGGAAACGACAATATGACGTTTGTTACAGGCTGTAAAAATCCGAAGGCGGTATCGATTCTGATCAGGGGCGGTACAGAGCATGTTATAGCAGAGGTAGAGAGAGCGCTTCATGATGCACTGAAGGTTGTAAGTGTGGCAATAGAAGAGGGTGTTGCAGTACCTGGTGGCGGTGCTATTGAAACAGAGCTGGCTATGCAGCTAAGAAAGTATGCGCCTACAGTAGGTGGCAGAGAACAGCTGGCAATTGAAGCATTTGCAAATGCGCTGGAAGTTATACCGAGAACGCTTGCTGAAAATGCAGGAATGGACGCAATCAATATTCTGATAGATATCAGGTCTCAGCATGAAAAAGGAAATAAGGGATTTGGCATAGATGTATTCAGCAATAAGGCCAAGGACATGTTTGAAGAGGGTGTGATCGAGCCTGCAAAAGTGAAAGAGCAAGCAATCGAGAGCGCGATGGAAGTAGCTACTATGATTCTTAGAATTGACGATGTAATACAGTCAAAGAAGAGAGAAGGACAACCTGGCGGAGGCATGCCTGGTGGCGGAATGCCCGGCGGAATGGGTGGAATGGGTGGTATGCCTGGCGGAATGGGCGGCATGCCAGAGATGTAAAAAAAACCTCTTTATTTTTTTCAATTTTTTAGGGAAGTAATAATTATGGCAATACCTGGATTTGGAAGTTTTTCTGTAAGAGAGAGCAATATTGAAGATCATTATGATGTGGCCATAATCGGTGCAGGTCCTGCAGGATTGTCTGCAGCAATATATTCAAAGAGGGCAGGATTGAATCCGATCGTGCTCGATAAGTATCTGACGGGCGGGCTGGTCGTTGAAAATCCGCTTGTAGAAAATTATCTATCTCATAAATTGATAAAAGGAGAAGAGCTTGCAAATTTGATGAAAGCGCATGCGAAAGAGTATGCTACAATACTGGAAAATATTGAGATAATAGATGTTAAAAAGAGCAATAACAACTTTGAGATCAAGACTCATGATAAGACTATAAACGTTGCAGCGATCATATTGGCGACCGGAACTACGCATCGGAAACTAAATGTGCCGGGAGAGGATAAGTATCTGGGAAAAGGAGTATCTTACTGTGTAACATGCGATGCATACTTTTTCAGAGGCAAGAAAGTAGCAGTAATCGGCGGTGCCAATTCTGGAGCTGTGGCAGCATTATACTTAAAAAATGTGGGTGTGACACCAGTAATATTTGAGTATATGCCCAAGAAAATGTGCGAATATTCATATATTCAAAAATTAGAACAAGAAAAGATAGAGTATAATTTAAACGTGCAGCTAAAAGAGATTATGGGAGATGGCAGCAAACTGAATAAGATTCGATATACAGACAGGGCTACGAACAGAGAATCAATTCGAGATTTTGACGGTGTGTTCATTTATGTAGGATTATTGCCACAAAACGAGATTGCGAAGATGCTGGGGCTGGCACTAGATAGCAAAGGGTACATTATCACTGATAAAAAGCAGAGAACTAGCGTACCCAAAATATATGCAGCAGGAGACATAACTGGCAACTCTGGGCAGATAATCATATCTGCAGGACAGGGTGCATTGGCAGCGCTTAGTGCATATGAAGATATCAAGATAAACAATCTCTAATATTTTTTTCTCCAACAAAAATTATAAATATTTTGATACATTCAATACTATTATGGGTAATAAAAACATCAAAAAAGATAGTTTTAAAGTTCTACTGTCAATAACAGTAGTCGCCGTCTTTTTAAGTTCTGGTTTTTTGGTACTGTCTGCAAATGCTGTGGCTGCACCGGGCCATGCGCAGACGTATCAAATTTCGAATGTACAAGGACCGACAATGACGCAAAAGGTGCTAACTGAACTGAGAGAAAAGGGTGTGCCTGCAAAATATGCATATTTGCCGAACTTTAATGCAAAGTATGCTAAAATCGGAGATACTATAACGCCATTATACAGCTCTGCTCCGGCACCAATGGGAATTGGATATTATGGATTGATGAATAACAGTGGCATTTTAACAGGAACAGTTTTAAATACTACCAGTTTTGAAGGATCGATCACTGTAAACAATCTCAACATATTTTATCTTGATGCAGACAGTCCTTATAGCCTGAGTTTTCAGCTAAATACAGTGCTCAGAAACGTAACATTGTTTGGAAACAACAGTTATGTGTTCTGGACTCAAAACACTGTTTCATACTCTACAAGAACGCACATATTGTCGATGGTTGATAATATCTGGAATTTTTCAAGTGATCAGTATCTGTTCACTCAAAATTCACTGTACAGTTATCAAGGATATCCAGTGCCGCCAACCTATTATTATGCAGTAAGCAGTAACTTTACCAATGTTAATTTTCCATTTACGATAAACGTGTACATTAACAGTACTATCATAAACAATAGAAATGCAGTATTTTTCAATTACACTTTGATTCAGCAAAATCAAGTACCTGTTTCGGGCTCTTACGACGAAGTAATATTCAACTCTACATACGGCATGCCCTCTGATTATAAGACTGCGCCTGCATATTTTCAGGTAAATGGAAATGAGCCAACACCTACTGGATTCTTACTTTACGATGCAGAGCTGATGCTGGGTGGCTATGGTGGAGGCAGTACTACCACAGTATTTGACATTAATGCCACAATGCAGCTTAATTACCTGTCATCTACCGGATACACTGCAGTACCGTCCGCATATAATTTTGGCACTGATACTGGCGAGACCAGCATTGGTGTATCTTCATCATGGAACGGTATCAATCCGGCAGCAATACTTACTACAGGGCCCTCGATACTCGCACCACTGTGGGGACTGGCGCCAGGATCTGGCAACATCAAAGTTTCGGGAACTGTAACACCATCCAACGCATTTATGTTTATTAGCCCTGGATCCACATTTAATGCTACAACAGCACAATGGGCAGGCATTGAAACATCAGGCAGTTTTTCGTATAATCTGCCTTCAGGCACTTACAGTGCTGAGCTACTATTGAGCAATTATAATCCTGTTTTTTTCACATTCAGCAAATCTACGGTATTGAACGTGAACATGGTAAAGAACATGGCAATGGGCATATATACTCCTCTTTACGCTTTTGACAATGCTCAGGTTGCAGCATTATCGATTAACGGAAATGGAACACTGAGTAATCCGTATATTATTGAAAATAATCAGTATGGTTCTTTAAATCCTCTGTTCAGCCAGCTGAATGACTATGCATTTCCCGTATTTTCAGGGTTGCTGTTAGTAAACACAAACGTGTACGTGTCGATTAACAGTCCTCCAACATTCTTTATCAACTTTGGCACTGCTGCATCGCTCGTCTCCAGTTCTTATAATCTGCCAGATTACAATTATCTGCAGATTCAGCTGTACAACACATCGCATGTATCTATATATCATGCAAATTACGTTACAGGCTGGTTCTCTATGGAAGTTTATGCAGTTTACCAGGATGATTTTCCAGTTGCAAACATCATGCTATGGAACAGTACCGGTGATCTGATCGCAGACAATAATTTTTATGATTGGGGCAGCTCTTTGCTGGTCTATGGAGGATCTGACAACGTAATATGGGGAAATGTGTTTTTGCCCTATCCTGTACCATTAAATTCAGCAACAACTAACGGAATTGGAGAGTTTGGACTTACGATTTACAGCTCTGGAAACACGATCTACAACAATTACTTTAATGTGACAGTTCCTGCATACAGTCCTTCTATGAATATTTATAACTATCAGCCGGCAGTGTACATAAACAATTGGAACATTACACCCGAGCCTGCCAGCATAGTGAATACAGTGAACGGTTATCAGTTATCGGGTAACATAATGAACCAGCCCGTACAGTCTGGAAACTTCTGGAGCGATTATAGTTCAAGCATGTCTGTTCCTTACAATGCATCTGGATATATAGCAGTTGGCGGAGATTACAATCCTATAGTGCCTGTATATTACACTGTTAACCTGTCTGTATCCGGGCTGTCCAATACTACAATGATGGCATTTTTGTACAGTAACTCGCAGAGCCACGCATTTCTCTATTTTGCATATGGCTCTGGTACCTTAAGCTTCCATGTTACAAACGGCACTTATTACATTATAATCATGACTCCAGCCGGTATATATGTTTCAGTGCCAGCAACCATAACAGTGAACGGTGCCAATGTGAACATAACCGTGACCCTAAACGGTAACTCGGTTATACTCTAACTTTTTTTTCTTTTTTAAAAGCCACAAAACAAAAATTATATAAACTATATCTTCATTCTTGTTTTAAATTTTAAATTTGGACGGTGTATACAAAAATGAGCACAAAAAGAGCAGATAGAACAGCCGCAAAAAAAGTTCGAGATAAATGGAAAGCAAAGATCTGGTACACTATAGTTGCTCCAGAAACTTTTGCATCGAGAGAGATCGGAGAGACTCCTTCTGAGACCCCAGAGCAGTTGCTTGGAAGAGTTACAGAAACAACATTATATGATATAACTGGCAACGTAAAAAAATCATACATAAAATTGTTTTTTAAGATTGATAAGATTGAAGGAACCAAGGCTATTACGAGCTTTATAGGTCATGACACGCTTCCTGATTATACAAGAAGA
Organism: Thermoplasmatota archaeon; assembly: GCA_031961865.1. Lineage (GTDB taxonomy): Archaea > Thermoplasmatota > Thermoplasmata > Thermoplasmatales > ARK-15 > JAVRLB01. The sequence continues at coordinate 16,465 of JAVRLB010000014.1, read as the reverse complement.
CTGGTACGAAGACGAAAAAGCAGAATTGACATAATATTTCCTATATCTACGAATGACGGTTTTTCTATGCAAATAAAATTAACATTAGTATCAGATAAAAGAATAAACTCATCATTGAAAACAGCAATAAGAAACAGGGTCAAAGAGCTATTGAAAGAATATTCGTCTAAAAACACCTATTCAGAATTTGTAAAATATATGATTTCTGATGCTATTGTTACAGACATTGAAAACGGAATAAAAACAATCTATCCGATTCGAAAGATAGAGATTCGAAAATCAAATTTATTAAAGACGCCTGAGCAACCAGTAATAGCACCTGAAACTGCAACAGAACCAAATAATTAGATGCCGGGGTGGCTCAGTTTGGTAGAGCGTCGGACTCATAGGGTATTTTTAGATAAAAAAAATAGACTGAGACATCCGAAGGCCCCGGGTTCAATCCCCGGCCCCGGCATTAAAAAGCTTTTTATCAGTGATATAAATATAGGTTAAATATAGGTGAGATTATGAAAATTGCAATGCCATTAAAAAATAGTAACAAGCTTGACAGCGAGCTTTCAGAGCATTTTGGGCATGCCTCTTATTTCGGGTTTGTAGAGATAGAAGACGGAAAGATAGTAAACTATGAGATTATACCTAATACATTTGAGTCACACGGTCCCGGTGATCTTCCAAACCTGATAAAGCAGAAAAACGCAGATATTCTGATAGCATATGGAATGGGGCAGAGAGCATTGGACTATTTTGAGAGCTATAATATCCAAGTGATTACCGGTGTTGAAGGTACGATGAAAGAGATTGCGGATGAATATATAAAAGGAAACCTGGAAGTGGACGAGAGCTGGAAAGATAAAGAAGAGTTTGCGCATCATGATCATGAGGAGCATGATTAAAAAATAAAATTACACATATTTTTATATTATTCAGATACTTTTTAATAGTAATTTATTATCTTTATAAACTATGAAGATCGCAGTATTTGGAGCTGGCGCTATTGGATGTTTGGTAGGTAGCTATCTTTCAAAAAATAACGATGTAACGCTTATCGGACGTAGGAAACTGGTAGAAAACTTTAATCTTGATGGCATTGTGATCCAGGGATTGACCGATAAAGTTACCAGAAACATGGCTGTTGTGGAAGAGTTAGCGGGAGAATTTGATCTTATCATACTTACTGTAAAATCTTTTGATACTGAGAAAGTGATGCGCTCTATAGCCGACAAGATAAAAAATGCATATTTATTAAGTTTGCAGAATGGATTGGATAACATATCGATAATCAGGAGATTCAGATCAAATCGCCTGTTAGCTGCGACCACAACGCATGGTGCGTATTCTTTAGATTATGGTAAGATTGTGCATACAGGGCGAGGATTAACAAAGATCGGTGCCATATCCAAAGATGCAGAGCTGTTTGCAAAAGAACTGGTGGTACAGTTTAATGATTGCGGTTTAGAAACCGAGTATTCATCAGATATAAGCACAGATATCTGGATCAAAGGAGCGATCAATGCTTGTATAAATCCTATTACAGGCATATTGTACGTAAAAAATGGAGCTTTAATATCAGAAGAGGATCTGCACTGGATATTGAGAGAGACTTCAAAAGAATGCAGTGCGGTTTTAAAATTAAAAGGAATTAATGTAGATTTACTGAACCTTACAGAAGAGGTTATAAAAAATACAGCAGGCAACTATTCGAGCATGGCACAGGACTTAAAAAGAGGGTCTTTGACAGAAATTGATCATATTAACAGGGTGTTTATAGATGAAGGAAAACAGCACAATATAACCTTGCCATATAACAGCACTTTATATTATATGGTCAAGTATCTTGAAAAAATAAAAAAAAGTAAATAAGAGAGAATGTATATGTGTTTATCATGGCATTATTACAAGTTGCACTGGACTTGACAATATTGGACCGGGCTACGCAGATTGCGAAAGAGGCAGTGGCCGGAGGCGCAGACTGGATTGAAGTAGGCACGCCGCTCATCAAAAGTGAAGGCATGAACGCAGTCAGAACCATTAAAAAGATGTTTCCCAAGCACATGGTTATAGCGGACATGAAAACGATGGATGTTGGCAGTGCAGAAGCTGAAATAGCGGCAAAGAGCGGAGCTGATATTGTGGTAATTTTGGGTGTGGCAGATGACTCTACTATTGCCGAAGGTGTAAAAGCAGCTCAAAAATACGGTTCTAAAATAATGGTAGATTTGATGAATGTTGAAAATCTGGAAGAGAAAATTAAAAGTGTAGAAAAGCTGGGCGCTGAATATCTGTGCATTCATGTGGGCGTGGATCAGCAGATGATAGGCATGAATCCTGTAGAAAAGCTAAAGAAAATATATGCAATTACAAGGCTTCCGATTGCTGTTGCAGGAGGCTTGAACTCAGAAACTGCTCCGGAGATGATAAAAAACGGGGCTTCGATCATCATAGTTGGTGGCGGCATAATTAAGGCTCCGGATGTTGAGGCAGAAACCAGAAAAATAAAGAAGAGTATAGAAACATTAACACCGATAGAGACAGACTTATACAAAAAATACAGTACGGGACAGATCAAAGAGGCGCTTATGAAAGTATCTACATCCAATATCAGTGATGCAATGCATAGAAAAGGAGCAATTGGACAGTTTATATCTCTTTGTCCAGGCTCTAAGATTGTCGGTGCAGTACTAACTGTAAAGACAATGGACGGAGATTGGGCCAAGCCTGTTGAGGCTATAGACCGTGCAAATGAAGGTGAGATACTGTTTATAGATGTGGATAATGGGCCCACAGCAGTGTGGGGAGAACTAGCAACATGGAGTGCGTATACTAAAAAGCTGGCAGGAGTGATAGTGTACGGTGCAGTAAGAGATGTAGATGCGATAAGAGAGGTACATTATCCAATATTTGCAAAAAAACTGGTACCCAATGCAGGAGAGCCCAAAGGATTTGGAGAGATTGGCATAGAGCTGAATATTGAAGGAAAGAAGATCAAGACTGGAGACTGGGTCATGGCTGATGAGTCTGGAATAGTGATAATTCCGAAAGAAGAATTGATCGAGATTACAAACAGGGCTGTGGACGTGTTTGAGAGAGAAAACAGAATCAGGGAAGAGATACAGAGAGGATCTACATTGTCGGCAGTACAAAAGCTGGAAGAATGGGAAAAAGTAGGTTAGGGAATGTTTAATGATAAACCTGCACAATCATTCATCATGGTCAGACGGCTCTTATACCATTGCTGAAATTGTAGATTATGCGGTCAGAAACAGGTTAAAATATCTGGGAATATCAGATCATTATCTTACCTCTAAAGTAAACTCAATTAATAACGGTTCTTTAAAAAAATATATTGATGAAATTAACAGATTAAAAGAGATTAACAGAGCAGAGATAAACTTGTATGCGGGTGTTGAGATTGACTTTACGCCAAGAACCGATTTTAAAAACCTGGATTTTGAACTGTTGAGGCAATTAGATTACGTGCTGTTTGAACATGTTCAGAATGAAAATGAGGGCGGATTACCGTTATGGCAGTTGCCTGAACTTGTTGATAAGATCGGTGTATTTGCAGGACTGGCACATAATAATCTCAGCAAAAATTTTTCAAGATCCGAGATGGAAGCTATATTGGCCATGTTTGAATCTAAAAATATGTTTATAGAGCTAAATACTAACACGAATTATATGAAATATGGAAAATACTATTTTGAACTGTCTGTAGAATGGTTTGAAAAGATCAGAGACTACAGGATCCCTATTTCGATAGGCTGCGATATGCATGAAAATCTTGATGATCTGCTAAATTTTAATATAGCTTTAGACTTTATTAACTCAAACAAGCTTGATAAAAATATAAAACTATTAATAGATGCTCTTGAAAGGATAAGAAAGTATGGTTGAGATAAAAAAGAAGGTAAAAAACAGACGTTTAAAAATAGGAATAAGCCTGGTTTTGATCACGTTACTGGGCATTTTTCTAAGGTCTATACCCTCTCTTATATATCCGATCTGGAGCGAAGACTTTGGAGTATATTATGCAGTAACTACTGCGTTTATCAGCTCAAACAATATTTTTGGGCCTATTCCGTCTCCTTGGGGCACTTCGGGGTATGGTAACTTTCCAATGTTCTACTGGATCATAGACTTGATTCATTTTACCACTGGCATAAATGTCCATTTTTTATTATTGCACATTCCTCCTATACTTGGAGGATTGACAGTGCCAATATTATATTTTATAGCTAGAAAATTGACAGGCTCGAATACGATTGCACTATTATCTGCACTGTTTCTGGCAATTAATCCTATTGATATTTTCGAAACGTCCATGGTAGGACTATTGGTGGTAGGCCATGTGTTTCTTCTTTTATCAATCTTATTTTTTATCTATGCCCGTGAAAACAAAAAATACTATGTGTTATTGATACTTTCATCAGGATCACTGATACTCTCGCATCACATTTCTACATTTATGTACATTATCTCTGTTTTGGGAATAATGTTCTGGACCAGATTGAGGTCTAAAGAGTATTTGAATTTCAAATATGAAATAAGCTATCTTGTTCTATTTTCAGCTGCAACATTTATGTACTGGGTTATAAGAAGCCCGACAATGGAAGGGTTTATTAGCGGTGCAGTGCACGGATATCTGCCATGGTACATGGTAGTGGTACTGTTTTACATTGCTCTGTACCTGTTATTCATGTTTACAAACTATATTAAACGTTTAAACATTCAATTTGATAAGTATATTTTAAAAATAAAAGATTATCATTTTTTTGTGGCAACGATAACAATCTTATTAATTATCGCGATATTTGGTGTGATTATTGGCGTCAATGGTCCTAAAATCTCAATAACTACCATAATCTATTCAGTACCATTCATCCTTACTCTGGGGTTCATAGGAGTGGGAGTCAGAAACCTGTACAAGTATAGTAAAGCATATATTTTTGTTACTGGCTGGTTTTTATTTTTGATACTCGGATTGCTAGTTTCTCTGTTCACTTTCAATACTGTATTATATCCGTACCGGTATCTTGAATATATATTTGAGCCTCTTTCAATTGTGGCTGCAATAGGACTTATGGTACTTTATAATTATACGAGAGAAGAATTGAAAACGATCACAAAAGCAAATATTGTAAATATAAAGCATATCGAGAAAATAATGACAAGAACTATAACAGGTGGCATAACTTCTAACTTTGAAGTTTCCACTGTGGCATTAAATAAACCACACTATATTATGACCGAGACTAGAGATCGTAAAAAAGATGCAAGAATAATAATAATTTCATTCTTTTCCATAATAATAATGATGAGCGCAGTGATGACTTATCCAGTTATAAGCAATGCTGAACAGATTGAGGCTCCTCAGTACATATCTTCTGCAACAATGAGCGCTATAATATGGCTTCAAAATAATGGCAGTAAAAATTATTCAACTTATAGTGTGGCAACTGATTTTATAGATGGGGTATATTTAGAATCTCTGGGGTTTAACTCCAGTTTTGAATATGACAATATTCTCTGGAACGCAACGTCATGGCAGCAAACTTATTATGAGTTAGAAGGGCTAAACCACACTTATAATCCGATCCTGTACATACTTATCGATTCTGACATGTATAATAATGGCGTGTACGGTTACAAATATGCAGATAATCCATACGCTCCGCCAGTTCAGATGGGCAAAGCTGGATTCGCTAAGTTTTTCGATCCTCCATTTCAGCAAATTTATTATTATAATTCTACAACCTCGTCACAGTGGGTCTATTTGTTTCAGGTGAACTGGACATATATCGATGCGAATTTTTATTAGTATTCACTTTTTTACAATTAAATTTCGCATATATTGAAACTCGTCCAGCGTGGCAAGTTTTATAAACAGGATGGTTTCAAGATTGTTAAGTGTATTTAAATCTAAATCACTATTCAGCTTTTCTATCTCTTTAATAACAGTACTTTCTAACTTGAAAAACAGGGTTTCAAACTGTTCATCATTTTCAATTTTAAATCCTGTTTCTTCTAACGCACGCTTGATCAGATTGAACCTGCTTTTTTTCTCATCTACTAACACACTGTGATCTGATAAAAATAGCTCTGGAGAAAGTACATATGTAGAATATGTTCTTTTATATATTTTCTCTTCTCCAGTTCTATTTTTTCTGGATCCTGCTATCATAACAATATTTTCTTTTTCTAGTTTTTTAATATGCCTGTAAATGGTTGAAAAATCTTTATCCAGAATAGATGCTATATCTTTGATTGATAATGCTTTGATTTTTAAGAGTTTCAAGATCTCCTGCCTGGTTTCGTCCATCAAAAGTTTTGCAGTTTCAGGATCATAAATTACTTTTAGATCATTCACTAAACACGAAATGGCGCGATCTTATATAAATATTGCTTAATTTTTTTGTTGCAGTGCTATAAAATATTTTTCGCTCATTTTCTGATACTTCTTTCAATTTTTCACTCTTTACACACGGGTTCAGTAAATCTAACAACTAGTCTCTGTACTAACTCTATATCTGTATCATTGATATCGTTGTTATTTCTCTTATAAGCTCAGATTTGTTTACTGACTAATTTTTGTTAAATTGGTTAAGCGCAGTATAAAATAGCTCAAATTTAAGTGACATATATAGTGCAAAGTGTATATATTTCATGTTTTTGTTGCTCAAGATCTTATTTTTATCAACGGAGATTTGACAACCTCAGACTGTCGAAAAATTAAAATAACAGGATTGTATGCTCTTTTTTTAAGGTGTATATATGGAAGAGCTTTTATGTAAAATAGAGTTTCAGAAAGATGGAAATACCATAGTTGCAAAATTACAAACTGATATGGGCGGATTGAGAGTTTATAAAGATTCTACATTTGAACAAGTACTTTCAGAAGTAATGTTGGAGTTACAGGATGAATTTGAAAATGTAGCTTAGCTATGGTAAACTTTAAATTTTTAATAGTCTTTGATTATATTGACTTAATTTTGAGCATATTTATTTTTAAATATTTATTTTTAACAACAGTTTCTTACCGTTTAATAATATTCATAGCGATACTGGGCATTATGCTGGTACCTATTTTTCTCTATACACTAAAAAAGGACCTGAAGATAAAATTATGGAATTATTTCACAGTCATTAAATTGTCAATCGCTTCGTTCTTGATTTTAATAACATTGTTTATATTTTCGGTAGAGCAGGTAGTTCCCATGTCTGGCTTTTATCTTGTATTGCCATTCATGTTTTACGGCACTGTATTCTTAATAGCTCTGATCTATGTTAGAGATTGTTATAAGCTAATCACTTTATAGAGATATCATTTGATAACTTTTCTAGCTTGCCTATAATTGTGTACACTGCCGTTCTTCCATGCACCGGTATGTTTGGATCATTTAACAGATCTTCCAATATAAAAATAGCTCCTGCAATTTTCACATCTAAAGCTTCATTTTTTGATAATAATTTATTTTTTATCTCGATTGCACCTTTTTTTATATTTCTTGGCAGAGACGGATCTCCTGATAAATCATCTAAAAGTGCTATTATCTCTCTTTTTTCATCCTCCGTATTATCCATTTCAATCACCTCTATAATCCCTTAAAGCGTGCGTTGACAATGCCACGCTCTTTGTATGAAGTGACCACCATCATTGTTGAAGTATCCTGAATACCTTCCAAATTGCCAAGAGTATTAACTATAAACTTTTTTAGATCATCATAGGTCAAGAACTTGATCTTCAAAACTAGATCAGAGTCTCCAGTAACTAAAAAGATATCTTCTATGTTTGAATAATTCAATAACTTTAAGGCAATGTTTTCCACATTTTTTGTATCTACCTTCACACTAATTAATGCTGTAATTATATTATCGCCATAATACTCTTTCATTACTGTATCTTTTTCATTATTTTCTAACATACACATCACCTTTTCATTTTCTGAATAATTGAGTATGCGATTACTATATTTTAACTTTGCTTGTATGTTTTCATTATGGGTTCTCGAGATAACCTACTTTTTAGGTATTTTAGTGCCACATCTCAGGCACTTTAGCGATCCGTCAGGCTCATACTCAAAGCTTTCATTTCCACAGTAAGGGCATTTAATGTTATGAAATCGTAGATCAGTCACACGCACAGGGGTTACCTTTTTATGCGTTTGCCGGTTCTTGACAACCTTTAAAAGCTCAATGCTATATAATACTGCCAAAACGCAGCCGGCTATAAACCAGAACACTATGAATACAGATAGCAAATTCATATAAGAGCCTGTAAAACTGGGATACATAACATTTATAGTGGACATGTAATCAGTTAAAAAATGAAAAGATACCGAAGCGTACAGTCCAAACCTCAAGAATAAGTATCCCATTATCAGCCCTGCTATAAACGCACCCGGAAATTTAGTATAATCCCAAGAAGGAATATGCGCAATGCCGAAAAACAGGGATGAGATAATTAAAAATGTTATAGAAGCGGCATTGAACTCTATTTTACCACCCACAAAAAAGCGGTACCAGTTTTTGCTAGTGATCTTATTTTTTACAAGATATATAATGAATAAAGGAACACCCAGCAAAAGCACTCTTGATATTAATTCTTCATATAACCCTGCATTGGCAAGCGAGAGATAATATTCCCAGTCAGGCATTGAGCTGGAGATTGGCACAACGACAGGAGCACCTACCAATCCTGCAATTATGTAAACAAAGTATCCGAAAAATATGGATATTGCAAAAAGTTCAGCAAATCTCTGCAACCTGCTATTTGGATCCAGAGGATTATTCTTTATAGTCTTAACATATTTTTTCAGGTCCCGGATAATCAAAAACAGCACTGAAATGGTGATGAGGGCGATTAATATAAAGAACCAGACCATCACGGCAGTAGAAGTGATATAAAAAAGCAAGATTGGTACTGGAAAAATGATGAAAATAGGCAGCTGCAACTGTGAAAAAGATCCTGCTAAAAACAGAGGAGTGATCCATAGAGCCAGCAGGTTTACTACTAAAACTATGAATACAGAGACTATTAAAAATAGCGAAACTATATTTCTGAACCTTCTTGTTATTATCGACATTTTTGGATCTTGAGTGTAGAAGATCATTCATTATAAATAATTTATCTTGATCGCTGGAAAGACAGCATTATGTTTATATATCTGTTTTTATCTTATACCACAATAATGAGCTATAAGATCCCTAATGAAAAGCTGGTCATATACGTGGCTAACAAGATAATAAAGAGACTGGGCATAATAAACTCACAAACTAAATTTTTGAGTTTGGTATTGAAAGAGTTAAATGAAGGCAATGATGAATATAGATTAGATTACAAGAGATTTAGAAGAATAATATTAAAGAAAAAGAAGATCACAGTGCATATACATTACAAAGAAACCGATCAAAACTGGAACGTGAACAGTAAGTGTCCGGTATGTGGCTCTAATATGCGCAAAATAATGAACACGACCCTCGATCAAACAGAGGTGACGATCGGATACAAATGTTCTGTTTGCCCGTATTGGACAGGCTTTAAAAAGCGTGTTCCGATAAGATATGTATTTTTGAGGTGAGATAAAATGATATATAACATCGAAAATAATGATATATTTGTAAAACTGGACAGAGAAGAAGAAGTATTTGCAAGCATCGAAAAAATTGCGGATATATACAAAATCAAAGGCGCAGTTATTGTGAGTGGAATAGGAATGCTTAAAAACTTTGAGATTGGCTATTTTAACGGCACTGAATATATCAAGGAAAAATATGAGCAGAACCATGAACTTGTATCGTTTCATGGCACTATAGCAGCCACAGATCCAAAACTGCATATACATGTTGCTTTAGCAGGGCCGGATCATCGGCTGATTGGTGGGCATCTGTTTACTGGAATAGTTGATCCTTTATTGGAACTCTATATTGTTAAAACCAGGGAAACAGTGTTTAAAAGAGAGTATAATAAGAGTAGCGGGTTGAAAGAGCTGAAATTTTAAAAGAAAAGATTATATGCAATTTATCTTTATAAGAAAAGATGATAGTTCCCACACCATTTGAGGCAATATTAATTGCAATACTGGTAATATTGCTTGGTTCTCTATCTTACTACTATAAGATCCTGAATCTAGCAGGTGCTATTTTAAGTGTTATAATGGGGCTTATTGTGGGAATATTCGGGTCGATCTACTGGCTCATATTATTGGTTTTGTTTGTGTTGCTTTCATATGCGGCAACAATATACAAATTCAATCTGAAAAAGAGGCACGGGGTGGCTGAAGGTAAGTCGGGAGAGCGCGGGTTCAGGTCCGTGTTTGCAAACGGGCTAGTGCCGATGATCATTGCATTAGTTCCTCTTTCATTATTTACAGGCTCATTACTGTACATAACAAGCCTGAGCGCAGCAACATCAGATACTGTTGCCAGCGAGTTTGGAGTAAGTTCTCCGAACGCGTACTTAATAACTAACTTAAAGAGGGTAAGACCCGGTGTTAATGGAGGAATATCACTTTACGGAGAGGCATGGGCTCTAGCGGGAGCAGCAATAGTGTCCATACTCGGATTTGTATTATTTTATGTTGCGGGAATATGGAAGTTAAACGATTATTTTTTTATAATCATCTCTACAATAATTGGTTTTGTAGGGTGCCAGATTGACAGTGTTTTAGGAGCAGTATTTGAAAACAGACATCTTTTGACAAAGGGGCAGGTCAACTTTTTACAAATAAGTATAAGTACAATAATTGTATATATATTATATAGTATTCATTTAATAGGGTAAGAGATCATGAAAAAAATAATGTTAATTATCCTGGACGGTGTAGGAGATCGCCCAGTAGAAGAACTGAATTGGAAAACTCCTTTGCAGGCAGCAAACAAAGAGAACTTAAACTTTTTTGCAAAAAATGGGATTACGGGACAGATGGATCCCATAGATAGCGGAATAAGAGCGGGAAGCGATACCGCGCATCTGGCTATACTGGGTTATGATCCTTATAAAGTATATCCAGGAAGAGGCCCATTTGAAGCGTTAGGGCTGGGAATGGATCTTAAACCTGGAGATTTAGCGTTCAGAGCCAATTTTGCAACTGTTGATGAGCATCAAAACGTGATAGATCGCAGGGCAGGAAGAATAGAAGAAGGTACTGCCGAGCTGGCAAGAGCAATAAACATAAAAATAGAAGATATTGAGTTTATAGTGAAAGAAGGTGTTGAGCATCGTGCCGCGCTGGTAATGCGCGGACCTGGTCTGAGTGCCAATATTACAGATGCAGATCCTCATGAAGCAGGATTAAAGATAAGAACCGTTACTGCAAAAAGTGCTGAGGCTGAAAAAACAGCCAGATTGCTGAACATGTACATTGAAAAATCTTATCAGATATTAAAAGAGCAGCCTGTAAACAAAATGCGAGCACAAGCTCAAAAATTGCCGGCTAACATAATATTACCACGTGGACCAGGAATGGTTCCCAATCTCGAGTCATTTGAGAAAAAATACAATTTAAAAAGCGCCTGCGTGGTAGGAATACCCTTGATTGCGGGAATATGCAAACTTGCAGGCATAACGCCAATCAAAGCAGAGGGCGCAACGGGTGGACTGAACTCTAATTTTCAGAGCAAGATTGAAACTGCAGTTAACGCTTTAAAAGATCATGATTTTGTACTTGTAAATTTAAAAGCACCGGATGTTGCGGGCCATGATGGCAACGCGAACAAAAAGAAAGAGGTTATAGAAAGAATAGATATAGCGCTGGCATATCTCAGAGCTCATATTGATAAAGACACGGTTCTGGCTATTACTGGAGACCATTCTACACCATGCAGCGTAAAGGATCACAGTGGAGATCCGGTGCCGTTGCTGATATTCGGGCATGGCATAAGAAGAGATTCGGTAAAAGAGTTTGATGAGATAGCTGTAATGACCGGAGCATTAAATATTAGAGGAATACAGTTAATGAACATATTGCTGAACCTTAGCGACCGATCTGAAAAGTTCGGAGCGTGAAAATATATTTGCGTTTTATCTTATTTTATTTTTGATACTCATAATCCTTTTTTATTCATATTATACAGATAGATATGCCCTGTTTCTAATCATTTTATTAAATACCGCATTATTTTTTGCAGACGCAATAATTCAGCTCTTAGATCCGGCTTACTATTTTAATCTGTTATATTCTCTATCTCTCAACACCTCCCATTTTTTATCATTGTCTTTGATCACCGGCATATTTACACAGTTGAATTATGGGCAGATCATTGCTAATATGGTAATTTTATTTTTGATAGGCGCACCATTTGAAGAACGTGTAAAAAGCAGAAATTTTCTGATTCTGTATCTTTCAAGCGGAATAATCGCAGAGCTGATATTTTCGCTCATATATTTCAGCACACAGAGCTATCTGTTAGGCGCTTCTGGAGCAATATTTGGAATAATGGGCTCTTTTCTAGTGCTTTATCCTAATGATGAGATACCGATGCTGTTAGGAATCATATTCATGCCCAAGATCAAGGTTAAATATGCAGTTTTGTTTTATGCAGCCATCGAGTTTCTGGCAACTGCCATATTTGAAAATAACGGTGTTGCACATCTTGCGCATGTATCTGGATTTGTGGCCGGGGCGTTTATAGCGTACTATCTTGTACATCCGGCTCAAAAATCAATGATTCTGGATGCTGAGCTATTGAGGAGCCTGGCGGGTACAGATCAGCTGAATAAACTGGCTGATAAAATTGAAAGTGAGAAGATAGAAGAGGTACGCAAGATATGGATAGAACAGTTTTTTAATATTTTGTACGGCTCTGAAGCAAGGTTAAAAGGCAATTATGTACATGTAAAACACAATAAAATAAAAATATATAAAGGTGTAAAGAGGAAAACAAATAAAACATAGACACTTTTAGTTGGCCCAGAATCTTCTGTTTTTAGCGTATTGAATCTCTGCCTCTAAAATATGCTTGATAAGCGTGAGCTCATCATCACTGTACGTTTTTAATATTCTGCGTGCAGTTTCCAGCCCCACACCATGTGCTACAAGTGTCATTGCACCAATTTTCTTGTACACTCTTAAAAGCTGTGATATTTCCATAAACCTTCTTATCTCTGATTCTTCTTCCTTGCTAAGATTCTCTTTTTTGAACAGTGCCCGCTTTTCCAGCTCATATCTCTGAAACATTGTTACCTTGACACTTGAACAGTATGGACATATGATATGCTCTATATCCTTGACCTTTGTAGTATAAGATCTGTGACAGCTCATACAGTACATTGTTACCTGTTCATTATACAGCCGGTCTCTAACCTTCTCGATTATTGCCTTAGTAAGCCTTATTGGTGCAAAGTTTTCTGAGTACCTGCCCATTACCAGCTCTGCAGCCTTGCTAAATTTCACAATATCTATTTTCAGTGTTTGATCTTGAAACATTTTTAATATTTTCATGGTATTCTCCAGATCTAGATAGTCTGCAAATACCTTGTTTACAGTCTCTTCATACAGTACTGTTTCCCTGTACAGCTCTATAAGCTTTTCAAGTCTGATAGCCCTGAAATCCGAGTTTTTAGATATTATCCCGAATTTCTTTGCAACATAATAAAATGAGAGCTTGAAAAAGCGAGAGTTTAAAATGCTCTTTTTCAGCAGTATCTCTATATAATCCAGCTTCAAGCTCTGAATTATATCAGATATATCACTTTCTTCAATTACAGAATCTGTTTCAAAAGAAATATGATATGGGGAATAGCTGATATTTACGCTTTCTCCGATCTTCTGAGCTAATAGCGAAGATATAAGCTCTGCCAGCGTCAAATTTACTTTTGTTCCAAAATAATCTTCGATCACAATGATATTTCCTTTTTTCTCAATAGTGATCTTTTTATTTTTTGCAGGCACAATGCTCCACCACTCTTCTATTTTTTGACGCGCTGACTCAGCTACAAAATTCAGGATCTTGCCTGAATCTCTAAGCTCTGCAACAGTCATTGCCACTTCGAACGGCACCGGTATTTCTTCACCTACCCATAGTGGTGGTATGCTAATCTCTTTTATGCCTTCAACCAGGATCTTGGACTCTTTTATATCTACAACCCTCCAGGTCATACCTTTCATAACAAACGTTTTTCCTATTTCCAGCTCGCTGGCTACAAAGCGCTCATCAAGAATGCCCATAAATCGAGACGATGAAATGTCAATTACTGCATAGCTTTTTTCATCAGGAATTAGTGATATGTTCTGATAAAAATAGTTTAATGCCTTTCTCGTGGTGCCAAAATTATCGCTGTCCATCCAGATAAGATGCAGACGATTCAAAAAATCTAAAAGGCTCAGATACTTTTCAAAGCTCAGATCTTTGAAAATGTAGGTTCTATGTATCATTGCATAGTACTCTTTTACACTTACTCTCTTTTCAGAGTAAGCAGTAGAAACAATCTGGTTTGCAAGAACCACAATCGGGTTTTTGCGTATTGTGAGATTTTCTATAAACCCATTTTTGGCAAGATGTATAATGCTCATACCCTCTTCTAACTCTATGGGGCTCTCAGAGATTATCAATCCCTTCGATATGCCTTTTAGAGTGTGCCCAGATCTGCCTACTCTCTGTATTAACCTGTATACTTCTCTCGGAGAATTGTACTGCACTACAAAATCCACTTTTCCAACATCTATGCCCAGTTCCAGCGAAGAAGTACAAATCAGAGCTTTTAGCTCTCCTGCCTTGAGCTTTTCTTCGTTCGCAGTTCTTACCTCCTGCGACAAAGAGCCATGGTGCACGCTGATCGGAATGTTACTTTCTAACTGTGCATAGCGCATAGCAATGTCTTCAGCCGTGGTTCTGGTGTTCACAAATATCAAAGATACATTATGCTGCTTTACCAGATCTAAAATCTCGATCAATATCGATCCATAATCAGTATCACAGCCCATTATTTCAGACTCTTTTGCATGCATGTGATTGTAGGAGTAAAGTGCAATATCTGTGCTTTTTGGTATCGCTACCTCTTTTACCTCTATTTGCCGGTCTCCAGCTATGCATTTTGCCAGCTCTTCTTTGTTGCCTACTGTAGCAGAAAGCCCTATTCTCTGAAACTCTCCTGCTATAGAACTTAACCGCTCTAACGCTATTGTTAGCTGTGCTCCTCGTTCGTCCTGCATCAGCTCATGCACTTCGTCTATGATCACATACTTGACATTCTTGAGCGCATTTCTGATCTTTGGCGCTGTAAACAGTATTTGCAGGGTTTCAGGAGTGGTGATCAATAATTGTGGTGGATTATCACTCTGCTTTTTCCGCTCTGTCTGTGAGGTATCGCCATGCCTCACTGCTATGTTAAGTTCCAATTTTTTAGAATAGACTTCAAATCGCTCGTTAAGGTCTCTGTTAAGAGCCCTTAAAGGAGTAATATAGATACATGAGATCGGAGCAAATTTGTTGTGAATCATCTTATCCAGTATTGGCAATAATGCAGCCTCAGTTTTACCAGTGCCCGTAGGTGCGATCAAAAGCACGTTAGTGCCCTTTAATATGCTCTCAAAAACCTCTTTTTGAGGTTGTGTAGGTTCTCTTATTCCTTCTTCTTTCAGTATTTCCAATATTCTGGGGTCTAGCTTTTCGAACATCTTAGCTCTTATAATAAGTTTAACTAAAAAAAGTTATTGTGGTAGTGCCAAGAAAAGTTTATAAATGATTAATAATTTGTTTTGTGTATGTATAATCTAGATGGTAAAGTGGCAGTGGTTACCGGCTCTGGGCGAGGTATAGGTAGAGCGATTGCCATTGCACTGGCTAAACAGAAAGCAAACGTGGTCGTAAATGTCAAAAAGAGAATTGATGATGGCAATGAAACTCTAAATATGATAAAAGATCTGTCTTCAGGCATAATGGTACAGGCAGACGTATCAAGCAGAGATGGATGCCTAAAAATTTTAAATGAAACATTGGCTAAATTTGGTAAATGTGACATACTTGTCAATAATGCTGGAATAAGCATAGCTATGCCGTTTCTGGAAAGTGATGATCGCCTGCTCGAAAAGACAATATCTACAAACTTGATGGCTAATATTTACTGTTCTCAAGAGTTTGGAAAGATTATAAGTGAAGATGGAGTTATAATAAATATCTCTTCAATTGCAGGCGTAAAGCCTATGAGCTTTCTCTCAATTTACGGTATCACAAAATCTGCCATTATAGAACTTACAGAATACCTTGCAGTTGAGCTTGCACCGAGAAGAATCAGAGTAAATGCCGTAGCTCCCAGCGTGGTTAAAACTAAGATGGGAGACAGCTTACTTGATCTACTAAACATCTCAGAAGAAGAATATGTTAGAAAATATACTCTCACAAATAAAATTATAAAGCCTGAAGAGATCGCTCAAGCGGTTCTGTTTCTGATAGAATCTGAGAACATTACTGGCCAGACTATAGTAATTGATTCTGGTCAAATGCTCATGAACATTTTTTCTAAAAT
>JAVRLB010000013.1:0-22831 GCA_031961865.1 Thermoplasmatota archaeon | reverse complement strand
TCCTTATCTATGGCTACGTGGATCTTTATACAATCTTTCCTATTTTCATTCCATTTATTGGACAACCAATCACTTCGTTCTGTGATTTTGAACCATGATGAATCAATTATTACTGTTATGTTTTATCTTGCCTCTTCGTTGATCTCTTCTAGTTTCTATTGGTCATATGGTATCAAACACCTCGATTAAATATTTTGCTTTGCAATAAAATAATTAGTTAACACACTAGAATTTCTATGAAAATATACTTATATCATGAATGTTTCTGTTTTATTATGAATTTCAAAAAAGTAATTGAACTTAGCCATACTATCGAAAACAATATGCCCTATTATCCTGGAGATCCAGAACCAAAAATAGAAATTTATAAATCAATATCTAAAAACGGCGTGAATATTAAAAAACTGCAGATGGGGACTCATACAGGCACACATGTAGATGCACCCGCTCATTTTCTGGAAAATGGAAAGCATGTCAATGAACTTGATCTCTTGGCCTATTCTGGTGAAGGAGTGGTCATAAACGTTGCCGGTAAAAAAGAAATTGAAGAGGAGGATATTAATGACTCTGTAAAAGATAAGATTGCGCTTTTTTATACTGGCACTAGCGAATTGTGGAAAACAGGCTGGAAAATGCAAGAATTTTCATATTTTACTGTTGATGCCACCAGAAAACTTGCAAGTTATAAAGCAAAAGCAGTAGGCATAGACTCTCCGAGCGTTGAATCACCACTTTCTAGCAATGGAATAGTTCATAAAACACTATTATCCAATAATATTGTGATCATAGAAAACCTATCGAATAACATTAAAGAGCTTATTGACAAAAAATTTTACGTGCTCTGTTTACCGCTGCTCGTAAAAGATGGTGACGGAGCCCCTGCAAGAGTTATTGGGGTGATCGAATGAAAGCTATAATAGTATATCCTGGCAAAGAGGGTGTCTATGTTAAAGATCTGCCAGAAAATCAGATAGAAAATGGTAAAGTGGTAGTGAAAACACTGTATAATGGAATATGTGGAACTGATAGAGGAATTGTGACTGACAAAATTAAATTTGCTAGAGCTCCTGCAAATTCAGAATATCTGATACTAGGCCACGAAGCTCTGGGCACTGTGAAAGATCCGGGATCAAGTAAAATATTAAAGAGAGGTGATCTGGTAGTTCCGATTGTGAGAAGAGGGTGTGGCAAATGCTCGAATTGCCTTAATGGCAGGCAGGATTTTTGTGAGACTGGAGAGTTTACAGAGGCAGGAATACGTGGATTGCACGGATTTATGAGAGAAGAATTCACAGATGATGAAATAAATCTTGTAAAAGTTCCAGATTATATCAGAGATACTGCTGTTTTAATTGAACCGCTTACAAATATGATCAAAGCGGTTGATGAGATTCAGGCCCTGCAAAAACGTAGCATCTGGAACTGTAAAGATTACACATATCACTGTCGAAACGCAGCGGTTATAGGCACTGGCGCAACCGGCTTGTTAACTGCCATTCTATTCAAAACCATTGGATTTAATGTATCTGTTATAAACAGGAGAGAGGCAACCAAGCTGGAAATGAACTTTCTGGACAGGATTGAAGTAGAGTACGTTGACTCTGAAAAATACCTTGGGACTTTACCGGATCTGGACGTGCTGCTGGACACTAGCGGGGTTCCTTCCGCAGTGTTTCCGCTGCTTGGCAAATTGAAAAAAAATAGTGCAGTCACATTTTTTGGCACTACCAGTGGCACTTCATACCCTATCACGGGAGAGATGATCACATATATTGTCGAAAATAATATACTTCTATTTGGCAGTGTAAATGCCATAAAAACTCATTTTGAAGATGCTGCAAAATATATAGAGCTCTGGAACGCAGAGTATGGATCTCTGCTCAATACTCTTATCACTGATAAGTTCAAGCCTGAAAATTCATTAGCTGCAATAGCTAAAAAGCAAGAAGGAGAAATAAAAACAGTTATAGATTGGACTTATTGAGCCATGTTCCATTTACGACCCATACGGGTTCTTCTGGGTTGAAGTATTCCTGGCCTTTAACACTGTACTTTTCTATTATTTTCTCGTTTATATCAACTCCGATTCCAGGTCTCGATGGCAGAGAAAAGTGCCCGTTTTCTACAGGTGTGCTGTTAAATATCAGGTCTCTTTTCCACTGTGGAAAAACATCATAGAAAGATTCTTGCACTAAAAATAGGGGTATCGATGCATCCATCTGCAATGTTACCGCATTCTGTACCGGCCCAAAAGCATTGTGAAATGCCATTTCTATGCCGAATGCTTCAGCCATGCCCACTATCTTCTTAGCCTCTGTTACTCCCCCAGAATTCGTGATATCCAGCTGCAGAAAATCGACCACATTCTCTTTCATATATTGCAGTGCCTGAACCTTATTTATTATTCTTTCTCCGAGCGCAACTTTCAAAGAAGTAGCATTCCTGTATTTTTTTAGGCCTTCAAGATCTTCAGGATGAACTGGCTCTTCTGCAAACAGTATATTCAGTGGTTCCAGTTTTTTTGCAACCATTATTGCCGAATTAACATTGAACCTGCCATGATGTTCGATCAAAAGCTCTATTTTATCGCCAACAGCATCCCTGACTGCCTTCACTCTAGCTTCTGACTCTGCCAAGCCCTTTTCATCAATGTAGTCAAAGTAAGATCCAAAAGGATCAAATTTCAATGCTGTATATCCTTTAGATGTCCATTCTTTCGCTTTTGCAGCAAATTGTTCAGGCGTTACACAGTTGTCATACCAGCCATTTGCATACGCTCTGATCCTGTTTCTGTATTCTCCACCGAGAATCTTATATACTGGCGTTTTTAGTATTTTGCCTATTATGTCCCAGCTTGCAATGTCAACTGCACTTAATGCAGTTGTGGATTCAAAAGATTGTGCATTGTAAAAATCGTGCTTGTACCACTCTCTCCTGTTCTTTTCTACGTTGAATGGATCTTTCCCAATATATACTCTCGATATCTCTTTAATGGACTCAATCACTGGCAATACCCTCAATGTTGGAACTGCTTCACCATATCCAACATATCCGTCGTCTGTTGTAATCTTTACAAGTATCATTGTGGAAGCCCATGTAGCACTACCTTTTTCTTGCCCTAATTCATAAACATCTATATTTTTAATTTTTGTCATAATGATCTATGTACTTTTTATCATATTTAAACATTTATAAATTATAATTTGCAATTACAATTCTCAAGATTTTGGATTTTTCTATAAGTAAACTATAAAAAATGTTTTATTCATAGTTATCTATATTAATAGCTCATGAATAAATGTTTCTTTTACTGGATATTGTAAAAAACTCAGTAAAAAATATAGAATATTTTTAGAAAACGCCAAAAAATAAAGATATAAAAATAAATTAAAGTTTTTTAAGATGTTGATGCTATACAACCTGATCTCCCGCCTTTTACCACCACGATATTTTATCCAGAGCCTCTAATATGTCCTTCTGCTTCCTTGTTCCCTCACTTCGGTGAATTTGCCGTTCTGATCTTCTATCATGTGAAGCTTCTCAAGGTCTAGAAGCATGTTTTCTAGTGAATATTTCTCATTGAGTTGCGATGAGTGCATCCTCCTCAGAAGTGCGGATCTTATTATGAGCTATATTCAGAAAGCTAGAAATGGATACATCAAAAGTATTTTACGATTTAACATCCCTATATTTTTAAGGATCAGAGAACAATGATTAAGTGTTGTTTGGATAGTCCAGAGCCAAGAAAAGAGGAACAGAGCAGATTGTGATAGCAGTAGTTATTTCTGATGGAATAACAATAATGAATGAATCAGAAGAATGCAAAGAGGTATTGAAAAAGTTAGATATAAAATAGCGAGACAGAGTATTATGAATACTAAAAAAGATAGAAAAAAATGAATCTAAATTATTTATAGTACATCTTTTAATGAATATTTTTTTACTGAATTTTTAAGACACTTAAGTTTTAATCTATTCCAGAGTTCCTTCTGAAATCTTCAAGTATTGCCATATATGTTAAAAACGCATAATAAGGTGACTTGTAAGGATTAAAATATTCGTGTACAATCTGATCTGGAGAAGTGCCTGTAGACATATAATATAGTAGATCTGAAGTCTGCAGATGTCTCCACATCTGCTTATTGTTATTGTTTTTCAATTTCTGAAGCTCTTTAAATGCTTCTTTCTGCATATCGTTTCCTAACCAGGGAGATACATCTCTATTTACATCCGCCCATGAGATCGCATCTGAAACTTTTATTATCTCTTTTTTCTCAAAAGATCGTGCTGCTTCGTTTATAGTGAGCATTTTAATACCCCTATTTTTAAATTCTATCGGCAGATATTTAAGAAACTCAAATATGCCAGTATCTGAAACCTGATGCTCTCCAAAAGTTTCATAGTCCATAAACAGATTTGCCAGGTCTCCTGGAGTAAGGTCTATCCATCTTGCGTACTTATCTGCGGTAAGAGGATATTCAGGCCAGTTCCATGTTGAAAACCTGAAAGATATGTCATCGCTAAGCTGATAGTTTCTTAAAAACAAGTTTAAGTTTGATGCCGATCTGTAAATGTAGTTTGGATTGTGCCTGGATATTAAAAAATCTGTGCCTTCTGCAAGTATATTGTCATAGCCCATGGAAGATACATACCTTGAAATATCGTCATTATAAATCAATTCTGTATTTCTAAAAGTCTTTGGCTTTATCTTGAAAAGTTTCCATATTATATCTTCTTGTTCTTTTACCTGTGCCATAAACTCATTACGGTCCCATAAAGATGCGAGACTGTGGTAATATGTTTCACTTAACAGCTCTCCAAGCCCTGTTTTAAAATACTCTTTGAACGTTTCTATAACTTCCGGTTCATATTCAATTGCCTGCTCTAAAAAAGTTCCAGAGAGGGAAAAACTGGCTCTTATGCCATGCTCTATAAACAATCTTGTGGTTGGTATATAACATTTTTTTGCTGCCCTCATAAAAATATCCCTGTTTTTCTCTTCCCAAAAATAGTCATGATGAATTCCTATCTCTTTCATTCTGTAAAACCTCAGCCTTCTGGGCTGGTGTACTTCAAAATAAAATATCACATTTTTCATAAAGACAGATACACCTCCATTGTCTTTATTGCTGCTTTTTCCCATGTAAACCTCTTTGCTTCTATCTGCCCCATCGAGCCTAATGTGCTTCTAAGGCTCCTATATTTTATTGCACCTAATATATACTCTGCAATTAGATCTGTGTCCCAGAAGTCTGCCTTAAGTATATTTTTCAATGCTTCTCCCACGCCAGTAGTTTTGCTTATTATAGCTGGGGTCCCTGAGCTCATGGCCTCAAGAACAGTTATGCCAAACGGCTCTGAAACAGCAGGCAAGACGAATAAGTCACTTTCTCGATAATATTGCATCGCTTTATTAAGTTCTACAAAGCCTGTAAATATCATATTTTTATTAATAGAAAGGGTTTTTGATAGAGTTTTCATTTCTTCCAACTGTTCTCCAGTTCCAGCCATTATGAATTTTAGCCTGTGATTTTCATCAATGACTTTTTTAGCGGTTTCTACGAAGAATACGGGCCCTTTTTGCATAGTGATCCTGCCAAAATATAATATATATCCTGATAAATTGTAGTTTTTTGGCGGGATTGAAGAGAAATGTTTTCCCAATCCATTGTATATTGTAGTGATTTTAGAATCTGGAATAGCATAAGTATCTGTTATTATTTTTTTAGTATAATCTGATACTGCAATTATATGATCTGCTTTTTTCAGGCCTTGCTCTTCGATGTCCATTATTGACCTTTGCGGATAAAAATTTCCAGATCTGTCTATTTCAGTGCTATGAACCGTCACAACGAGAGGTATACCGTATTTTTCTTTGATCTCTATGCCTGCTTTAAATGTGATCCAGTCATGACAGTGAATCACGGCTGTATTTCCAGGATTAAAAGCTTTTACAACCTTCTGATTATACTCTTCAACTGCTTCATAAAAGTTTGTAATGACAGGCTCATAACTGCTTTTAAACCCTTGCGAGGTCAGAGAAACTGTTTTGACAGAAAAAGGATAAGTAGGATATAATCTTGCCATATTTGGGATATATATTTCTACCTCTGCAAACTTGCTTATTATGCTGAACAGGTTTATTGTGTGTATTCCGAGTCCACCTGAAAATGCCGGTGGCAGTTCCCATCCTATAACCGTGATCTTCATAGTTTATCTCTTTAAATCTTCATAAAATGCCCTTATCAGCTCACCATAACTCCAAGCCTGAATGATGCAGCCTCTTGGTTTATGTGGCTCATCACCATCAAATATTTCCGGTATTTTCGGTAGTGAATACAGCTCTTTAAAATATTCCAATAGTTCGGCAGGGTTAGTGCCTGCGTTTGTTGATGCAGTGATATATGGTCCTGCAAGCCAAGGCCATATTGATCCATTATGATATGCAGAATCTCTGTGATACTGATCTCCTTCATAGATACCAATGTATCGTTTATCATCTTGAATAAGAGATCTCAGCCCGAAAGGTGTTAGTAGCTTAGATTTTACCAGCTCCGAATACCTTGAAAAGTTATCCATAACCGGATATGGCAGTGAAAATGCAAATATGAAGTTTGGGCGGATGCTATAGTCATCAGGCTCTGCCACATCCAGAATGATGTCATCTTTTACAAATTTAGCTTTGAACTTTTCCCTGACTTCTGGAATCAGAAGATCCAGATATTGCGGATATTTAATCTTCTGTTTTTTAGCCATAAACCTGACACTTTCCAGAGCGTTATACCAGAGTGCATTAATTTCTACAGGAAATCCAACTCTGGGGGTTACTATCATATCCCCGACGCTGGCATCCATCCATGTTAACTGTGGTCTTTTAGCTTTTATCAGAGAATCTGTCATCTCAAAATAATCATTGCCATTTCTGTAACTTTCAATTATTTCAAGTATTTTAGGATATACCAGTTTTATCATGCTCAGGTCCTGTGTATATTTATAATATTTATACAGTGCATATATGTACCATAATGATGAATCAGCAGTCCTGAAATTGTCAGGTTCAGACAAGGTTTTTGGGATCAATCCATCTTTTATCTTCTGCGTGTAATTTAATAATATCTCTTTAGCCAGCTCATACCTTTTAGGGATCAGCACGAGTCCCGGCAATGATATAAATGTGTCCCTGGCCCATGGCGCAAACCAATAATACCCTGCAATGATGTTATCTCTTGTTAAAAAATATGTTGAATCTCTTACTATTTTTCTAATTTTTTCATTTTTAAGTTGAATGGAGGATAAAGACGATAAATACCTTTTTTCAACTTTTTCAAATGTATCATCTGGAGCTTCATCCATGTAAATGGAAACCGTCACCGTATCCTCGATATTTTCCAGTTCTATGTGCCCTGGTAAATAGAGATCCTCTTCATAATTGCAGCCACGCTCTCTGTCTATAACATACTGGAAATTATAGTACCAAAGTTTATCTTCTTTAAACTTTCCAATTTTGCCAATTCTCAAAAACAGGTTATCATAAAAAAATTTGTATGCAAGCGGTTCTTCTGCAAATTCAATTTTTCTGTCATCCTGTTTCAATGCTTTGTGATAGTTTCTGAACGCCAGCAGAGGAAATAATCTGAAATATTCTGGTAGTTTACCGGTAAATTTATAATTTATCATTACTATATCTTTTTCTGGGTCCATTATTATCTTTTTTACAATTTTTGTGTCTTCTATGTCATAATAAAAAGTTGGAATTGGCGCAGACTCAAAATTTTGAAGATACTTATATCCTTCAGGATAAATCACGTCTTTATAGTAGTTGGTATCCAGATTTATCTTCCTGTTTTCAAATTCAAGCTCTTCAAATAACTTTGATAATAGTACATACCTATCAAACTGCGCGTTCATATTTTTAACATATATGCCATGATATGTCCGGAGATTTGAGAATGAGGCTGAGGAAGAAGCATAACTTCCATTTCTGTTGCTTATTAACCATTCTTCATCATAGTTCATATTATGATTTAGCATAATGTAATTAATAAATGTTTGTTTTATTGACTGTAAAAATAGGCTGTGTAGCAAAAGCTTTAAATGTGAGAACACAGATACTATTTTATGGTAAGGTACTTGCCTATTGGAAATAGCAGGGTTTTATTAAGCTTTGATAAAGATTATAGAATTGTAGATTTTTACTATGCTCATGACCAGTCTGACAATCATGCTGTGGGCCACCCCTTTAGATTCGGTGTGTCCATCAATGATCATTTTAGATGGATTGATCACTCTCTCATTACTTCGATGGATTATCTTGATGATACGATGATTGGCAATTTAAAGTACCAGATTGACCAGCTAAAATTTGAGAACCTGGATTTTGTGGATATATATCAGGATATTTATGTCAGAAAGATTAATATTTTCAATGAAAGTAATGCACCTCAAGAAATAAAATTCTTTTTCCATCATGATTTCTACATATATGGAAATGATATAGGCGACACTGCATTTTATTATCCTGAGCTGAACTCAGTAATTCACTACAAAGGCAGCAGATATTTTTTAGCAGCCACACTGGACGATCTCAACAATACCAATGATCAGTATGCAATAGGCATCAAGGCTTTCAGGGGATTTGAAGGCACTTGGAAAGATGCTGAAGACAGTAAACTATCGTTTAATCCTGTATCGATAGGATCGGTAGATTCAGTGATAAGCAACACGATAATCATACAGCCAGGTGAAACGAGAACAGTCTATTATTTTATAATATGTGGCGAAAACATGGACGAGATTATAAAAGATAAAAATCATATTAGCATTGATCAGTTGAAAGAAATGTATAGACGAACAAATAATTACTGGGAGGTCTGGAGCGCTAAAAAGAAGATTGCTGTGAACTCTGACATTGCATCCTTATTTAAAAAATCGCAGTTTATAATCAGAACGCATATAAACAATATGGGTGGAATCATGGCCTCCTCAGATAGTGACATACTTAAAGACAGCAGGGATGGATATTATTATGTTTGGCCCAGAGATGCTGCCTTAGCAGCATATGCACTTACTAAAACATTGCATTTCAGTGCTTCAAGAAGATTCTTTGATTTTGCTTTAGGAACTGTATCGAAAGATGGGTATTTCTATCATAAATATATGGCAAACGGAAAAATAGCGAGCAGCTGGATTCCAAGGATCATGGAGAATGAACCTATCTTACCGATTCAGGAAGATGAAACTGCACTGGTGATATGGGCATTATGGCAATATTATCTGCAATCTCTAGATATAGAATATTTCTTTCCGTTTTATGACAATTTGATTAAAAAAAGTGCTGATTTTTTAGTAAAATTCACTGATGAAAACGGACTGCCAAAGAGCTCTTATGATCTATGGGAGGAAAGGTATGGAGTGCATACTTTTACAGTAGCTACTACTTACGCTGGATTAAAAGCTGCAGCTAATTTTGCGAAAACTTTTGGAGATTTCGAGCTTGTTGAAAAATACAATGCTACGGCTAAAAGAATGGCTGAATCTTTTGAAAAATATTTTTATTCTGAAGAGAAGGGATACTATGCGAGAGCACTTATTAAAAATGTACCGGATTTTACTGTAGATTCTCAGAATATGGCACTATTTCTTTTTGACATGAAAGATGTCAAAGATCCGAGAATGCAGTCGAATATGAACATAATATTACAGAAATTATGGGTAAAAAATGTAGGTGGTCTTGCAAGATATGAAAATGATATGTATCAGAGAACGAGAGAAGATTCACATATTCCTGGCAATCCATGGATCATTACAACTTTATGGGCTGCAAGATACTTTATTAGAATGAAAGAGATAAATAAAGCAGAAGAATTAATAAAGTGGGTACTGGACCACAAGCAGAACTCTGGTGTATTATCAGAACAGATCAATCCATATGATAATACAGTATTATCAGTATCTCCTTTGATCTGGAGCCATGCTGAATTTATACTTACAGTTTTAGAGTATACGGATGCAAAATGAAATATTAATGATCTGTTTCAGGTGCTTTCGTTGATAACAAGAACAAATTTAAGTATGAGAACTGTTATAATATAAACCATGAAAATGTTTATAGATGGAGAATGGGTTTTGTCAGAAACTGGAGAGTCTATAAAAAAAATAAATCCCAGCACAGGCGCGCTTTTAGGCACTTTTCCTGCAGGCTCGAAAAAAGATGTTGATGCTGCTATAGACGCTGCAGAAGACAGTTTTTATAAATGGTCAGATTTGACTTCAGTTGACAGATCTAAAATACTATATTCTGTTCATAGCTTGATTTCAGCTAAAAGAGAGGAGCTGAAAGAGCTATTAGTTGCTGAGAACGGTAAGATACTCAGAGAAGCAGATGATGAAGTAAATGGTGTATTAGACCAGATTCAGTATTATGCAGAATTTGCAAGAAAGTTAAATGGATACGTGGTAGAAGGAGAGACCAATAGACGCAAGATTTTTCAATATAAAGTGCCATATGGAGTGGTTGTAGCTCTTACACCCTGGAATTTTCCAGCAGCAATGGTGATCAGGAAACTGGCACCTGCACTGCTCACTGGAAATACGATTGTCCTGAAACCGAGCAGTGATACTCCGTTTACTGCAGAATGGCTCGTAAAAAAATTTGAAGAGGCAGGAATTCCCAAAGGTGTCATCAATCTTGTAACTGGAAAAGGCAGTGAGATTGGAGATTATATAGTATCGCATCGGAAAGTGGCACTGGTTACCATGACCGGTTCTACCGCTACCGGCCAGAGGATTATGCAGAACGCTTCAAAAAACATGACAAAGCTCATACTGGAACTTGGTGGCAAGGCCCCGTTTATAGTATGGAAAGATGCAGACATAAAAAACGCTTTGAAAACATTGATATGGGCCAAATTTCTTAATGCCGGACAATCCTGCATAGCTGCAGAAAGACTGTATGTTCATGAAGAAATATATGACGATTTCATGAATAAATTCAAGAGTATTGTAAAGAAACTCAGGATCGGGGATCCAAGAGTTTCAGATGTGGGGCCACTGATAAACGATGCTGCTCTAAAAACTACTCAAAACTTTGTAGAAAAAGCAAAAGAAGAGGGTTCAAAAATACTTATAGGTGGCAAAAGACCAGATTTAAAAGGCAAATTCAGGTCCGGCTTTTTCTTCGAGCCGACAATAATAGAAAATGTTGCGCAGGATTCTATGCTGTTTCAGGAAGAGATTTTTGGACCTGTTATCGGCTCAGCCATGGTTTCAGACATTGAAGAAACTTTTAAAAAAGCTAACGATTCTAAATATGGGCTGGCTTCTTATTTATTTACCAAAGACCCAGATCTCATATTTACAGCTGCTGAAAAAATAAGGTTTGGAGAACTGTATGTAAACATGCCTGGCCCAGAAGCTTCGCAGGGGTATCATACTGGATTCAGGATGACAGGGCAGGCAGGTGAAGGGAGCAGACAGGGTATTGAAGAGTATTTGAAGCTGAAGAATGTATATGTAGATTATTCCGGTACAACGCTCAAAATAAATACGATAAGAGATGATGTTTTCGATTGATTATTTAGATATTATGCCAGTATAGCCATCAATGAAAACTGTATCTTTTTCTTTAATTTTTTTAAGTATTTTAGTATTATACACGGCAGTTATTCCTAGCTTTTCAATCTCATCCATAATTCTGTGATTAACAGGCTTGGTAAATATTATGCCTTTAAAATTCTTAAAATGTTTTTGAATTTCGTCAATCTCATAGTCCACAAAAAGTATGTCTCCACTTTTTTTATCTGTCGAAACCAAACCTTTAACAGATCTACCAGCCGGATATCCACGCCCTAAAAACTCGCCAGCAGTTATGATCATAACGTCATTAGTTCCTCCATATTTAAAATAGGGTGCGCCAGAAGTTACTACCAACCTTGATCCCTTTTTAATTCTGTACACTCGTTCTAACTCTGCAATATATTCACTGCTTTCAAAATCCTGTTTATCAGATACTAAGAGCGGTTTTATGCCTCTCAACAAATTTATTCTTCTTGCCAGCCCCTGGTCAGTTATAACAGAATAAATAGGCACGCCAGGTCTTACTGCAGATATCATTCTGGCCGTATTTCCAGACCTGGTAAATGCAACAATTCCATCCGCTTCAATCTCTTCAGCTATTATTTTTGACGCTTTGCTTATAGAATATGCAACACGATTCCCCAGAAATTCTGCAGGCTCATCAAACTTTAATGTTTTTGTTTCTACAAAATCCAATATTTTTTTGAGATATATTACTGCCTGTTCTGGAAACTTTCCTATCGCTGTTTCTTCAGATAGCATTACTGCATCAGTGTTATCAAGGATAGCATTGGTAATATCCGAAACTTCAGCCCTTGTTGGAGAGCTAGCATTAACCATCGATTCAAGCATCTGCGTTGCCACTATTGTTGGCACTCCATATTTATGTGATTCGCTGATTATCTTTTTCTGTATCAATCCAATCTCTTCCAGTGGCAGTTCAACACCCAGGTCTCCTCTTGCCACCATTATAAAATCGGAAACTTTCACAATATCGTTAAGGTTTCTTAATCCACTTTTTGTCTCTATCTTTGAAATTATAGCTTGATCTCCATGATTCTCCATCACTATTTTTTGAAGCTCTTCAACATTCTCTTTTTTCTGGACAAATGACAAAGCGAAAAAGTCTACGTTTGCGTTTATGCTTTCTTTTAAAAATAATTCATCCTTATCAGTAAGCACTCCCAGATCCAGATACTTTCCTGGCACATTGACCCTGCTTTTATCTCTGATCATTCCAGAATCCAATGCTTTTACAAAAATACCATTACTGCTTTTTGACACTACCTGAAACCTGAATTTCCCATCGCTCATAAGTATGTTGTCTCCAACATCAAGACCCTCAAGTATATTTGGAAAGTTAATCTGGATAGATTCTCCTTTTTTTGTTTTATTGGACAGTTCATATTTAGATCCTGCACTGATCAGATACCCATCTGTATCAACTGTTCTAAGCTCTGGCCCTTTTAAATCAACAATCACACCCACGAACGTGTTAAGCTCTTTATTCAGCGTATCTACCCTGCTTTTAATTTTTGTTATATATCCTTTTTCAGCATGGGCAGTATTTATTCTTACTGCAGACAATCCATTAACAAATAACTTTTTCAAAACTATTTCTTCCTCGCAAGCAGGTCCCACTGTAACAACAATTTTTGTATCGCTCATGTTAAAATCTATTATCTTTATAATACTTAACCTTTTCTCATTCTCGCCTCAAAAGCATAGAATGGATCTTTCGGATAAGTCAACTTAAGGATATTTTTATTATTTTCTGAAACCTTAAATATTTAGGTATCTTATATAGTTCTAGTGAGCATAATGATAACAGTCAAAAACAGAGCTGATATTCTGGATCATGGCAATTTAGAGCTCAGAGCTAAGGTTCTGGATATAATAGAGGCCAGCATTAATTCTGTAATACCAGAAAATCTAATAAAAAAATATGTTTCTCTTTTTGACGGCACAATAAAAATCGGAACCATCAAGATGAGAAATGTTAAAAGAGTTATTGTAATAGGTGCAGGAAAAGCTACTTATAACATGGCTTATGCTTTAGAGCAGATACTGGGAAACAGGATAGATAAAGGTGCAATCAATGTTCCTTATGGAGATTATGCAAGATTATCAAAGATCGATATATTTCAGGCGTCTCATCCGGTTCTGGACAGCAATACTTTAAAAGGCACATCAAAGATTCTAAATCTGTTAAAGGATCTCAATACTGATGATCTGGTAATATGCCTTATTTCTGGTGGTGCCTCTTCCCTTTTAGAACTTTTGCCTGATAGTATTTCGCTTACAGATCTCCAACAATTAAACAATATTTTACTTGACAGCGGTGCAAATATAACGGAATTTAATACTGTGAGAAAACATGTATCAGTAGTCAAAGGTGGTAAACTTGCAGCGTTAGCACAACCTGCAAGATGTGTATCTTTGATACTTTCAGATGTGCCGGGCAATGACCTTGCAATGATAGGATCCGGACCAACTGTTTTTGATAATACTACAAATGCAGATGCCTATAATATCCTTAAAAAATATGGATTGACAGAGAAAGTTCCTGAGTCAATAACAAGCTATCTTAAAAAACCAAATATACCGGTATTAAAAAATGGCAAAACATCGAATATTTTAATTGGCACGAATTACACTGCCTGTAAAACTGCAGCAATAACTGCAAAAAAGATGGGGTATAAAAGTTTGATACTCTCAACCAGCATGGAAGGAGAGAGCAAAGTGCTTGGTGCAATGATTGCAAACATTGCAAATGAATGTAAGCAGAAACATGTTCCTTTAAAGCCACCATGCGCATTGATCATTGGAGGAGAAACAACTGTAGATATTGGCAAAGAAAAAGGTATTGGTGGCAGGAATCTAGAGTTTGTGCTTGGAGCATTATTAAAATTGGTCCATGACCCGGGGATAGTGATCGCATCGGTAGGAACTGATGGAATAGATGGAACTTCAAGGTATGCTGGAAGCATAGGGGATGAGAGCACTATTGAAAAAGCGATACAGATTGGTCTGGATCCAGAAAAGTTTCTGGCCATGCATGATACTTCTTCTTTTTTCGAGCAGTTGAATGATGCTATATATACAGGTAAAACAAACACGAATGTGAGTGATCTGAGAATTATACTAATAACTTAGACAATGCTAAAAAATATAATATATCAAGTATGTATTACATTCATCTATGTTTTTAAAAATTGAGGCTGTACGTACGTCTGGAGAGCTGATTGACACTGCTTTTAAGAAAGCAAAGAGCATCAGCATTGCTTATCATCCAGACAAGGCTACAAAAACTAGAAACTGGGACATTAGCAAGGTAAAGGCTATAGAGAGCAGTTTAGTAAAAAACCTGAAAAAATATATTAGCAGTTTTCCTGAAACTGATGATTTAAATATATTTCATCTGTCTTTATTGGATACTCTGGTAGGCACCGATCAATACAAGATCTCTTTAAGCTCGCTAAACTGGGCTAAAAACAAGGTTGTTGAATTAAGTACCAAGACTGTGAAAGAGCTGGAGAAGACCAGAGATCTGCCAAAGATGAAAAGCATCATGAACCAGTATTTTGGGAGGGTAGGGTCCGTAATAAAGGGAATAGATAAAGATCTTAATTTCTTAAAAAATGCAAGAGACAAGTTTAGAGAGATTCCGGACCTAGATCTAGATATGTTTACAGTAGTTGTAGCAGGATATCCAAATGTTGGGAAGTCTGAGCTGGTTTCCAAGATATCTACAGCGAAGCCTGAGATAGCAACGTATCCATTTACAACGAAAGGCATACTTGTAGGATATTTAAATTTTAAAAGATTTAAAGTTCAGATAATAGACACGCCAGGATTGTTAGACCGGCCTGTTGAAGATAGCAATGTCATGGAAAAACAGGCGATTTTAGCGTTAAGGCATCTTGCAGACCTGGTATTATTTTTAATAGATCCTTCAGAAACCTGCGGGTATACGATGGACAAACAGTTACTGTTACTTTCAAGCATAAAATCTAATTTGGATATCAGCATAATACCGATAGAGAATAAAGCAGATCTGGTAGAAACAGATAGCAAAAACATCAAGATTTCCGCAAAAACCGGTTATAAGCTAGATAAGCTGATAGCATTGATCGAAGAGAAAGCTTTGGAGAGTGAAAAATATGAATAATGACATAATATTAAAATTAGCGCTATTAAATGCAGTTGAACATAATGGAAAGGCTAATTTTAATGCGCTTTTAGGGCATATCATAGCCTCAGAGCCAGATATAAAAAAAGAGATGCGAGAATGGGCTCCTATAATAACTGAGATAATAGAGAAAGTAAATGCGCTTTCTATAGCTGAGCAAAGAGAGAAGTTAGAGGCAATAGCGCCAGAACTATTGATAAAAAAGAAGATTGTAGAGCATAAAACACTTGAAGATCTGCCAAATGTTACAGGCCCGGTAAGGATGAGACTGGCACCATCGCCTTCCGGGCCGCTTCATATCGGACATTCAAGAATGGCGATATTAAATGATGAGTATGTAAAAAGATATGGTGGTAAATTATTTTTAAGATTAGAAGATACCAATCCGCATAATATAGAAAAAGAAGCTTACAAAATGATTCAGGAGGATCTAAACTGGTTGCAGGTAAAATATGATGAAGTGGTTATACAGTCTGAGAGATTTGATAAGTATTATGAGTTTGCCAGAAAATTGTTAGAGATGAACAAAGCATACATTACGCTTTGTAAAGAGAAAGAGTGGCGCACACTAAAAATCGCAAAAAAAGCATGCCCGGATCGAGATTTAGAGCCAGAACTGCAATTAGAGCGCTGGGATAAAATGCTGGCTGGAGACTATGATAATGGTGAAGCAGTATTTGTAGTCAAAACCGATCTTGAACATCCCAACCCTGCAATAAGAGACTGGGCAGCGTTAAGGATCATCAAGCATGCCAATCACCCGCTACTGAAAAACAGGTACATTGTATATCCGCTCATGAACTTTTCAGTTGCAGTAGATGACTATCTCTTGAATCTCACACATGTGTTAAGAGGCAAAGATCATCTAAATAACACATACCGGCAATTGTATCTATTTCGATATTTTGGCTGGCCGGTACCAGAGTATATACATTACGGCAAAGTAAGAATCAAAGACACGTTCTTAAAAACCTCACTTATAAAAAAAGGAATAAAAGAAAAGCAGTTTCGAGGCTGGGACGATCCAAGGTTAGGCACTTTAAAAGCCATTGCGAACCGGGGCATAGATCCAAATTCAATACGCAGGTACTGGATCGATGTGGGTATTAAAGAGGTGGACATTGAATTCTCATGGGAAAACCTTTACGCATATGACCGAGACATTATCGAAAAAGATGCAAAAAGGTTATTTTATGTATGGAACCCTGTGCAGATCACTGTCAAAAACAGAGGCGTGCTGAGATCCATAGCGCCATATCATCCAAGCAGAAAAGAGCTTGGAAACAGAGAGTACAGTTTTGATGACGATTTTAAATTGTATTTGACTGGCGATGACTGGAACGCTATTGATCCTGGCAAAATTTTCAGGCTCAAAGATTTGTGCAATGTTACAAAACTGGATGCCGATTCTGCAGAGTATTCAGGAAATGATCTGTCTATTATCAAAAAAGGTGCAAAAATCGTGCACTGGGTCCCTGAAAATTCTGAAAAATGCAAAGTTTACATGCCTGACGGAACAGTTCTGGATGGTTTATTAGAACCTTTAGCAAGCAACTGCATTAATTCAGTAGTGCAGTTTGAAAGGTTTGGATTCGTAAAACTAAAAAAAGAGAGAAAGTATAGTGCCTATTTCGCACATAGATAGTTATGCTTTTTCAGAAGAAGTTAACGGCACATAAGATGGGAATTTCTTTAATAATATTACGTCTCCTACTGATTTTACCCATCTATAAGGCACCAGAACTGGCACTCCATCCTCTACCAGTAATGGATTTGTCTTGCTCACATATAATCCTGCAACACTCTGAATATCTACATCCATAGATACATCTTCGATAGTTCCAAGTAAATATCCTTTATCTGTATAAATTTCCAATCCTACTAATTCAGTAACTTCAGTCATCATAGGTATCCCTTTATGTAGGGTATTTGTTTACTATTATTTAAAAATTTTGAAATATAAGTCGCCTTTTTCAAAAATATTCTGGAAAAATTAAATAATAAGATTTTGCTTATAAGGTCTGTGAGTAAATAATGATTAAAGATCTCATTAACATTGCCAATGCAGCGCGTAGTGCAACTCTAGAGTTCTTAGAGAAAAACTATGAGCATTCTGGAGATATTGTAAAAATGGGAGCTGATGGAACGCCAACTTCCAGAATAGATTTAGTGGCAGAGCAGGAAGTATTCAAATATGTTCAAGAGAAAGATCTGCCTGTTAATATATTAAGTGAAGAGTATGGATATCTAGATAGAGGATATGATGAAACACTGGTTGTAGACCCGGTGGATGGAACCTATAATGCCGAACATAACATTCCATATTTTTCCATATCTATTGCAGTAGCCAAAAATGATCTCATATCCGCAAAAGAAGCGGTAGTTATGAATATGGTTACTGGAAAATCATACTGGGCTGAAAAAGGAAAAGGTGCTTATTTTGAAAAACGAAAACTTAGTGTTAAGAAAACCAATGGAGAACTGTTATTTGTTGCAAACATAGGAAATCAGGTATCGGAAGAGATCTACAACATAATAAAATATGGAAGAAGAGTAAGAGCCATGGGTTGTTCTTCACTTGAGATGATAATGGTAGCAGAAGGCACTGCAGATATGTTTATATATGATAACTATCCAAATAGAATTCTAAGAATAATAGATATTGCAGCAAGCTCATTGATAGTCAGAGAAGCTGGAGGAGAAGTATTCGATGGGATAGGTAATATAATGAACATGAACTTTGATCTGAAAGAGCGAAAAAACGCCATAGCGGTTTCAAACACAATGTTTATAGACAAATTTGAGATATTTAAGAACAGGAGCAGGTGAATCTGATGAGATTTGTTATAGTGGGAAAACCAGAGCTAGAAAAAAGTGTAGAGGTGGTAAAAGAGGTATATAATTATTTAGAGAGCAGGGCAGATGTTACATTAGAATCACATACTGCAAAAAAATTAAAAATGGATGGTATTCCGCTCGAAAAGATAGATACTGATATAATCATCACCGTAGGAGGAGATGGTACTGTTCTAAGAACTTTACAAAATGCGAAGGGTAAGGTTTTTTCGATCAATGTTGGAAAAGTTGGATTTTTGACTGAAACTATACCTGTAGATCTAGAACGGTGCATGGACCGTTTGCTATCTGGAGATTATACGATTGACTCGAGAACTAAGATAAAAGTGATGCTAAATGACAAAAGACTATTAGACTGTACTAATGAAGTAGTGCTGCATACTGTGGACATAGCAAAGATAAGATCTTATGCAATTTACGTAAATGATGAGCTTGCAGAAGATTTAAGAGCAGACGGAATTATCATAGCAACTCCTACAGGCTCTACATCATATGCATTAAGTGCCGGAGGCCCTATTATAGATCCAAGATTAGATGCGTTCGAAATAACGCATATTGCTCCGTTTAAGCTGGGGGCAAGATCACATATTGTGCCAAGCAGCGCGATTATTGATGTACATTTGCTGGACATGAACAAAAGCAGCCTGCTTGTATTGGACGGCCAGAAACAGATTGTGGTATCGGATAGAGATAAGATACGGTTAACAGTATCTGAAAACCGGGCAGAATTTATAAGGTTTTCCAGAGATTATTTTAGAAAATTTAGAGAGAAAATGATCTGAGTATGTTTAAAATAAAAAAAGATGTGATGAAACTGATTTGCGAGGCTTCGAAAGATACATATCCAAATGAGTTTGCAGCGTTTTTGAGAATGAAATATGATGTGGTGTATGAAATTGTTATGTTGCCAGGTACTATCTCAAGCTCTAGAAGTGCCATGTACCAGCTGCATATGAAACCTATCGATTTCACGATTGTAGGCACAGTGCATTCTCATCCTTCCGGTGTGACACTTCCTTCTGAAGCCGATTTAAACCTGTTTTCCAAAACTGGAAAATTGCATATAATTGTAGGCTATCCATATGATATCACCAATTTCAGTGCCTATGACAGAAATGGAAACAGAATAGAGGTTGAGCTGATTTGATAGAGATCATTGATGGAAATAAATTAAATTCCAGATTTCATGAAGTTGCGGTACTAATAGATGTTTTTAGAGCTACTTCAAGTATATTAATCATGTTAGAAAAAGGGGCCTCTTACATAGTTCCTGCGGCAACGGTGGAAGAGGCATACGCGCTATCTAAAAAATATAAAGATGCGATATTAGCAGGAGAGAGAGATGGCATCAAAGTACCTGAGTTTGAGTTTGGAAATTCGCCAGTAGAGTATAATGCTCATGACTTTAAAGATAAGATCATAATATTTGTATCTACCAATGGCACAAGAGTATTGCAAAATATCAGGGCTAAAAAAATCTATTTTTCCTCTTTTTTAAATGCCTATGCAACTTCTCAAAAACTTAAAAATGAAAGTGACGTTGCGATAGTTGCTGCAAATAGAAAAGATCTCTATTCTATTGAAGATTTTAAGTGCGCGGAATATATTGTATCTCTGATCAATAAAGATAATGTAAACTACGAGGAGATCAAAAACGATATTTTGAGCTCAGCCAGTGCAGATCGGCTAAGAGAACTTGATGCAGAAGAGGATATGCTTTTCTGTCTGAAAAATAATATCATTGATTTTGTGCCTGTTTATAAAGGAGGGCTGATTTATAAAAATGAGTGAAGATTTAGAGTTACATAATGCAGAACAGATTTACAGATCCAACTTACAGAAACGGGACCGACTTTTTGAAAAGTCAGAATTCATAAAAAAGGAGATTGAAGAGTTTTATGCAAAGAAAGATGAATCATTTGAGAAATTCAATGCACTAATAAAGGAGAAAGATGAGATTTATGCAAATCTCAATCTCCACAAGAGCAGAAGAGATGCTTTTAACAAGAAGGTAAAAGATCAGATCCAGTCTAGAAGACAAAATAGCAGATTTGATAACAGCATAGAAACATTAAAAAAAGAGTATGAAAAATTAGAGCTAGAGCTTCAGACCAGCTATCATTCAGTCTCAGAAGAAAATAGAATCATTGAGCAGATAAGAGCGCTGAACAGGACGCTGGAGTCTATTGTTCCAGAGCAAACCATTGAAATACCTGAAAAAATGGACATTGAAGAGCTTAAGAAAAGTGCTGATGAAGAGCACAAAATCGTGCTCGCAAGTATTGAGAGCATAAAAGAGTTAAACAAAAAAATAGATGTCGTAAAACTGCAGATTGAAAGTATCAATGATATGTTAGCTAGAAAAAAAGAAGAATTTAACATTACACGGGATAAGATAGATAAATTAAGTTTAGAAATTAAGAATATGAGAGATAAGATAATAGAACTGAAAGGTGATACAAATAGTGACAGCTACACAATAAAAGAGGATCCAGAGAAAATTGAAGAAAAATATGATGATGCTCTCGAAATTTTAAAATCTAAAAAAAAGATAGAGTTCTAACAAGATAACAAACAATATCAACAGCCCAATCGAGATATACACTAATTTTTTATCTGAGCCAAATACAATAGGAAATGGCCCAACCAGTACAAATCCTCCAACTTTGGACCTTACCTTGTTTTCACTGTTATCAAATTCCAAGTTTTCATGAGGAACTGAAATAAATAAAATAATAATTCCGAAAAAAATAAGTATAAAGCTCAGTGCAGCCAGTGCCCCCGTGCCCCACAGCACTGGAAAGATCAAAAAGATGCCAAAGTTAACTGCTCCTGATGCCACTGCAATAAAAAGAGTTACAATACCTAACATCAGTAACAAAAATCCAAGATACTTAGATATTATTTTCATTAGCTCAGCTT
This sequence comes from Thermoplasmatota archaeon, assembly GCA_031961865.1. Taxonomy (GTDB): domain Archaea; phylum Thermoplasmatota; class Thermoplasmata; order Thermoplasmatales; family ARK-15; genus JAVRLB01. Next base: position 1,287 of record JAVRLB010000013.1, on the reverse strand, counting down.
TGCTCCACAATTTCTGCAAAATTTATCATCAGGCTTTACCTCTTTCTTACAGACAGGGCAAAGATATTGAAAAACAATCTTAGCGCCACAATTCCAGCAAAATTTATCGTTTTCGTTTATGACACTACCGCATTCTGGGCATCTTAATATCTCTGCATCTTCTATTGTCTCAGGCGCTTTTTCATTCTCTAAAATTTTGTCTGCTTTCACTGAATATTTTAGAGCTTCTGTATAATTCTGGTCGTTAAAATCTTTTTTGGCAATTTCCAGCATTTGCAACACTGCATTTTTAGTATTTTGATCTTCAACATTGCCAACTTTACTTTCTACTATATTTATAGAGAACTTTGCAGAAAGATAGTTTTCTGGAAATTTCTTTTTAAGCTCATATGTTGGAGAAAGAACTTCTTTCTGCTCTACTTTTATTTCTGAAACTTTTTTTATTTCTTCCTCTACCTGCGGGCTTACCTGCTGGTCTTTAGAATGTTCTACATTTTCAGCATTTAACCTACTTATGAGTCTGCGGGCTTCACTGCACAATTCTATAACCTTAGGGTAACTCTTGTTCGAATATTCAGATCTGGCTTCTTCAAGTATACTTTCAATTGAGGATACATCATATCCCCGTTCTTTCATAATATTAGTGAGACTTTCAGTCGACTTCAGTAAATTATATGCTCTATCTTCAATATTTGTATCTTCTGAAAGTTCTCTCTTCTTCATTTTCCTGATTATTGTCATTGCCTCATAAGCTATTATCGGGACTGCAATTAATATCGCAATTATCAATATTATCAGATATTCTGTATTCATATTCTACATTACATTATCATCAAATTAATTAATAAATGTTTTGAGGTAATTACCTTATGAATCTTAATAATGATTTATCATTTCGTGACTCATATGCTCATCCATATAATCATTATGCAAACAGATAATATTAAATATCAATTATATTATACATTTCTTAAAATGGAAACCGTAGATATTACAGATCTGGATCTTCAAAAAAAATTCGAAATAAAGCTGCATATCTCTCTCATAAATTATGCAGAGAGAATAATTCCAGAGTACAGAGAGAAGAAAGAGGATCTGAATGGATATATATCAGAGCAGATTAATAAGATCAAGCTGCTATTAAATATAAGCTCTGAAAATTTTAATATCTCAGAAAATGGTAAGATAATATTCAAAAAATAAAAAAAGGAGAAAATGTATTATTCAGAAATTTCAGGTTCTTTCTGTTCTTCTATTATAGCCGTCATATCTACTGTTTTATATGTG
>JAVRLB010000012.1:0-23479 GCA_031961865.1 Thermoplasmatota archaeon | reverse complement strand
CGGTGAAAAAATAATTCATCTGAAAAATGAGTGACTAAACTTTTTTTATTATCTTTTCAACTTATTATGAATTTATTATTTCCCAAAAATATATCAATTGAAGCAAAATTTAGTGGCTAATATGGCAGAAAGAAAGATTTTAAATATAATGTCAGAACCGAAAATACAAATATTGATGATAATAGATCGAGACATAAATGCGGCAATAAACATAGCGAGACGGGGTCGGAAAAGGCTGACACGATCCCTCCATAACATGGAAAAAGGGCGATCAAGTGAAGCGATGAAGCAGTCAAAAGAGGTGTAGCAGATGATCGCAAGTCAGATCGTATCAACGAAGATTTGACACGTATGTAAATTTACTATTCAGGCAAAGCCTTAAATTAGAAATAGATTTAGATTTGCAAGTACAAGATGATATTAATCTAATGAAAAAGAGGAGCGCATATAAACCTTAACTCGGATAGATTTTAGGGTACAGCTGCGGTTTTAGATAGAAGATTTATGCAAGTCTCTCACCCTTTTCAGGTCTCATGAGGAGTTCGTATACGAAGAACACACCGGTGACTGCTGCGAATATCCACAATGTATTCGTGAACCCAATGTATTTCACAGAAGCCATGTACCCGACCAGGGGCATCAGGACAGACATTATCATCATGGATGAACTGAAGAATGATGTTGATGTCCCTATCTCCTCAGGCTTGAACGTCGTATTAGCTATCTGTATACCGAGAGTCCATGCAATTCCATCAGGTATTGCAGCAATCAAGAATGCCAGAACAAAGAATGCAATTGAGATGGAGCTAAGTGCCAGAAATATTGCAGAAAACAGTGCGATAGTCACTGCAAAGACCATGTAAGGTCTCCTGTTCAGTATTGGTGATTTCAATCTTATTATGAACCGTGTTACAACATCTCCAACAAACATTAAAGCGAACAGGTAAAAGACTGTTGACGCTGAAAGCCCAAGAACTCCACCGTATATCACACCGTAAGAGAATATTATATAGAACGGTATGGTATATGCAAACGCAGCGATAACCGCCCAGTTAAACTGCCTGTTCTTGAAAAGCGATGCTATGCTTGTACTGCCCCCATGCCCTTTTGCCTCCATGTACTTGAGCGAATATTTGCCCCTGAGAGATGCGACAAAGGGAATGGCAACAAATGCCATCACGGCAAATATCAGGAATATTTCCTTGATTCCCAGATGCAGCAGGTAAGCGGTGGTGAAAGGTGCTATTATTAATGCCAATGCGACCCAGAATGAGAATGAAGCCTGCTCGACCTGCCTCTTCGCCTGATCCATCGATGCCATTCCAGCCATGGTCATGAATGAATCCATCACAAGCCCGGTGATGAACCCGTCAATGATCATCAGCGTATATACCTCAGCAAATCCACTGACCAGTATGTACACAGGCATTGTAACGCCAAGCAGAAACAATGAAATTATCTCAACACTTTTGAGCTGACTGGGCCTGAACTTTCTCATTGCAAAAGCTGCGAATGCAAATGCGATTGTAAATAGGGCAAATCCTATGCCCACCTCGAAAGAGTTCATTCCAAATGCCAGTGCGAGCGATGCTATAGAGGTCTGATAGAATTGAAGCAGGTACCTACCAAGAAATGCAGCAATTATTATCAGCCATTCGGCCCCGCTAATCAATCCAAAATCCAGACCAACCTTTCTTAAACTTCTTTTTTGTTCATTTGTCATATTTGACCAGATAGTCAATAGCTATTTAAACATTTTGACTGACTGGTCAATAATATCTGACTGAACGATTTATATTTATACTATATTGCAATTATGTAATTATGAACAAGAAAGAGAATAAAGAGGATAAGATACTCAATGCTTCTATCAAGGTTTTCTCCAAGAAGGGTTACGATATGGCAACAATTGATGAAATTGCACGTAAGGCCAGGGTGAGCAAGGGATTAGTATTCTTCTATTATAAGAAGAAAGATAACCTTATAGAGAAAGCTGCCATTAAATCTGTGCCGGTTGAAGAATTTACCAATTTAAACAAAAGAAACTATAACAGTGCAAGGGAACTTCTCATTGATTTCGGCATGTCTTTCTTAAAGAAGTATGAAGACCAGGATCTGCGAAATCTATTGCTGATGACGATGGCAACCAAAGAAAGATTCAAGCAGATTGATTCTGCGCTGAGAAATGTATGCTTCCAAGAAATGGACAAGGTTTTTTCGAAACTGGAAGAACTTACAAAACAAAAAATCCAGGCTCCGATCAAAAAGGCATTTTTTGGGTCCCTTTTATGCTATGTGATCTGGTGGAAGGACAATGAAATGAATCCCGCAGATTATGTTGGAACACTGGTGGACACTTTCTTAAATACTGCACGTCACTAGATCTCCACTTATATTACTCACACTGAGTGGAACTATATTGTGCGGTAAAAAATTTCACTCTGTTTTTCACAAATTAAGTCCCGCTAAAGAGAAGTCACATCTTTGAATTGCTTAACACACCATTTCAATGCAGAAATATTAAATACACAAAAGTCATTTTAAATTGATAAAGCATGAAGTGTATAATATGTGGCATTAATGACTCAAAATACGAGAATTTATGTGAGTCTTGTTTCTTAAAAAATACAAAATTTATAGAGCTGGCAGAGAGCATCGACTTAACTGTATGCCCTCATTGTGGTGCAATAAAAATTAAGAAAGAATGGATATACCATAAAACGTTAGAGACTGTGCTATCAGAGTATCTGTTAAACAGTGCAAAAAAATATCATGAGTATGATAGTGCCAGCATAAAATTAAGCATTTCCAAAAATTTGGATCTGGTACGCAGTGAGGTAACTATACACTATAAAGATCTTGAAAAGCTTGAACAATTCGAGACCAAGCTTCAAATCTTAAAAAACAGCTGTCCTATCTGCAATAAAATATTGGGAGATTACTTCGAGTCAATATTACAGATTCGGTCAGATCGAGATGTCTCAGAATCTGAAAAAACCGAGATTATCGAATTTGTTAATAAGGAAGTGAGGGCTCAGAACAATCCGAACATATTTATAATGAAATACGAAGAAATGCATACAGGTCTGGATTTTTATCTATCGAGCAACCATTTTACGCACGTTTTAGTTAAAGAGATCCAGGATCTATATGGCGGCACAATCAAAGAGTCTCCGCATCTGTATGGCCGAAAAGAGGGAGAAGATCTGTACCGCATTACGTATATGATCAGGCTTCCTGAATACAGAGCTGGCGATTTTATTAAAAACAAGGATAAACAATACAGAATATTAAGTTTAAACGCTAAAGGATTGAAAGTTATTGACCTGAACACTGGCGAGATTAAAGCAATTTCTCAAAAAAGTTATATTGATCAGAATTACAAGCTGTTTGCAAAACGAGAAGAGATGCTGGATGCAATACTGATCTATGCATCGGGAAACGACGTGCAGATTATGGATAACCAGAACAGGCTATATGAGCTGAAAGCACCAAAATATAAGGTTGGCAAAGATTTAAAGATCGTTAAAGATGATGACAATGTATATATAGTGCCAGGAGCGTGATAAAAGTATGAATGTAATCTTAGTACCAGTTACATATAAAGGCTATGTCCTTGTTTACAATACGCACAAGAACGGATGGGAGTTTCCGGGCGGAAAGATTGAAGAAGGAGAAGATGCAGTGAAGGCAGTGTTGAGAGAATCCAGTGAAGAAGCAGGTTTGACTATTGAAAATTTAAAATTTGTAAAAGCGTTCAAGAACAATTATGTATTTGTGGCAAAAGCGACAGTATTAAAAGGTGGAGAGTTCAAAGCTGAGATTTTTGGAACTCTGCCATATGATCTGGTTTATGACCGCAATGAATATTTACAGATCCTTAAAGAAGCGAAAGACAAGCTTAATGATAATAATATACCCAGCTTAATCTAGGGATCATTGCCATGATGAGAGCCTGTTTTACAAGGTCTGACCTTGTTATCATATTGTGACTGAAAAATCCTGCCATTCCTTCAGATCTGCCAATATCTTTGACTTTTGTGTATTTTTCCAGAGCAGAATATATGTCAGATTCATTTTTTAATATTTCAATAAGTTCATTCGGATAAACAAAGCCGCTGCTCTGACCGTAAGTCATGGTACCGTACTTATCTAAAATCGCGGTATAATGTACATCAAAATAATAATTTAACTGCTCGTTCCATACCAGTCCAGCCTCTATGCCAATTCCATAATCTGCATCTTTAATACTCTCTTTTGCGCGGGTAATAGCACCTTTCAAAGTCTCTGAGTTAAAAGGCTGTGCTGATGTGCCTGAACTTACTATTACTCCCGTAACACTACAATCCTTGAATATTGAAGAAAACACTTTTTTTGCAGTTTCTATTTTCATGTTGTTTTGAGTGCCCACATTGATCTTGATAGTTGTAAGCCTTGTTCCATTTTTGTCGATCTCTCCTTTAAGTATTCTGGTAGAGGATATGGGCATCAGGTCTTCAGCCATTATATAATCTACAGTAACGATCTTTAAAGGCTTTAGATTTTTATCGCTTCGAATCTTATTAATTTCAATTGCAGTTTTGTAAGTTTCCCTGCTTACTACTATCACATCAAAATCAGAGATTATAGAAGCTCCATATTTATCATTTATAGGCACGATCACATACTTTTTTCCATATTTTTCAACCACTTGCTTTAATGCGCTTTCACGGTATTCATAAGAATTGATATTCAATAGCTTGTGCTCTCTAACATAGAGATCGGAAGTTAATCCGATATACACATAATCTCCAATCTCAAATGCCTTATCTAGAAGCTTCATGTGCCCTTTATGAATCTGAGCAAAAGTGCCGCCTATAACTACCTTCATGATCAGCCCTATCTATATTCTATCACCAGAAATATGAGAAGTATAGCTATCAATATAAATTCCATATAGAACATATTTTTTCTATGCTTTAGCTTTTGGTTCCATTCCTCTTCACATTTTTTAGTGCAGAACCTCTGATCTGGTGGAATAGATATGCCGCAATTCAAACAATGTTTATGATCTGGAATATCCATACCTAGTAGATATACAGATTCTATATTTATATTCTTCGTGTATTAGGTTTGCATTAAAATTTGTTGAATAGAGACACAAAAGTATTTAATACTAAATCTTAATTTCATACTACTATGGTAAACAAAGAAGATGTATTAAACGCATTAAAAAACGTGATAGATCCAGAGATAGGACTTGATGTTGTGAATCTTGGCCTGATATATGACCTGAAAGTGGAAAATGATAATGTTTTTGTAAAGATGACTATGACCGTTGTAGGTTGCCCGCTTACATCATGGATACTCACTGATGCAGAAAACAAAATTCGTGAATTACCGGATGTAAAAGATGTAAAGGTAGAGCTTGTATGGGATCCACCATGGTCTGTAGACAGAATCAGTGATGAAGCTCGAAAAATGCTGGGGCTCTAAATATCAAACAATATTTTTATTTCATTATTTACCAGATCTACATTTAGCATATGATATGTAACTGCTTTAATTTCCAGTTTAGATCCATGCTTTATTCGCTCATATTTTTCTCCTGTTAACTCAGCTTTCAACTCTTTTTTTTGCAGCGTTGTTTTTACTTTGCAGGGAACAAAATGGTTGGCGTCAAACTGGTATATTAGCTCAGATAAAAAATCCACAACAAGCGAATCTATGTTATCGTAATTTATGGTTATGTCAATCTTGTATCGTGGTTCTACCGCTTTAATATCAACTATAAGGTCAAACATTGCCAGTGCAAGCTCATCTAATGTATGTTCAAACGAGTCTGCCTTCGCAATTAAGCCTATATCCGCAGTATGTTCTATTATCTGATGCATTTTAATCTATTAATTTCAAATTTCCATATAAATCTTTTTGGCAATTTTAATAAATGAGTATATGTTTATGTATCAAATAGAATGAAAGCTTGGATAATAATAATTTTAATATTAAGCGTGATCTTAATGTCAGAAATAGGGGCAGCAGCACAGAATAATAGTGTATTAGTATTGAATTTAAATATGGGGATAGATCCAGGATCAGACAGCTTTATTAATAGCAGCTTACAATATGCTGAAGCTGATGGATATCATACGGTAATAATAGAGATGAATACACCAGGGGGTTTACTCTCATCGATGCTGGACATAGTCTATAATATACAGAAAGCAGAGCAGGATGGCATACATGTCTATACATATGTACCGCCAGGTGGTTTAGCTGCATCTGCCGGCAGTTATATTGCAATGGCCACTGATGGGATTTATATGGCAAATGGCACAGAGATTGGACCCTCAACGCCAATCGTTGTAGGCGGAACTCAGCTAGAGCAGAACCATACAGAAAATGCGATGCTGGCGCTAATGCAAAGTTTGGCAGAAGCTCAAAATAGAAATGTAACAGCTGTATCCACAATGGTGCTGAACAATACAGCCTACAGCTCACAGCAAGCTTATAAAATCAATGTTATTACGGGCATTGCTAACAGTATGACACAGGTTCTGGTTGACATAAACATGCCAAATGCTACTTTAATATACCAGAGTCCTTCACTGTATGACCAGTTTTTGAGCTTTATCAGCAATGCAACAGTTGATGGTATATTTATATTAATAGGAATAGTTGCAGTTTTATTAGACATCTTTCATGCATCTATAATTCTAACGGTATTAGGCGTAATCATGATTGCGATTGGTCTTGTAGGTGCACAGCTGATCGGAGCGTCAGACCTAGCGATCCTGCTTTTTGTTATAGCAGCAGTAATGATGATCTTAGAAGTGAAGACCGGTCATGGCTTTTTACTTATTGGCGGTATATTAACCGGTATATTTGCAACATGGTTACTTGTGTATCAGGTTCCATATTCTCCAAATCCGTTTGGGCCTTTGCAGTGGTTTGCACTGGCTATAGTGTTAACATTCGGGATCATTGTTGCGATATACCTGAACAAGATACGAATAGCAATACAGAAGAAGCCTGAAACAGGATGGGAACATATAAAAACGGATATTGGCACAGTTACCAAAACCCTGGATCCAGAGGGTGAGGTAAGGGTTGAAGGCATAATATGGAAAGCAAGATCCAAGAATGGAGAGCTGATAAAAGAGGGTGAAAAGATTAGAATTGTGGATCGTCAGGGATTGACATTAATAGTAGAGAAAGAAAATGAGAATAGTGGAGCTGTGAAATAGATATGGATTTGGATTTAATATTGGGTATAATAATTTTGGTTATAATCATAATAATTGTGTTATGGTACTTTATTCGAATAATATTGTTAATAATGAAGAAACCGGACACTGGATGGGAGCACATAAATAGAAATACTGGTACTGTGACTAAAGAACTGAATCCAGAGGGAGAGGTAAGGATTGAAGGCATAATATGGAGGGCCAGATCTGCAAGTGGAGAGACTATTAAAGTGGGTGAAACAATAAAGGTTATAAATCGGGATGGTATGACGCTGATTGTTGAAAAACCTTAAATAGTGAGATAAGAATAATAGGAAGAGGTGAAAAATAGATATGGATATAGGTACAATAGTAGGGTTGGCAATATTGGTCTTGATCATAGCAATATTTTTTCTCTCAGGAATAAGAGTATACAGAGAATGGGAACGTGCACCTTACTTACAGCTTGGAAGGTTCCGAGGTTTTAAAGGGCCGGGTATAGTATATATTATGCCTATCATATCCAAGGTTCCGTTTGTAGTATCAACCAGATTGCAAACGCAAGCGTTTAAGACTGAGCAGACTCTAACAAAAGATAATGTTCCAGTAAACATTGATGCAGTAATGTATTTTCAACCATTTGATCTGCAGAAAGTAGTATTGAATGTTGAAAATTATATATTAACCACTCAGCTTGCAGCTCAGACTACGTTAAGAGAGGTAATAGGTGGGGTTACGCTTGATGAATTGCTCGCAGAGAGAGAAAAGGTAGGAACTCAGGCAAGAAACATAATAGATCAAAAAACAGAAGCATGGGGTATAAAAGTGACATCTGTAGAGATAAGAGATATAATAATTCCTACTGCTTTGCAAGAAGCGATGTCAAGACAGGCCGCAGCAGAGAGAGAGCGCAGGGCTAGAGTAACGCTGGCCATGGCAGAATACGAAGCTGCAAACAAAATGATTGAGGCAGCATCATTGTACGAAAAAAGCGAGTATGGATTGCAGTTAAGGTGGATGAACATACTGTATGAGCTTGGATTGCAAGGACGTGGAACATTAATGTTAATACCCACAAATCTGATGTCTGCAGGCCCTAACTTACCGCCAATTGGACTGACAGGATTGAGTGATATTCTAACCGAAAACCCTAAAAAAGGAGAAAATGCAAAAACAGACACTACACCTATCAGCCAAAACATGGGCCAGAAAAACACTCTATAATCTTTTTATTTTTTTAATAATATTTAAAATTGAGTATTTTATGAGCTCTGTGGAAATATTTCAAAAAGGTCGATAATAAAGTTAATTTACTGTGCTCATTTTTTTTCCTTTTGCAGTGAATATTACAAGTATTAAAATGATTAATATTCCTCCAGCTCCAAAAATTAGGAGATATATATTTTGAAGCACCTTTGAGGTACTGAAAACAGGATTTGTATCGATATAACCTCCTAAGAATACCATACCCACTGTAAATGCAAGCAGCAAATTTGCTATTTTATTGATCACCTGCTTATTCATAAATAAATAATATATTGCAAATATATTAATCCTTTTACGGCTCTGTATAAATTCTTTGTAAAGTATTAATTTGGTGTGATCTTCATGATAATTCTCAATAAAAAGCAAAACCTTATAGGACAATTTATCATCTAATTACAATGTGATAATATATATGGATAAGAAAAGAATTTTAATTGTAGGTGGTGGCGGGTTCATAGGATCTAACCTGTCAGAAATTCTATCACCATTGCATGATGTGATGTATCTGGCCAGGCATAGATCTGAATCACTGGAAAAACTGAAAATTAGCTATATACCAGGTGATATAACAAAGCCAGAAACTTTAAGCAATGTGCCTGAATTTGATATTATCATAGATTTAGTGGCAGTGATAAAAAACACAAAAGCCCAGACGCATTATGATGTGAATGTCAAAGGTGTAATGAATCTTATAGATCTCGCTAAAAGATTTAATGCTAAGTTTGTCTATTTTTCTGCGATCAATGCCGATATAGGCAAAACCGAATACTTTCAGACAAAGCATAGTGCAGAAGATTTGATAAAAAAATCGGGATTAGAATATCTGATTATTCGGCCGTCAGTAGTGGTCAGCAATAATGACTTTTTTGTTACTAATGTCAAAAAAGTAGCAAGATATGGTATATCAATAAATTCAGGGCTGTTGTGTCCTGTTTACGTTAAAGATCTAGCAGCAGTTGTCTCGATGGCAATATTTAAAGAATCAAACATGATATTAGAAATATCAGGTCCAGAAAAACTAAATTTTACAGATATGGTCAATATTGTAAGATCAAAAAGAGGTTTAAAAAATGCGAGAGTTTTGCCAAACGGGCTGGTAAGATTTACAGTTCCAATATTATCGGCATTTAACATAATAACAAAAGAGCAATACGCAATGTTAACATTAAATTTTTGCAGGAACAGTGATATATGGAGCAGATACAGTGTAGTGCCAAAAAAGTTTAATGAAATCCTATAACCTCAAAGTCAATGCAGTAAGATTAAGTATTTATTTAATGCGGGCGCCGGGATTCGGACCCGGGGCGGAACCGTGGCAGGGTTCTGTGTTACCAAGCTACACCACACCCGCTGTTGATAAGGCTGTTTTGATATACTTTCTGCCATAACAATTTCTCAGCATTATCATTGCCAATATTTACTGAAATATATAGCAGTATCTCTCTTATAGCAAAACTCTATTTAAATATTTTTATTGCCTGGAGTATGTATATTTTATCTCTAAAGACTTATGTTTAAAATATCCATTTTAATTCTTTAAAAGTTTGTTGTTTGCTAAATTAAACTACAAAATATTAAAATAGCAATTGTGATTTTGCTATTTGATAAATATGATAAGCTTGAAAATAGAAGATATTCATGCAGAAATAGAGAACAAAGAGATATTAAGAGGTGTAAATTTAGAGATACGGCAGGGGGAGATTCATGCATTGATGGGCCCAAATGGCAGTGGCAAAACTACACTTGCGCATATAATATTCGGAGATAAAAAATATAAGATTACAAAGGGAAGACTTTTGCTAGATAATGAAGACATTACGAACCTACCAACAGAAGAACGCGCGAAAAAAGGATTGTTCTTAACGTTTCAGGCACCGATTTCACTTCCTGGAGTCAAGCTTTTTACACTGATCAGATCTGCATATTTAGCTGAACATCCTACTGAAAATATCAATTTTAAAGATTTCATAACAAAAGTGCAGGAAAAATCAAAAGTGTTAAGTCTGGACCCATCATTTTTGGGAAGGAATACCAATGAAGGTTTTTCTGGCGGAGAGCGAAAGAAATCTGAAATTTTGCAGATGGCCACACTACTTCCGAAAATAGCGGTTGTTGATGAAATTGATTCTGGACTTGATGTAGATGCTTTAGAGACCGTAGCAAATTCGCTAAACAGCATAATTACATCTGACTCTATGGGTGCACTGATAATAACACATTATCAGCGAATACTTAAGTATCTAAAGCCACAATATGTTCACGTATTATATAATGGCAAAATTCTAAAATCGGGAGATTATAGTCTGGCAGTGCAGATTGAAGAAAAAGGATATGACTGGATAAAAAATATGTAAGGGCGAATAATATGAAAGATAAGATAATAGATAATGATGAGCAAAAATACAATTTTGTAACGCCCCAAAAATATGAATTTGTTACTGAAAAAGGATTGAACAAAAAGGTAGTGGAAGAGATCTCAGAAGTTAAGAAAGAACCAGATTGGATGCGCAGATTAAGATTAAAGTCATTAGAAATATTTCTTGAAGCTCCTATGCCAAACTGGGGTCCTGATTTAAAAGATCTAAACTTTGATGAAATCACCTATTATTTGAGACCAGAGTCTATAAAGACGAGAAGCTGGGATGACGTACCTAAAGATATAAAAGATACTTTTGAAGCTCTTGGCGTTCCAGAAATGGAGCGCAAGTATCTGGCAGGATCTGTTGCACAGTTTGAATCTGAAGGAGTGTATGCAAACATAAAGAAAGAGCTTGATGCAAAAGGTGTGATATTCTCAGATCTAGATACTGCCCTGAAAGAGCATCCAGACATTGTAAAAGAGTATTTTATGAAGGCAGTGCCTATGCGAGACAACAAGTTTTCTGCATTGCATGGTGCAGTGTGGAGCGGTGGCAGCTTTGTATATGTTCCTGCAGGAGTAAAACTGGACTTGCCGTTAATGACTTATTTCAGAATGAATTCTGCACAAGAAGGACAGTTTGAGCACACGTTAATCATAGCGGAGAAAGATAGTGCGGTGAGTTATATTGAAGGTTGTACTGCGCCAGTTTACAATCTCAGTTCTTTGCATAGTGCAGTAGTAGAGATCTATGTTAAAGAAAAAGCAAAAGTTAGATACACAACTGTGCAGAACTGGAGCAAAGATATTTACAATTTAAATACAAAACGGGCATGGGTCGATCGTGATGGAAAGATGGAGTGGGTAGGTGGCAGCCTTGGCTCTAAAGTGACAATGTTATACCCATCCAGTTATTTAAGGGGTGAGCGTGCAACAGCATCGCACCTGAACATAGTTCTAAGTTCAGGAAATACATGGAAAGATGGCGGTGCAAAAGTGTTGCATCTGGCACCTAACACTTCTTCGAAAGTCATATCAAAAAGCATCAGCATGGATGGCGGCATATCTGTTTATAGAGGGTTGCTGAGAATCTCAAAAGGAGCATACAACTCAAAATCGCATGTACAGTGTGATGCGCTAATTCTGGATGACCGTTCTAAATCAATCACCTATCCTCACAACGAAGTTTATGAAGATTCTGCTACTGTAGCTCATGAAGCCAGTGTTGGCAAGATCGGTGAAGAAGAGCTGTTTTACATGCAGACGCGGGGCCTGAAAGAGGATGAGGCAAGGTCCATGATAGTACTTGGATTTTTGGATGATGTGATGAAAGAGATACCTCTTGAATTTTCGCTGGAGTTAAACAGGCTTATAAAGTTAGAGATGAGCAAGCTGGGGGCGGTCGGATGATCTCTAATGATGAAATTATAAAACTTTCAAATTTTAAAAACGAGCCTGCCTGGTTTTTAGATTTGAGACTTAAAAACCTGGAACTTTTTCATCTTTACAGGTCTAGAAAAATTGCAGATTCTCCGGTTGAAAAAAATTATTTTGACAAAGATAAATACATTCATAATTTGCTTGACAGATTTTCTAATAAACAAAAAACAGAGGGACTATTCGAATATAAAAACAATAGGGTATGCTTTGATCTATCGCAAAAAAAAGATTTAGACATTCATCTCAATCTTGACGGAGTAGAAATAATAGATATAAATGATGCTATAACCAGATATCCAGAGCCCATTAAAGAAGCGATGAGTCATGCTTCTGATGAATATACAGCATTGAAAAATGCGGTTTGGGACACTGGATTATTTGTGCATGTTCCAAAAAACAAGATAATAAAGAATATAAGTCTTAACACGATTTTTGGAGCTGGCAAAACAGTAAAAAATGACATATTTTACATTGAAGAAAATAGTGATGTCCAGCTAGTAAACTATACGAACATAAAAGAGCCCGGCTATTATCTGGATGGCGCTGTGTATATAATCAACAACAATGCAAATTTGAAATCATTGTATTTAGGAGACGGTGCCTCACACAGTCTGATCTCTGTCAAAGAATCAGTATTAAATAAAGATTCTAAAGAAGAATGGTACTATGCTCTTAAAAACTTTGAGTATCATCTAATGGATTCCAAGAGCATATACAGAGGGCAATCGAGTTCTGCAAAAGTTGTTGGAGCAGCAATCGGAAAAAACAGGCAAGTATACGAGAGCATTACGGATGCAGTGCATACCGCTCCAGAGACCACCAGCTTTTCAAACATCAAGGTTGCATTACTCGACTATTCGAGGGCCATTATGCGTGGCAACATCAAGATTGAAAAAGAGGCCACAAAAAGCAATGCATTTTATGAAGGCAATGCACTGCTGTTAAACAGAGGTACAAACAGCATAACGTTGCCGTTTTTGGAAATAGATGGTTCTGGCTCTGTAGCCAGGCATGCTGCCACTTCCACGAACGTAGATCCCGATCACATCTTTTATTTATTAACGCGTGGCCTGGATGAGATCACTGCCAAAAAGATATTGGTCGACGGATTTTTGGATGAGGTAGTGAGACAGATCCTGATCACTGAGGGCACCAGATTCTTAAAGATAGGTGAGTGATATGATTGATACAAAAAAAATAAAGCAGGATTTTCCGATCTTGCAGAGAATTATAAATGGAAAGAAGCTTACGTACTTAGATAGCACGGCAACAACTCAGAAACCGAATGCTGTAATAGATGCAATCTCTGATTATTATCGAAATTACAATGCCAATGTACACAGAGCCATTTATAATATTGGAGAAGTGGCTACTGAAAAGTATGAGGATTCAAGGGCTAAGGTTGCAGATTTTATAAAAGCGCGCAGGCCGGAAGAGATCATATTTGTAAGGAACGCTACAGAAGCTTTGAACCTGCTTGCTTATGTTTATGGGTTCAATTATCTGAAAGCGGGCGATGAAATCATTACCACAGTGATGGAACATCATTCAAACATAGTGCCATGGCAGATCTGGTCTAAAAAAGGACTGAAGCTCAAGTTTGTAGATATTAATGATGACGGAACGCTAAAAATGGAAGATTATGAAAAACTTATTACTGAGCGGACCAGAATAATCACGGTTGCGCATGCATCTAATGTTCTGGGCACGATCAATGATATCAAAAAAATCGGAAAAATAGCACATGATCACAATGCTCTGTTTATAGTTGATGCAGCACAGTCAGTACCTCACATGCCCGTAAATGTTCAGGATCTAAACTGTGATTTTCTGGCATTTTCCGGGCACAAGATGCTTGGGCCTATGGGAATCGGAGTGCTTTACGGAAAATATGATATTCTGGAAAATCTAGAGCCGTTTATGGGTGGCGGTGAGATGATTAACGAGGTACATAAAGAAGGTGCAACATGGGCTGACACACCACAGAAGTTCGAGGCAGGAACTCCAAATGTTGCAGGTGCCATAGGATTAAGTGCGGCCATAGAGTATCTGAATAACATAGGCATGCAGAATGTAAGAGATCATGAAAAAGAGCTGGTATCGTATGCTTTGAATCGGTTAAAAGAGAGAACAGATCTGGAAATATACGGTCCGTCAGATCCAGAAAAAAAAGGGGGCGTGATTGCTTTTAATTTTAAAAATATCAATCCTGAACGTCTTGCTGAAAACATGCAGAGGCAGGGAATAATGATACATTCACATGATGTTGCATCGATTCTCGACAGATCAGGAGTAGCAGTTCGGTCCGGTCATCATTGTGCTCAGCCGCTTATGGATCGACTGGGTGTAGTGGCTACTGCGAGAGCCAGTTTTTATGTGTATAATGATAAGGATGATGTGGATACATTTATAGATGGTCTGGATAACGTTTATAAAATATTAAAGATTAAGTGATTTATTATGGATGAAAACCTATATTTAGATTTTATATTAGAACATTACAAAAATCCGAGAAACTTCGGCACTATAGAGCATGCGCAGGTAGACGAGAAAGGCAGCAATTCCTCGTGCGGCGATGAGATAGAGCTGTTCTTGAAAATAAATAATAATGTAGTGGAAGATGTAAAATTTTACGGAAAAGGATGTGCTATAAGTCAGGCATCAGCATCAATATTGACAGAGCTAATAAAAGGCAAGACCCTTGAAGAGTTAGCTAATTTTAAGAGTGAAGATCTGTTAAAAGAGCTCGGCATTACGCTCACACCGGTTCGCTTAAAATGCGCATTGTTATCTTATGAAGTGCTGAAAAGAGGCCTTGAAAAATACAGAAAATGAAAGCGCATATAGATTACAGAGAGTCTAGATTCTCGCTAAAGCTTGGGAAAATATTTGAAAATATATCACTTGAAAACCTTGAAATTTCAGACATTTGCATGGAATTTGATGATTACTGTATTATTATAGAGAGAAAAGAATACTCTGATTATATAAATTCTGTAAAGAACGGACACTTGTGGGACCAGCTTGCAAGAATGTATGCATTTAACACTATTTTCAAAAAGCCAATAAAAAGAAAGGTGCTGATAATCAACAATTATAATTCAAATGTTGAAGGATTAGAAAATTCCAGTATCGCCGGCTCTTTTCTGGAAATAAGGTATGTTTACAACATTGATCTATTCGTAACTTTGTCTGATAATGCTTTTATAGAACTGATCAGGATCTTTAAAGAACGGGAAGAATCTGGCAAAAATGATAAGGTTCCAGTGCAGAAATGGGAGCATTCATCATTGAAAACGAGCATGGACGAAAGAGACTGGAAAATATATGTACTTTCAAGTTTGCCATATGTAGGCACTGACACTGCCATAAAACTGCTGGATCAGTTCAAAAGCATAGAGAACATTTCAAAGGCGAGTGTTATAGACCTGAAGAAAGTGAAGGGAATAGGTACAAATAAAGCCCGCAAAATTTATGGAATTCTGCATTAAAAGATCTACAACAGTGCTTTCAGAGCTTCCCGGTGTTTTTCCTCTACAGCTCTGACCCTATCATAGATCTCTCCAATATACGTATTTTCTATTTTTCCAGTGCTGTTTATTTTGTTTCTCATTTCATTCACAATTTCGTTAATTTGCGTTTGTGATTTCACAGTCTCGTTCATCGCTTTGTTATACGTGATCTCTGCAGTGTTTGCCAGGGCTCTGTGCAACTTTTCAGCATTTTCCCAGTACTCTTTATTGTATGCTGCATTTTCAAACCCAAAAAATAATGGCTTGTAAAGTGAAATACAGGGATTTGATGAGTAAGTAAACCATAACAGCATAAATTTAGCGCCTAGTTCAACGATCATTGAATTTACAGTTTGATATCTTCTTGTTAAAGAACCAGAATGCATGCAAATATCTCTATTTGATCCTTTTTTTGGTAAAAATCTAGATTTATTGTGCATTCTCATTATTTTCATGATCTCTTCTAGCGTAACGTTTCCACCTGCAGACTCCAGCATTTTTCTGGTAATCTCTACTCTTTCACGCCCTCTTCCAAAATAAGTATATAAAAAATCAGGTCTGATATCAAAGTTTCCTTTGATAGATATTGTGTTTGAAATCGATCCGAATCTGTCTACTTTTGCAGATCTCCACATTTTTCCAGAGGTTTCCAAGATATATAATTCTTTTACATCTGCTATCATAAAGGAGTTATCATAATACTCATCCTTGTTTAAGCTGTTAGATCCACCCTGCCCGTATTCTTCTAGGTATCTAATTATTATTCTTAACGATTCTTCTGCAGTCTTGCCTTTTTCCAGCCCCAAACGCAGTAGATCCATGCCAAGCAACCCTTTTTTTTCAAACTTTCGCTTTGTGAACAATGCTTCATTACCAATTGCCACTCCGTACTCATTCACTCCCATTTCTGCGCCCCACATCCAGTAAGGTCTAGATATGACAATAGCGTTGCTTTCTCCTTCAAAAGCAACATCCGCATACGTGCATTTAACCAGTTTATCTCTTACAATTCGCGGATAATATTCCACAAGCTGTAGCTCATCAGGCTCTCTATCACTGTTCTTTGCAAAATAGGTAATATTCTTATCTGCATTGTTCTGATTCATGGATACTAGTGTATCACACATACTATTTGCAAACCGCTGGTGTGATTTATAGTTTTCTCAAATTAATATAAATGGTTCTAAAAATGGATCTGATACTATCTTATAAGGACTGGTCTTGAAAAACATACCTGAAACTTTTTTACCTACTTCCAGCGGATTCTGTTTCAGGATCTTTAATGCGTTTACCGTACTCATTTTCAGGATCTCTATGGGATCTATGTGACCATAGAGATTGGAGATACGGTATAAATACTCCATTTCAGATCTTATAGAAGGTGCTGTAAACATGCCATTATCCGTTCCTATAGCTACATTTATCCTATAATTTAACAATCGTGCTATGTGCGGAACCGCACCAAACTGAGAATTGGATTTTGGTGTGACTACAATAGACACATTTTCCTGCTTTACTAGCTCTAGATCTGAATCTGTGGCTTTGAGCATGTGCACTAAAAATGTAGGTTTTAAATCTAATATAAAATCTATGTTTTCTCTAATTCTTTCGCTGGCATGTATCGCAAAAATCTTGTTTTTATCTGAAGTCTTCTTCCTGATTTTTAAAATTATGTCTTCAGGATAATCTGATATGGAACTAAGCCCGATTCCTGCAGACGCATCTAACAATGCATCTATTTCCTTTTCATTGAATTCGTCGTTTTTTGCAGGCCTGGACAATATCAAGCAATTCAGCTTATCTGGCAAAACTTCTTTTAATATCTTGATCCCATAAATGCCCTGCTCTCGAAAATCCAAAAAAGTAGAAACATGCTCTCTGACCATGACCTTTAGATTATTCATTATTTCAATTTGTTGCCTCTTCTTGTTCACAAGTTCCAGTGCCCTCGCTTTTAATCCACCCGGGCCAACTATATCTGATATAGACCCTATCGGTTCTTCGGTCATGAAAGAATCGCCAAGATGTGTATGCATATTTATAAAATAGGGTAAAAAAACACCATTTAAAGCATCTGCCTTTTCAGGATTGATGTCAATTACCGTCTCGTTCTCAATTTCTACCGTTCCTTGAATTACCTCGTCATTCCATAATATAATGCCACCGAATTTCATAATCTTACGCTTACGCCTTCCGTGTTAATTATTAGCTCATGAGGCTTAAAATCAAATTGTGTACCTCTCATTTTCAAGATCTGCAATGTTCTGTAATAGGCATTTTTCCGAACCTCTTTATTTAAAATTATAAATCCGTCTGATAAAAGCAACTCTGCACTAAGATCTTCTATATTGCTATCAACTGTCAGAATGGTTGTAACTTTTTTTTCAATAAAAAAACGAACAAGCTGATGAATTGCCAGATTCTTGCGCTCTTCTTCAATGCCGTATTTTCTCAGTATAGTTAATGAATCTAATACAAGTCTATCATATCTATTAGTTTCAAACTCTTTAGTCAGTTTCATGATTATAGACTCTATTGTCAACTCTCCTTTTTCTGCACCTTCTTTCATTTTACTGACTTTACTGATCTCTCCCTTTGCAGTAATATCGTGAACAGGGTAGCCAACAGTGTAAAGAGAATGCGCGGGAACTGCATCCATAAGGCTCATATTGTTCAACGTCCACTTGAATGAACGTGTGATATTAGGCAAGAATATAGAGGGCGGTCTGTCTACAGCTATGTACATGCACTTTTCTCCGTTTCTTAACCCTTCCCACAAAAATCTGAGCCCTAATAATGTCTTTCCCGTTCCAGTACCTCCTGACAAAAAGTAAACTCTTCCAGGAATTAGCCCTCCATCCATCATTTTATCCAGCCCTTCTATCCCATATTTCACTCTTTTCATATTTTCATCGCCTCTTCTTTAAAAGCTCTTCATTTAAAACGATGCCATGTGTAGTTATGTTCAACGGAAATCGTATGGTTTCAATAAAATCATCATATTTAAGAACCTCGAGCTCTGCAGTTTTAGAAGGTTCTGGTTCTATAAGCCTCAAAACTGTATCCATGTACTTTTCAATATACTTAACATCTAAAAAATTGTCTACAATAAATAATACTGCTGCACTGGTTGTACCTAGAATAAACTGGATGAACGCATGCATTCCGAGCTCTGAATCTAAGCCTCTCATATAAAATATTTTTAGTGCTGAAAGCGAGTCTATCACAATACGGTCATAGTGGCTTCTGTCAAATATATTTTTCAAAGTCTCACGTAATGCTAAAATGTCTACTTCCATTGTTTTCTTGAGCTCTGTGATTTCTCCAAATCTCTCAGCGCCCGTGAAAAAAGTTACTTCCCTGTATGGCTGTATCTCTTTTTTCTTGGATGAGGGCACAGCATCAAATACAAATATATCGTCAATGTAAATCTCTTGATCTACTAAATCCTGCTTGATCTCCAATGCTGGCTGTACCAGAGATATGTAAAGTACGTTTTCTCCTCTTTTCGAGCCACCGGCTAAATACTGAAGTCCCAGCAGAGTCTTGGAAGAATTTGCACTGCCCACCAATAAGTTCAGAGAGTTTTCATTAAATCCTTTCATGTATTTTTCTAACCCTTCTATTTCTATTGGAACACGCATATTATTAATTATAGTGAATTCATATAAAAAATTTTGTTTTCTGCACATTAATACGAAAAATTAAAATTGATAGTTGCAATTATAATGCTACAGCCGGGTAGGTGGCAGAGAGGTTATGCGCGAGACTGCAGATCTCGTTTTATTAGGGTTCAAATCCCTACCTACCCTCTTTAACATAAACATTTAACACTGGCGTTTTATAACACCGAATATATCAATTCTATTGTTTAGCCTCAATCTTCAACAGCTCTTTGTAGAAAGTATGGTTAATAAACGATTTTTCATATTCTTCAACTGGTTTTTTATTCTTTGCAATTTTTCTAAATCTCAGAGAATACTTTACGTCTACGAGAATTAGATTTTCTGCATTAACTATAAATTTGCTACTTTTTTTATTATTTAAACTATCTTTTACTTCATCAATACCAAGTTTATGGAGCCCAACCTGCTGTATTGCGCCTACTATCCTGCGAACCATATTCCACATAAAACTCTCTCCTACTATCTCTAAAACATAAAAATTATTTACTTTTTTGATACATATTTTCTTGACTGTTCTTGTACTGTTTCTGCCATCAGCTTTAGAAAATGCACTGAAATCATGGGTTCCTAAAAATAAATCTGCACAGGCTTTCATAGACTGTAAATCAAATCCAGTATCTAAAAAATAGTATTTATAAAACCTTTCCAATGCTGCTCTAGGATTGAAATCTTTGGTTGTTATCGCGTAAGAATAAAAATAGATATTACGTAATTGAGAATTTAATATGCCAAATACTGTTTTTACATCTCTGCCAGTTTCTATCTTTATTACGTTTCCAATTGCTGATACATCTCTATCAGTTCTGCTAGCGCTTTTTAATTTACCAGCAATTTTATATTTCTTTAATACTTTCAAAATTTCGCCTTCTACTGTGATTTTATCTGGTTGTATCTGATATCCTTCAAACGCAGACCCTAAATATGCAAATTTTAATAGCAAATACATATTAACTTTAACTTGTTAAAAATATATTAATGTTTTTGAGACCGAATGACCAAAGATTAAAAAATATTTATATAGACATAGGAAATATATTCATATCAGAAATGCTAACATATTCAGATATAATCATCAAAATGATGAGCGAGTACGGATACAAAAAAATTGAGCAAGATCCTAAAGATTATCTATTTTTAAGATCAGGCACTAAAACGCTTATAATATACATTGCTCAAAAACCGGTTACGGGAGAGGAAGTGCTGAAACATGCCAGAATTTTAGAACAGATGGATGGAGAAAAATATATAATTTGCATGAAAGAATATACTGCAGATGCCTATGAAACTGCGCAAAAATATAAAATAATATTAAATGACAGAAAAGATCTGGTTAATGACATTGGAGAATTCGTTCTTAAAAAAGTAGATGATAAGGAAGATTATAATTTAGAATCACTTTTTGAAGATGAAAATTTCGAAATAGAAGAAATAGAAAGAGAAACTCCGGAAATAGTAGAGGATAGAGATGCAATTCCTATATTTTTAGAAGAGGTTCCAAAGCTAAATGAGCAGATTATAAAACCGATTATCTCGAAAGAAGATGCTATGATAAATGCTCAAAGAAAGATACACGGCTTTAACATATCTCTGATATTAGTGCCATATTTGATTTTTGAGTTCTCTTTGGACATTTACGTAGAAAATGAGCTTACGCCTAAATCTAAAAAAGGAATTATCTGTGTAAATCTCAACACACAACCAGAACATAAAGAATTTATTTTCTTAGACAAAGGGCTAGAAACCCTTTCATCAATATCTGAATCTCATGAACGATTGAAGATAGAACTCAATGTTACAGAAGCTGAATCTAAAGCTAAAAAAATTATACTTATGGAATATTCAAAGCCTAAAGAAGATACTATCCCAAAAGAAAATGTGATCATTATCGAGAAAAAGAGACAGAGACCAAAAGAAGATTCTATGAAACTAAACGAGCTCGGTATCTATTATTGGCCTTACTGGGTAGTTAGTGGAGCACGCGGCACTTTAAAAATGAATGCTGTTGACGGATCAGAAATCGAAAATACTGAACAGTAATATATTTTTATTTTTTAATTATGAAAGCTAATACAATAGCATCTGCTGCTATAATTATTGCATATACTATCCAGTATGGTAATGTATAACTGTTTAAATCTATTATATAGTTCCCATTGGCTCTATAAAATACTGTGTTAAAAATATCATTTATGCTGGTCTGTCCGGAAGAGATCATAAGGGTATAGAATTGGGTCAAATGGCTACTGTTTCCATCATCGATCCATTCTGTAATTCTGTAAGGAGAGTTAATAAAGAATCCCGTACCATAGTCGTTGCCAGTTCCGACCTCTACAGTTAAATCAATTATACCGTTTACAAGTGTTCCGTTTTTTAATGGAATATCTGTTCCGATCCATGCATGGCCACCCCAGTTAGAACCAGAGTAACCAAGCCCAAATTCAAGCCAGGCAGGAATGCCCAGAGCCCTGGCAATGGATACATATAAAAATGATAGTTCTGCACAGTCTCCTTCTTTCTGGTCCCATGTTTGCACGGCTGTTATTGGCAGATTTGGAAAGTTGTATATTATATCATATTTAAAGTTCTTAACAATATAATTGTATATTGCCATAAGCGTACCGTATACAGTATTTTGCCCTGCCGTAATATTTTTTATCTCGCTATTATTTGCAAAATATGCAGGATCTATAACCTCTAAGTTGTTAAACAGATATTCAGGATGATCATACTTGCTTTTTAAGTATTGTGGTATTTGAGAAACCGTTCCGCTTTCTGCAGGATTAATATATGTTCTATGCGTATACAGTGTAGCGTTATACATAATTTGCACGTCAGTGCTATGATATATATTCCAGCTCCACCAGGTCCTGTTGTATTCATTATTAATAGTATAAGGCAGATCAGATATTTCATTAACCTTTACATACTGTGTATTTGATATATTTCCAGGAATAGAAATGTTCAAAACTGCTGTACCGGAACTGACATTCACATAAATATTCTGGTCAATGAGAGTGTTGGAGTAAGCGGGCAATATTTCAACATTCATGGATGGTGGATTTGCAAGAATCTCAGATACCGGTGCAAAAAAAATGAAATTGGCGATAATCAAAACTGAAACAGCAAAGATCAATCCTGCAACATATTTACTTTTCAAAGTTTCGTTTCCTCCATTTTCTTTTTAGCTCCTGAGGTAGAGTATCTATTAATATTCTGTTATATACTATGTAATAAAATACAGGAACGGCAATTATCAAGCTGATCACTGAATAATATGGTGGAAAGCCCCAGATGTATGGCAGTAACGTAAAATTAAAAAGTATTATGATCAGAATAGCATTGAACAAATATTTCATTCGCCTATTAATGTATATTCCATATCCAATTATCGCGCCTGTGCTAGAATGTATCAGAGAAAATGCAAAACTCAAAATCACAAAATAAAAAGCTATGTAGATGTCAAAAAATATCCTTGAATAGTAATATGTTAGCGCCACCGCCCAAATAGCTCCAATGCCTAGCCCAAAAGTCATGCCGTTAAAGGTAACGGTATATGTTTTGCTTGTTTTTCCTCTGTTCAGGAATATGAACTTGATGAGTTCTGAAAAAAAGGCAAAGAATATAATGAATATGAGAGATAGATCAATGTATTTTGAAGAGGAGTAAGAAATCAGAAGAAACACTGCCGCAATAGCAGTTCCTATAATCAAGCCCATTACAAGATTGAAAAAAAGATATTTTTCATCAAAAAAGTTTTCAAACTTATCCCAGATAAAATAAAGTAATACGAATGCTGGAGCAATTCCAATTATTGCGCTGATCTGAAATATAATATCCATCTTTAATGCTATATTTATATTTACTATTTTTATTTTTTCAATTTTCGAGCCTGTCAAATGTTCGTTGATAGCCAAGGATATATCTGTATTTTTACCTTCAAAATGAAAATGACGATGGTACCGTAATCTGTACCTGACATCCAGAGAGTAAGTAAAATTTTCAACTAAGAAC
>JAVRLB010000011.1:0-23792 GCA_031961865.1 Thermoplasmatota archaeon | reverse complement strand
AGATGCACTGATGAATCAGTATATTGCAGATGCACAGGCAACAGGTAATGCAACATTAGCGCTTAAATACTATGACGAGGCCGAAGTTTTGGGTGTGAACCTTACATTCTACACATACACTCAGCAAGCAAATGCATTCTGGTTCTATTCATCAAATCTGCATGGAGTACAATACGAGCAGAACGCTATATTTGGTGGTGGCGGAGACACAATGTATATATATCTATGGAAGAGTTAATCTTCCTTTTTATCTTTTTAATTTTTTTTATAATATTTCTGTTTTATCATATAAACTGAGATTTTTAAAAAGTATTTATAAATCAATTATTTTGATAACAAAGTTATAACTTTATCAACATAATTATAGAACTCAGGGGATCTGTTATTTCGTGGTCTTGGCAAATCTATTTTTATTTCACCTATGATATGCCCTGGTCTAGGGCTCAAAATTATAACTCTATCACTCAACTGCACTGCTTCGTCTATATTGTGGGTAACGAGGATAATATCATCAGGTGGCAAACTTGGGTCTGACCATAACATCAAGATTTCCTCTCTTAACCCTTCTGCTGTAAAACTATCTAATGATGAAAAAGGCTCATCTAATAATAATAATTCGGGATTAACAGCCAGTGCTCTGGCAATTCCTACTCTTTGTCTCATTCCGCCAGATAACTCTTTGGGATATGCGTTTTCAAAGCCATCCAAACCAATTACTTTAATATATTTTTTAACAATCTCTGTTCTCTCTTCTTTTTTGATCTCCATTGCTTCTAAAACTACTTCAATATTTTCTTGCACTGTAAGCCATGGAAATAGTGAAGGTGTTTGAAAAACAATTGAAAATTTTGGTTTATTTATCGTCAAAGGCAGATCTTTGTAAAGAATCTCGCCAGAAGTTTGTTTGTCTAGCCCTATTAATATTCTCAATATTGTAGATTTGCCACATCCTGATGGCCCTACAATTGAGATGAACTCTCTTTCAACCATGGAAAAAGATATATTTTCAAATGCTACTGTTTCTTTCTCGCCTGTTTTGAATATTTTTGTCAGATTCTTTACCTCTATAAACGCCATTACATTCAGTTAATGCATTCGATATTATATATTTTTACAGGTGTTTTGAGTTTTAACAAGATTTTTATTTTTTTGTATTATTAAATATTATTTATATACCTATTGCCAAGATATAAAAACTTTCATTGCATTTTTCTCTTTTTTCAAAGAGTTTTTTGATAGTGACGTGGACCCAGTGAATTATACTTACTAAAGTTTTGCGTTTTTCATGTTTTTAACATCATTGTTGATTTATATGGATTTGATATACTCTTCTTTATCAATTCAGATATTTCCATTACATACCTTTCCATGCTCTTCAACAGATTTTCCAGTACCTCTATCACAATCCATCTATACCTAACTTCAGGCGTAACGGACCTGAATTCTAGATAGGTATTGGGCAGAGTTTTTACAGTAGATATTTCTAGAAGACTTACCGCTAAAGAGTTCAGCACCATGTAATGAGTGAGGCCACATTCTCTTATATGAAAAAAGTTATTTTGCCAAACATGTACTCTATTTTCATTAATTAATTTTATGATGTACTACAGATAAAAAGGCTTCAAGGAAATATTAAATATTAGAAATACCATTGTTTATTAGAAGATGGTTGTAAAATTAAAAGATTTGGAAATCTTAGAAAGCTCCTATAAAAATGCAGTTAGTAGTAGAGGAGAAATTGTTTTATTATACATGGATTATGGAATGGATGCAGACGATCTTTTTAATGCTTTACAAAAAGATAAACAAAATGACAATACCATTTTTTTGAAGACAGAATGCGTTGGTTATAAAAATGTAGAACCATATTATTGCTTTTTAGAAATATTAGATTCTATTAAAAATAAAGATTTGTATTTAAATATAGATCTTAAAATTGAGGAACTAAATTCTGAAAATTATGACCCGATATTTGATCCAATCATATATGAAAGGTTTATAGAGATCTTTGGTACAATTTTATATTCTTATAATATTGTGTTGTATATAAAGAACATTCAACTGGGAGATACAAATTCATTAAATTTGTTCAGTTATCTAGCAGACTTTTCCAAAAATAAAAATATCTTAGTAATAGCATCTTACTATATTAGTGAAGATTCAAACCCGCACTTCGATAATACCTTATCACTTTTAGAATTGAAAACAAATGTAAAAAAACTAAAAATAGAACAATTTACTTTAGGAGAACTGTTCTTATTTTTGAAAGAGAGAGGGTATAATATACCAGAATATATAATTGAGATAATATATAACATAACAAAAGGTAACGAGTTAAAGGTTTCAGAAGTATTAAGTACCTTTGAAACAAACAAATATATAGATGAAAATAAAAACTGGATTGCATACAATATAGAGATCAATGAAGATTTTTTTAAGACCCCAGACCCAAATATGATAAATACATATTATAACCTAGATGAAAAGCATCTATTAATATTGAACAACGCGGCAATTATTGGTGAAAATTTCACATTACAGTTATTAAAAAGCATATCTAATGTTGATGAAAATCTTTTAAATACGATTGTAAAAGATCTAGTAGATAAGAATATTATTAATTTTAAGGATCAAAAATACTTTTTTGTTTCTTCAGCTTTCAGATTTTATGTGTATAGTAAAGTTTCTAGTATCAGGAAAAAAGTAGTGCATAAAAAAATTGCTGAAATTCTAGAGTTCGAGCAACAAGATCCTGCCATAATAGCGTTCCATTTTTTCAATGCAGGCATTAAAGAAAAAGCATATCGATATTACTTAGATGCAGGGTTCAACAAGATGAAAAGTTATGATTTCAAAACTGCATATGAGTACCTTAAAAAGGCAGAACAGATAAATAGCAATATTAATGCGGATACCAAGTTTGCGCTAGCGGAAGTATGCAAAAACATGGATAGATATGAGGAGAGCATTAATTACTATAATTCTGCATTAGATGAGCTTAATGGAAATACTAAAATATTAGCTTATGCAGGGTTAGGTACAGTTTATACAAGATTAGGTAATACAGAAAATGCCTTTAAATATTTCAAACAGGTTTTAGAGAGCAGTAATGATCATAAATTGATGCTTATCGCGCATCGTGGTATTGCAAATATCTATTTTATTAAAAAAGATTTAAAGAATGCACACGAACATATATCTCTAGCAGTAGAGATTTTAAAAGAGATTGATGATCATTATGAAATAGCAGAAACTTATAAAGATCTGGGGAAAATATATGCTGAAGAAAATGAATCTGTGGATATAATAGAGCGTATTTATCTAAAAGCATTAGATGAATATTTTAAAGTAAATTGTTACAGTGGTATAGCTAGAACTTACAACAACATTGCGGATATATATTTAGAAAAAAAGAGTTTATCTGAGTCTAAAAAATATTTTGAAAGAGCAATGAAGTATGCCAATTTGGGAGGGAACTATGGGCTAATATTAGCAATAAACTATAATTTATCAAAAATTCATCTCTCTCAAGGGGATATTCCAAAATATCTTTCTAGCATTAATATTTCAAAAAAACTCGTGGATATTGAAGAGATGGGAGAATTTTCTTTTTTAATCAATTATTCCCTTGGAAATTTTTCATTGCAAAAAGGCAATTTTAATGATGGCAAAAAATATTTTTTAAGCGGTAGAGATTTAGCATTGAAAATGGACATAGTTTATAGATGGGTTTTAGCAAACGAAAGATTATTTTATATTGATATGATAGTTGGTAAAAATCCACAGTTAGACCTATTAATTCAAAGCTGGCAAAATATAAAAAAATTTGATACCAATAGTGTGAAGTTAGCGGAGCTTGAATCAAAAATTGCATATTATATACTTTATGGTTTAAATGAAGATATCACTAACTTATTTGATATGTATATAAATAGCTTTAAATCCAATGAGTATTCAATGTCTCTTTTGAATGCATATCTATTGTACGAGGAATTTTTGCTTTACGATTATAAGATCCATGATTTTATTGATCTGTACGATAAGATTTATCAACTTTCAAAAGAAAAAGAGTATACTGGCTTAAATTTACAGATTCTAAATATAGTATACTACTACATAACTGAAGATTCTAGGTTTTCAGAAGAATTAAAGAAAATAGAAGATAACTTAAAAGATAACTCTCTGTTCTTTTTGCTCTCTAAATTATACTTTTATCTTGGTATTTATCAGGTTAAAAGTTCAAACGATGATTTCTATTTAAGAAAGTCAGAAGTATTATTTATGAACATTGGCGCCTACGGTTTTGTAAATTTAATCAAGAAAATTAAAAAATAGGAGAAGGGATTGTAGCATTATGGTAGAAATTGATAAAGAACTTTTAAACTTGTGTGATAATTGTCTTGGCAGGGTGTATGGAAAGCTATCGCACGGACTTTCTAATGCGGAGAGAGGTAAGGCTATCAGGATATATTACTCGCTATCTAAAGATGTAGATTATAAAGAAACTATCCCGGAAAAATGCGTATTGTGCTTAGGCATATTTAATAATCTAGATAAATATGTGAGTTTAGCTTTAAAATATCTTAAAGAGTTTGATTTTGATACGTTCTTAGTGGGCAGTAAAGTAGATCCAGACATAATTGCAAAAGAGAGGATAATACAGGAGAAATATGGAAACAATGGAGAAGAAATAACCAATGAACTAAACAGAGAGATAGGAAAGAGGCTTTCCATAATTTTGAATAAAGAGGTAGATCTGCTTAATCCGAACATTGTAGTGCTGGTGGATACGATGTATGATTCAATCAAGATATTCTCAAATCCGGTATTTATTAGAGGAAAATATAAAAAATTTCAGAGAGGCATCTTTCAGACACACCAGAATTTTGAAGACTCATTTACAGTAGAAGATTATATTGGCAGCATAGCAAAGGACTTTTTTGTGGCTGAAGATTATGTTTTGCATGGCATGGGAAGGGAGGATGCAGATGTATTAATGTTGGGCACTGGCAGGCCATTTATATTAGAGCTAAAATCACCAAAGAAGAGACATGTTGATATTCAAGAGTTAGAGAATCAAATAAATCAACATGCAGGTGGGAAGATAGAAGTAGAAGAGCTAACGTTTTCTAGTAGGAAGGAAGTGCGTGACATTAAAGGCACAAAATCAAGAAAAACATATAGGGTAATTATTAAAATAGAAAAGAATTTACCATATAACATAATAGAAAATTATGTTAAAGAATTAGAAGGAAAAGTTATATATCAAAGAACTCCATTGAGGGTATTGCATCGCAGGTCAGATTTAGTTAGAGAGAGAACTGTGCATAAAGTAGTACTGGAAAAATACACCGACGATATCCTAACAATTATACTGGAAACTGATGCAGGACTATATATCAAAGAACTGATTCATGGAGATAATGGCAGAACTATACCAAGTTTAGCAGAGATTATAAACCAAAAAGTAGAAATAGTTAGTTTAGATGTAATAGCTATACATGATTTGGAGGATTTGAACAATGAGTAAAATGTCACATGGACCAAGATCAAAATCGAGACAGAAGCTTAGAAAGAACAGGAAAGATGGAACTATGGTACCTCTAACACGATATTTCCAGAGCTTTAAAGTAGATGATAGAGTCGCAATTGATATAGACTCTAGCTTACATAAAGGCATGCCATTTCATAGATTTCACGGCAAAATAGGAAAAGTTATAGGTACTCAAGGTCATGCGTACTTAGTAGAGGTATCAGATGGCAACAAGAAGAAAGTTATTATTGCAAATTCTGAGCATCTAAGGAGACATGAGGTGCCTAAATGAAAAAAAGGTATGTTTCTATTCCGGAAGTAAAAGAGATTCTGCAGGAAATAAATAAAACTAATGAACTAAATAATTTACAGAAGAATACTCTAAAGTATGCAGAAGACTTTTCTAAAGTTCCGTTAAAAAAAGTTAAAAAACTCAGAGAAGAGCTTTTAAAACTAGATTTTATAGATGAAAAATTTGCAACTAAACTAATTGATATAGTACCAAAAAACTATGAAGAAATCAGAGCTATCTTCCAAAAAGATAATATTGTTATCCCGTTAGATGACATTAAAAAAATTTTAGAGATTTTCGAAAAAATATAAAGATAAAAGGGGTGAACATTTTTGGAAGATTATGTTTTTATATTAGATTATTTACCACAGGGTAGAATTGAAGAACGCGCTTTTAAAAGAACACCATTAGCGCTGGCTATAGGTGAAGATGAGTTTAAGTTATTTGAGCTTATTCCAAAAATGAATGTTACATTAAGAGTTGGCGAAAGAGTGTATATAGGCAAAGATCTTGTTAAGAGAGATAAAATAGAGCATGTAAAAAGGCGTATTGCATTTGAAGAACTGACTAATGCTGCTAAGGGAGAAACAGAGTTTGTTATTGAAGATATTGTAAAATCTCAGGAGACAAAATTTATTAATTTTTTCAATACTGCAGGCCCAATAACAACAAGATATCACATGCTAGAACTGTTGCCAGGATTGGGTAAGAAGACAATGTGGTCAATAATTGAAGAGCGTGAAAAAGAGAAATTCAAGTCTTTCAGTGATCTTGAAACCCGTGTAAAAACCATCCATCATCCAGAAAAACTTATTACCAAGAGAATTATGCTGGAATTGGAACAGAGAGATATAAAATACAAGATATTTGTAGCAAAATGATCAGATTACATAAAAAGTTTGGGCAGGTATTTTTAATTGATAAAAATATAGTGGAAAACATTTGTAAATATGCAGATATAAAATATGATGAAATAGTCCTGGAGATTGGAGCGGGCACGGGTAACTTGACAGAGAATCTGTTAAAATATGCAAAACAGGTAATCAGCATTGAGTACTCTGATAAATTAGCGTGCATATTAAGAGATAAATTCAAGACTGAACTTGAGACCGGTAAATTGATATTAATTGAAGGAGATGCTTTGAAAATTGATTTTCCATATTTTGACAAGATCGTTTCTAATATACCATATCAAATATCTTCACCATTGCTGTTCAAAATTTTTAAGTACCGCTTTAAAAAAGCGATTTTGCTCGTGCAGAAAGAATTTGCTATGCGATTAGTGGCTTTGCCAGGCACAGAGAACTATTCTAGGCTTTCGGTTAATGCATACTATTTTGGTAGCACTAAGATTCTAGCTCAGGTTTCACGTTCTTGTTTTAGGCCTGTTCCTAATGTAGATTCTGCAATAATAGATATCGTTCCGCATCATATTATAGATACTGCTGACGAAGATACATTTTTCAAAGTGACCAGAATATTATTTTCGCAGAGAAGAAAAATGATAAGAAATATATTTCATATTAAAGATATTCCATATGCAGACAGAAGAGTAGAGTCTTTAACACCAGAAGAAATCATCGAGATATCAGACTATCTTTTTTTAAAAAATTTAATTAACTCTGTAGATCTTCCCAGATTAAATGAAAAAGATTAGTGCTTATTTACTCTTGATATTAGACGGAGTAATTTGGGGAAGTACTTTCCCTATCATAAAAATAGCGTTAAATTACGCTTCACCATATATATTTTTAAGTTTAAGATTTATTATTGGATCTGCCATATTTTTTATAGTATTTCGATCAAAGATAATAAAAGTGTCGAAAGAAACTGTGATGTTCGGGCTGATAATTGGCATAGCACTGTTTTTTGGATATTATTTCCAAACGGTTGGCCTATTTTACACAACTGCTTCACATTCCGGGCTTATAACAGGGCTATATGTTATTATTGCACCTATTCTTGCAATTTTCATGTTAAAAGAGAAGATCAATATATATGTAATAGTAGCCATTGTAATGGCACTTGCAGGGCTTATATTATTAACTGGATATTATAGTACGCACACTCTAAATTTTGGAGATCTTTTAACAATCTTTTCTGCAATTGCCTATGCTTTTCAAGTAGTATTGATCGATAAATATGTTAGATTAAAAGATCCTATACCTATAACCTTTTATCAGATATTTATAGTTGCTATATTAAGCTCTTTTTTAACACCATTTAATTTTAAAATTATATTAAATTTATACTTCATTTTTGCACTTATATTTACAGCCATAGTTGCTACTTCAATTGCAATATATATACAAACCAATGCTCAAAAATATTTATCATCTGCAGAAGCATCCATATTTTTGACTTCAGAGCCTATTTTCGCAATAATGTTTTCTTACATATTATTAAATGAAACCCTTGGAATCATATCCATTATTGGTGCAGTGATGATTGTAGCCAGTATGATCCTGATTGCAGTTAAAAAGTAAATTCTTTGAACTCGTTGTTTTCCAAAAAGACAGCTCCTTTAGTATACTCTCTGTATATCTTAAATAATTTATCCCTGTATATCTCTGGTATATGATTTAACTTCGAGTTTTTATTGTCAAAATGCAGTTTTTCTACATGTTCATGTGATGCTCCGTTAATATGATAGCCCATCTGGTTCAAAAGATAAAACACATGCTCTCTCTCATCTTCATCCAGCCTTAATTTTGTATTGTTGATATTTTTTTCAAAGTTTTGAAGATGTTCATCTTTATAGTTTATTATTCTTGGATCTTTACCGTTTGCAATTACGAAGGATAAAACTCCAAGACATTTAGTGCATTCTCCACATGGTATTATCTCCTTATTTTCTATGTGACAAGAATGACATGATCTCTGTAACTTAAATAATTGAGGATATCTGTTAGACAATATCCTTACAACGATAAGGCCATATAATGGTCTAACTGCACTCCATTGCACAATATTAAAACCTTTTTTAAAAAAATAGTCAGTCATATACTCATCGAATTCTTCGCTTTGATCATATATTCCATAGCGATGGGGTATGTTTTCGTATAATCCTGGTACTCTTGGGTCATCATACTCACTTCCAAGTAAAATGTTGCCTATATTATACTTTAATAGTATTGGTAAAAAAGAAAAAATATATGGCCCAAATATGAACAATCGAATAGGATAGGTATCTGCCCGGATGGATCTATAATCACTACGGATTATTTTCATATTATCTAACATAAATAGATAAAATCTATCTATGTTTGACCATACTTTTTTAGTATTTATCTCAAAATTGCTGAACGCTCTATAAGCTGTTATTGCAGTTCTCCAATGTCCACCAGACTCATTAAAGAATAGCGGATATACATCTGCTCCAATTTCTTTTAATAACCCATAGGTTAATAAGCTCTCTTTACCTCCAGAAGATAAAATTGCTGCTTTATTCGAATCTACTTTGTAATTGCTTTCAAATGCTGAAATTTTGCAATTTATCTTTGCTCTATTATGCGCATTCTCTATTTTAATATCCTCCGGCTTTGGTAAATACTCTTTTTTTATAAAATCAGCTCTTCTGCGACAAATTTTATTTACAAATACATCTGTAGCGGTTATCTCGAGCATATCATATAAATATTTCAAATCATTTTTATCAATTTCAAAATCTAAAAATATTGACTCTGTAAAAAGCCCATAATTTATAGCTGGCATAGTAACGATCATTCTTGCCAGCCTTTCAATATTTTCGATATTAATAGGCTCTGAGTACCTGAATTCAAGTTTGAACTCTTTAATAATATTATCAGCTAATTTTAGCTTATATATTGAAGAGATACTGTTTTTAGTAACTATAGGATTGCTTATGTAAATCTCATCAAAACATTTTAGATCCATAGCCTCTCACTTTTAATCTGTTTTTTCAACTATTTTTACTAATTCACTTGTTCCTTCATATAAAGGGGCAATTGCAGGTATCCCATATTTCTCAAAATAGTATTTTTTATAGTACTCTAATTCATCTTTTGCCATGTTTTCAGTGTTTAGCGTTATTGCTGCGATCTTTTTTCCAGATAATAGTTCTATTACTTTTATGTATTTATCAAGGTCATGGATAGGATAATTCTCAAATCCATCGTAGTACTTCCTCTTTGGAGAATGCTGTAATATTATTATGTCAGGCCTACCAGCCGCTATAATTTCGAACCCACCAGGATATGCAGGATGCAATATTGCTCCCTGTCCTTCAATTATTATAAACTCTGGATGATTATCATTCCAAGCCTTTACTACTTCTGTTTCAATACCGCCTGCAACAAAATCATTGATCATAGAATCTATCAGCGCACAATATTTAGCTCCTTGCATCCATCCCGTTTGTCCGGTTCCTATAAAAATTGTACTGTGCCCTGCTCTGTTCAAATTTTCTGTTAACATTACAGATGTGGTCCTTTTGCCTACGGCACTGTCAGTCCCTAAGACTGCAATTTTCTTAGATTTTACTTTTTCAATTTCGCCTGTAAAAAAATCACATTTATTTAAAAACATCTTTCTAACATCTGTGATTTTTACCTTGTTAGAATCACTAATTTCTTTAAACTCAGGGTCATCACTTAAAAATTCATGCAACCCCGAAACTATGCCAATTTTATTTTTTAAAGCTTCAATAATGTAAGGTCTGTACTCTTTTGGAAGTAAACCTCCATCAGTAGCAGCTCCTACAATTAAAATGTCAGGATGTTCATCTAAAAATTCTTTAATGCTTGCACGTATAGGTATGTTTCTAAATTTTCCGTCCAGTACTTCTCCAGCATCTTTTCCTGCAAATTTGGAGTCTATTACTCCTATAATATCATACCTTTTTGTAAATCTAACCAATCCATGTGCAGTTTTACCGTTAGATGTATCATAAACTCCTTCAGCTAATATCACTGCTTTCTCTAATTTTGAATCTACCCAACTTTGGTCTTGATAATATGTCTCTAGTTCATAAGGCTTTATTATATCTTCAATTGAAAAATTACTAATATCACTTTGGGGATTAGATAAATTATTATATGTTTTTACTTTGGTATCCTCTAACATAAAATCTTCTAACTTTTTCATATACATGACTCCTGTTTCAGATACATCTTTTTTATTGTATGTTTTTATATTTGTTTTAAAAGAGCTTATTGATTTTGTAACTTTATTTTTATTTGCGCTTAAACTAAAAAGAGCATAAAATGCCTCTTTGTTGATCTTATATTGCAAAGAAAAATCATAGTTTGAATTATTATTGTTTAAAAAAGTCTCTTTCGTTTCATTATCATTAATCTCTGTTTTATTGCTAAAAATAAAGTTAGGTTCAAAATAGCTATATAAATTTGTTACATTTTGGTCTTTTAAAAAAGTTTGAATCTCCTCATATACCATTTTTTTATTAAATGATCTATTTACTAAAAATTCTTTTGGGTGGCCGTCACTATCACCGTCGTCTTCCATTGTTTATCACCACATTAAGATTTTCCATAGTGAGATGTTATCACATACCTATATTTTAATATTTCTAAATTTTAGCTAATACGCCATCTTTTTAAAGCTCAGCAATTTTTTCTAAATTGCAGCATCATAATACTGAACACTTACAAGAATTAAAAAGTTAAATATATGAAATATTTATTCTTCTCTTTTATGTATATTAGAATTGCAAATATCAATGATATTAAACTAATTAGAAAAATAGAAAAAGCATCCTTTAATAAATTTGCATATAGTACCTATGAACTAAAAAATATGCTTTCTCAAAAAGATTCTACAACGTTAATATATGAAGACAAAATTCCATTAGGATATATAAGTTTTATAAAAGTAGATGATATTTTTGGAGAAATTGAATCAATAGCTATAATTCCCAGTGCTAAAAGGACTGGAATAGGGAGTACTTTACTCAAAGAATATGAAAAAATTATGATATCGGCAGGAGTTAAGAGATCTGTATTAGAGGTAAGGGTGCATAACAGAAAAGCTATTAAATTCTACGAAAAGCATAATTATAAGATAATAGATACTCTAAAAAATTTTTATTCTATGAGTTATCGTGGGTCAAGAGATGCATATCTTATGGAAAGATTACTATTTTAATATTCTCTATATAACTCTAATATCTCTTTTTTTCCCTATTTTTATCATTCTCCATTCTATTCAAAAATAGTATTAAAAGCCCCATAAATGTACTTTTCTTCATCAAGCTCTAATCTTGCTAGCTCTAACTAAAAGTTTATAGTATCTAGTTTCGCAATAGTATCCTCTCTCAAAACAGTCTTTATTTTGCCTGTATTAAATTTTTTTTCTTACAATTTCATTAATATGATTTTTTTTATCCTAAAATGTTTTTAATTTTTGTCTCTATGAAATTTCCACTTTATTCTTTTATTTCCTCCTATATTATGATAATATTATCACTTAAAAAATGGTAACAACTTACAAATCTGAAGTAAAATTATAATAAGGAATTATGCGTAATTTTTACCGTATTTAAAAGATAGATAATCTATTTCTATTTTGGAATATAAATTAATATACTCTTGTGTTAAAAGCACTTTTTTTACTTTAAAGCTTCATAACGCTGATCTATTATTAATAATAAAAAATATTATATATTAATAAGATTATAACTTATTGAGGTGTTATAAATATGGTTAGTTATCCTCAATATCCGCCTCAAGAGCCAAGCCAGAGCGGAAGTATGTCACCTATGCAACAGCCTGTACAGCAACCGATGCCACAATATTACCCAAAGATAAAGATCGAAATAGCTGAGCTATTCAACGATTCAATAGTTATTTTGTCTATTTTCATAAGTCTATTCTTGATGTGGATTGGCACAGTGTTTTATGCCGCTAATATCGGTGGTGCCAACAACACTTTGCTAGAATTTGCTGTTATAATATACTCTTTAGGAACTACACTTTTATCGTTTATCTTATTAATAATTCCATTAATAAGAAAAGAAATGGACAGATGGGTAAGAGTGGCATTTATATTGTCAGCTGTAGTAATAATAGCATTTGCATACATTAGATTTGCATAAGTTCTCTAATTTTTTTAAAACTATTTTTCTTTTTTATTTCATCTTAATGTTAGACAAGCGGAGAGTCTATGCTTTGTCAGTGCCTCTGAATTTCTTCTTCTCTACATTTATTAAATATCGATTTTCTTTTCCATAGTATGGTTCGTCATGTTCATATATGGCAACATTTACTTTTTCCTTGAACATGCCCATTGACTTATCAATACAGTGATTTCAATCAAAGAATCGATTTTTTGAAAGTCCAATGAATTAAAAAGTCTTCTATAAATTGTATCTCCAGAAGGAACTCTTCGAGAAGAATTGTTTCTTACGAATGTTTCAATATATTCCCCATTGCGCATAGCACTTTGCAAAGTCAAAGAGATATCTCTGGGCTTGTATTGAGCTTGAATAGCAATATTCTCATTAAAGATTGAATCAAAAGTATCATAAGAATATTTTTAAGTGACTTATTATTAGAGCCTAGGGGAAGTTCTTTTTTTGTTGTCATAAGCTAAAAATAACTCCCTCTATTTATGTTTATCTGACATTAGTCAGACCTGCGGATAGTCTGATAGAAAAGAAAAATTTAATAATGATTAATCTATAAAGCCTCTTATGAAATTGAGCTACTATGTAATTAGGCGATTGCTATTAATGATCCCTACAGTAATAGGTGCTACATTAATCGTATTTTTGCTTACTCGTGCTGGTGGGGTAAATATGGTAATCGCAGCATATATTAATCCACATTTACCCTATGGCCCGCAAAAGGTAGCAATTACTAAAATGCTTGGCTTAAATCAACCATTAGCTATACAGTATTTTTATTTTTTAAATGGCATGATACATGGCAATTTGGGATATACAAGAACTGGTGTTTTTAGTGGTCCTGTTACTACTGCAATGGCATTGTATTTTCCAAATACCATACAGCTTGCCACGGTAAGTTTTATCATAGCTATGCTCATTGGTGTACCTGTTGGGACTATCGCTGCCGTCAGAAAAGATAGCTGGGTTGATCAATTAACAAGAGTTATTGCATTTGTGGGCGTTTCATTACCTATATTTTGGTTAGCATTGCTACTAATGACATATTTAGGTACATCACAAGGAATTGCAATATTCCCTATAAGCGGCACAGTTTCAGCAAAGTATTTAGGTACGGTTTCTTGGATTAATAGTATGGGGATATCTTCTCCTACAGGTATCATGATGTTAGATTCTCTTATACATGGCAACTTAACAATATTTGCAAGTGCATTTATGCATGTAATTTTACCAGCAACCACACTGGCTTTTGCATCTCTTGCGGGGATCATGAGATATATGAGAAATAGTGCTGTCGAAGTATTGAATTTAGACTATGTAAAATTCGCAAGAGCTAAAGGATTGCCAGAATCTCAGGTAATTAAAAAGTATGCTAGAAAGAATGCATTAATCCCAGTAATTACTATATCTGGATTATTGCTAGCAGGTTTGCTGGGAGGGACTGTAGTTGTTGAGGAATTATTTAATTACCCAGGAATAGGGTATTGGACATATCAGGCTATGCAAAGTAGTGATGCTGGTGGGATAATGGGTGCTACTTTATTATTTGCCTTAACGATCATTATTGCAAATTTAGTGGTGGATATCATTTATGCATATCTTGACCCCAGGATAAGGTTAGGTGATTAAAAATGACTAAAAAAGAGGGCAAAAAATCATTTATGAGTTCTTTGGGCCCAAGAATTGATAGTTTTAAGACTACTCTTAGATTACTATTAAAAAACCCAGGTTCTGCTATAGGATTGATAATAGTACTTATTTATGTAGCTATAGCAATAATTGATCAAGTGGATCCTCAATTATTGGGGATAACAACTAATGTGGGCATTATGACACCAAATTACTATAATCCACAGCCATTGCCACCTTCAGCACAGCACCCGTTCGGAACAACTTATCCTGGAATTGATATATTTCACGGTGTATTGAAGGCACTTAGACTAGATATTGCATTTTCTTTTCTTGTAGTTGGTGCAGGTAGTTTAATAGGAATCATTCTTGGATTATATGCCGCATTTTACGGTGGTTTGGTGGATGAAGTATTAATGCGTATAACAGATATATTCTTCAGTATCCCTCTTTTAGTATTGATCATTGCTGCAGGATATTTTATACCTAATGGTAGGAGTTTAGGTATATTAGCTCTGATCTTAATAATAGTATGGTGGCCTACCTATGGGAGAGTAGTAAGAGGGCAGGTACTTTCGCTCAAAGAACAATCTTATGTAGAAGCGGCTAGAGCCAGTGGTGTCGGCAATACAAAAATTATGTTCAAACACATATTGCCAAATACACTGGCGCCAGTAATAGTACAATTGTCGTTTGATCTTGCAACGGTTGTTCTTTTACTTGCAACATTGGATTTCTTAGGATTTATTCCTTCTTCTTCAGGATATCTGGCTGATCTTGGCTTGTTATCTGCGATAGGAGCATCATATTTTACTGCAGGAGATTGGTGGACACTGGTATTCCCTGGCTTTGCGATACTGATATTTGCATTATCTATGAATCTGGTCGGAGATGGAATGAGAGATGCTTTTGATCCGAGATTGAGAAGGTGAAAATCATGGAACCATTATTAAAGGTAGAAAACTTAAAAACACAATTTGTAACGTGGAACGGGTTAGTCAGGGCTCTGGATGGCGTAAGTTTTGAAATAATGCCCGGAGAGACATTAGGTTTAGTAGGTGAGACAGGATGTGGAAAATCTGTTACAGCTTTATCTATTATGAATTTAATACCTGAAACAGCTGGTACGATAGTGGAGGGAAATATTACATTTGAAAATATTGATGTGTCTACAAAACAGAAAGAGGCTTGCAAAATTATACCTAAGAAAAAAAGGCCCAAGCTTAAAGTGAGTAGACAAAAACTAAAAGAAAATTTTAGACTGATGAACCAAATTAGAGGGAATACAATGGGTATGATCTTTCAAGAGCCTATGACCACTTTAAACCCGGTTATAACAATAAAAAAGCAGATTGAAGATGTACTTTTCACCCATCATATTAATGTAATGGCTTCTAGGGTAATTGCAAGAAAGAAAATCACTAAAACACAGCTTAATGATATAATAAAGAACGTAATTGATGGGAAAAATATTGGATATCTGGATGATTTTATAAATCAGAATCCAGAGCTCCAAGCTATAAAAGAGCAGATTTCTTACATAATAAACAGACATGATATTACAACGTATAGAAAGAGAAATTTGATAGCTGCATTATATGAAGAGGATAAAAAAATATCTAAAAGTCTGGAGATATTATCTACAAAAAAATTGAATAAAGCACCAAGATTCATTCCTAAAGAAATAAAGAAAGAAGCTGCAAGATTAGCCGTAGAACTTTTAACAAAAGTTAATATTCCACAACCAGAAAAAGTTATAAATCAATATCCACATGAGTTATCTGGCGGGATGAGGCAAAGAGTAGTCATCTCTATTGCAATAGCCAGTAACCCACATTTATTGATTGCTGACGAACCAACCACTGCACTGGATGTTACAATACAAGCTCAAATACTGGATATCATGAAAGATTTGAAGAAAACTAGCAATACTTCAATACTTTTTATTACGCACGATCTTGGTGTAATATCAGATATCAGTGATCGAGTTGCAGTAATGTACGCTGGATCTATCGCTGAAATAGGTAAAAAATTAGATATATTTGAATCTCCAAAGCATCCTTATACACAAGGATTATTAACATCTATACCATCTTATGGTAGTGGGAAAGGTAGGTTAAAGAGTATCCCAGGAACCGTTCCAAATCTGATACATCCTCCAGAAGGTTGTAAGTTTCATCCAAGATGTCCTTATGCAATGGATATATGTAAAACAACTAAGCCAGAAATGATTGATCTAGGTAATGATCATTTTGTTGCTTGCTGGTTATATTCTAAGAAAGAAGGTGAGAACGATGGAAAGCAGTGAGCCAGAAAAGAATACAGATGAAGAATATTTACTAATTGCAAAAGGTATAAAACAGTACTTTACAATAAAGATACCTCAAACAATAAGGACATTGAAAATACCTTTAAAAGCTGTAGATGGAATAGATCTTTCTATTAAAAGAGGGGAGGTTATAGGTCTTGTAGGAGAGTCTGGGTGTGGAAAAACAACTCTCGGGCGTGCATTAATAAACTTAGTAACTCCAACTGAAGGATATCTGTTTTTCGATCCACCAAAAAATATTTTGGATAAATTGAAGAAGAACGAACCACTATCAAAAAAGGAAATAAATGAATTTTCTTTGTATCATCTAAAGAAGAGAAAGATGCGAGAATTGAGGAAAGAAATGCAAATCGTTTATCAGGATCCATACTCTTCATTAGATCCAAGATATCTAATTAAAGATATAATAACCGAGCCATTATTTTCCTTTAAATATAAAAAAGAAGAAGCTTATGAAATTGCTAGAAATTTATTGATAGAAGTAGGTCTTTCTGAAGATTTTATGAACAGGTATCCACATCAGTTGTCTGGTGGGCAAAGGCAGAGAGTTGCAGTAGCGAGGGCTATAGCTTTAAACCCAAAATTTATAGTGTTAGATGAGCCAACATCAGCACTTGATGTATCAGTACAGGCGCAGGTGTTAAATATTCTGAGAGATCTGAAAGAGAAGCATAACTTGACCATGCTTTTTATTTCGCATCATATGATGGTTATAAGGCATATAAGTGACCGTATTTTTGTAATGTACTTGGGGAAAATTGTTGAAATTGCAGAGACAGAGGATCTATTTTCAAATCCTCTGCATCCATATACTATGGCACTGTTATCAGCTGTGCCAATACCGGATCCAAAAATAAAGAGGTCCAGGGTAATACTAGAAGGGGATGTGCCTAGTCCAATAAACCCACCGCAAGGTTGCAGATTTCATACAAGATGTAGGTTTGCTTTCGAAAAATGTGGCTGGACATCAGATGAGTTGGTAGAGAGTATAAGCTTAGTTATGGATTCGACGAGAAACACAGAGTTATTAAATTATCCGATAATCAAGGATGTAGAAATTTATGATAATAACAGCTTTAAAGTGAACTTTGTAGAGCCTTTGAAGGAAGAACAAATAGAGACGATCAAGACAGTAATTGATAAGGAGAAAAAATTAGGCAGTGTTAGACAAGTGTTTGGAATAGAATCTGTGAAACTGGATAATGGAGGGATGGTCATAGAGCTTTACAAAGACATAAAAGAGCCACCCTTGATCGAAGACAAGAAAGGTCATTTTGTTTCTTGCTGGCTTTATCAAAAAGACCAGCAAAATTAATTTTTTAATCTTTTCCAAATAATTTGTCAATCAATTTTTTATATCCTTGATATTCATAATAAGTAGTAACTACAGCAATACTGAGCATAAGTAAACCAACCCATAATATCGGATAATAATAATATATCTGGAACAGTACAAAAATATCTACCGATAACCATAATACCCAATAGAACCCTCTTATGAGTT
This sequence comes from Thermoplasmatota archaeon, assembly GCA_031961865.1. Taxonomy (GTDB): domain Archaea; phylum Thermoplasmatota; class Thermoplasmata; order Thermoplasmatales; family ARK-15; genus JAVRLB01. The sequence continues at coordinate 5,403 of JAVRLB010000011.1, read as the reverse complement.
CTCTTAAGAAATACATTATTGTTGGCATTGAACTCCTATAAAATAAACAATATTTAAATGTTTTTATAAGCAGGAGGTTGCAAGAACATATGTGGTTTGCGCTTAACTTTCATCTTTTTCAGCCATTTTCATAGAAGATAATCTATGGATTAAAAACATTTTATCCTATATTGCTAATTTATAACATTGACTACTTACTAAAAATAGAAATGTTTAAGTTTTTTGATTGTATATGTGTTTTATGAAATTCATAATAGTAACTGGCGGAGTTATATCAGGGCTTGGTAAAGGAGTAACTACCTCTAGTATCGGTAAAATACTACAAGCCAGAAATTTAAAAGTTACAGCCATAAAAATAGATCCTTACATTAATTATGATGCAGGAACCATGAATCCATATCAGCACGGAGAAGTATTTGTGCTAGATGATGGAGGAGAAGTAGACTTAGATCTTGGGAACTACGAACGGTTTTTGAACATTAACTTAACAAGAGAAAATAATATTACTACTGGGAAGGTATATCAGACAGTAATAGAAAAAGAGAGAAGGGGAGATTATTTAGGAAAAACAGTGCAGATAATACCCCATATCACCGATGAAATTAAAAGAAGGATAAATTCAGTAGCAAAGAAGAGCAATGCTGATGTGGTATTGATAGAAGTTGGTGGTACGGTAGGAGACATAGAATCTATGCCTTTTTTAGAAGCTTTAAGAGAGTTAGGCCGTGAAGTAGGAGAAGGAAACAGGCTGTTTGTGCACACAACGTTAATACCAGAGCTAGAAGTTGTTGGAGAGCAAAAAACGAAACCTACTCAACACAGTGTAAAAGAATTAAGAGCAATAGGAATACAGCCTGACATAATTATTGGCAGGACTACAAAACCCTTAGGTACAGATACGAAAACTAAAATCTCAAATTTTTGTGATGTGCCATTAGAAGCAGTAATAAGTGCCGTAAACGTCAAAAGCGTATATGAGTTACCGTTAGTATTTGAAAAACAGAACTTAGGGAACTACATTTTCAAAAAATTAGGTCTTTCAGATGGAAAATCTAATCTCGATGATGTAGAAACGTTTTTAGATAATTTAAATAGTGCAAAAGAAGAGGTAAATATTGGTTTTATTGGCAAGTATGTGCATTTAAAAGACTCATATCTGAGTCACAGAGAAGCTTTTGTTCATGTGAGTTCATCTTTGAAAATAAAAATAAATATTGTATGGATAGATGCAGAAGATATTGAAGAAGGGAAAGTTTCACTTGAAAATCTAGATGGGATAATTATTCCAGGTGGATTTGGGAAAAGGGGCATAGAAGGCAAGATATTGGCCGCAAAGTATGCTAGAGAAAACAAGATACCATTCTTGGGAATATGTTTGGGATTTCAAATAGCTGTGATTGAATATACAAGAAATGTATTAGGGTTGAAAGATGCAATAAGTACTGAATTTGATCCAGACACAAAAAATCCAGTTATTGATCTCCTGCCAGAACAGCAAGATATTAAGAATCTTGGTGGTAGTATGAGATTAGGAGCGCAGAAAGTAATAATCAAAAAAGAGAGCAGAGCATTTGAATGGTACGGAAAAACAGAAATATATGAAAGGCACAGGCATAGATATGAAGTTAATCCTAAGTATATTCCAGATCTTGAAAACAAAGGAATGATATTTACTGGAGCAGATGAAACAAACACCAGAATGGAAATTTTTGAGGTAAAAGGGCATCCATTTTATATAGGATCACAATTCCACCCAGAATTTAAGTCCAGGCCTAAAGAGCCATCTGTGCTGCATAAAGCATTCATAGAAAACGTATATAAAAACAAAAAATCAAGATAAAAATTTCTTATATATTTTCAAAAGTTCATCTATTATATTACTCCAGCGATAGTTTTTTACGAATTCTTTTGCAAAATTAGAGTATTTTAGATAAAGATCCTGATCAGTTAATATCTTTATTATTGCAGGGCCCATTTTTTCATAATTTGAAGGGTCAATCAAAATGCCATTTTTATTATCTATCACAAGTTCCGGTACAGCAGTGCTGTTAAACGCCACAACAGGTTTTCCAGCATTTAAAGATTCCAGAATAGACAACCCGAAAGCTTCAGAAATGGTTGGAGCAGCCAAAATATCAAAAGCATTATAATAATATGGCATATCTGTGTATTGTATCGGCCCTGTAAAAACTACATTTTTTTCGATGTTCAGCTCTTTTACTCTTCTCTTTAGCTGTTCTTGTAAACCTATAAAACCATTTAACCTTTGCTCAGGATTGGGGCCTACAAGCATTAGTGTTGCATCAACATTTTTTAAAATCTCAGGCATAAAATCCACGAGATATTGCGGGCCTTTAGTTTTTGTTAATCTTCCAACAAATCCTATAATCTTACTTTTTTCATCAATGCCATACTTTTTTCTAATTAGAGTTTTATCGTATGAACTGAAATCTTCAACGCCATGGGGCAATACCTCTATTTTTTCTCTTTTAACTCCGAATTTTATGAGTTTGTCTTTTGCATAGTTGCTGGGAGTTATATAGCAATCAAAATCTCCACGAATTAAAAATGGAACAAATCTTTCCAATTTTTTTCTATTAGCATCATCAGAATATTCTTTTAACAGCTGATCGTAACCATCGTGATAATGGCTTATAACCACACTGTCTTTGTTCAATTTTTTATATATATTTAGCGTTATTGAGTTTATCATAGAATGACTGTGCACAATGTCAAAATTTATGAGGTTTTTATCAAACCCTATTGAAAAATATTTTATTTTTGATTTTCTGTATATTCTGATACCATCTACCACCTCAAATTCCTTGGTACTAGGTATTGAAAGAGTATATATTGATAAATCATTTCCTCTCTCTTTCAATAAAGTAGAATATTTCCACACTATTTTTTCAGTTCCACCTAAGTGTGGAGTGGCAAGATCACTAACCTGCAATATTTTTAACATTTTTGAATCGATATTTATATAGCAAACAAAAATTTAAAATTATTTATTTGCATTTACTGATGGTCTGCTATTCTCACTGCCTCTGCCTTTTTTGCTAAGTCCTCTATTTTTCTGGCCAACTCTCGTCTTACCTCTTTGTGCTCTTCCTCTCTGGTTTGAAATCCATGAAATCTTAGGATCATTTTTGATTACTGGATGTGACCTATCAACCAATATAACTTCATAATACTTATGCTTCCCATCTTGCCCTACCCAATATGAATTTAAAACTTCCATGTTCGGGTAATGTTTGTTAGCTCGTTCTTCAGCAATTCTCTGTATGCTTTTTTTCATAGTAATTTTTAGAATACCCCTTCTCTTCGGTTTTCTACCAGCTCTTATCTGTGGTTTATTTAACCCGCCTCTACGAACGCGTGCTCTAACAATTATATATCCTTGTTTTGCTTTATATCCAAGAGCTCTTGCTCTATCTAATCTCGTAGGATGCTCTACCCTTGTGACAGTCGGGGATTTTCTCCATTCTATTAATCTTTCCCACTGTAATTTTCTTACATACGTATCTTTTGGTTTATTCCATGCTTCTCGTATGAAACCATACATATTCCTAGTTTTAGCTTTTTCGTCAACCATATACTATCAAACTCCTATATGTTTACGGGCTTCTCTAATCACTAGAACATCGCCCTTTTAGTGCATGTGATCTTATCAGTAATTTTATAGCTTATTTAACTGTTTCTATGATATCCGTTCTCCGAATATAAATATCTTCTATAATGAATAAATATATTATATATTTGCTGAATTTTTTCAAATTGTATTCTTAGAGTGAATGTTTGTATAACACTATATTGTATAAAAAAGGTAGGATAAGATTATCTTTTGAATTTTATACCTATAAATGATGATTTTTTATTAAATTCATCCATAGATCCTGCAAATTTTTTGAAAAAATCATAATCTCCTTTAAGTGCAATATAATGCTGCTTTTCCATATTTGACAAGTATAAAAAGATCTTTTTTGCATAGGTATCTTTTACTCTTGTAGAGATACTTTTATAGATAGTTACTGCTCTATTTTCACAGTTCATTGCAATCTCTATCGCTTTTAGTAATGAGTCAATATTATCTACATTCGAATTTTTTATAAAACATTCGAAAGGATATTTTTTTGATGGCTCTTTAACATTTTTCATTCCAAATAAGTTTTCATTGAGCTCTATTAATATTTTTTTGTGCAGCTTTTCTTGATCAGCAAAATATTTCAGTTTCTCTTTCAAAAAATCATTATCTACTTGATCTGCCAGAGCAAGATAGAACTTGTATGATTCCTCTTCGGAATAGACAGCCATTGCTATAATTTCATCAGTATCTATTTTGTTAAAATAACTCATTTCCATAAGGTTCACCTGTTTAACATTAAGAAGCTCTATTATAAAATTTTTATCAAAACTGACCCGTAAAAATTTTTTATACCAGCATAAAAAACGAATTAAAGTTAAGTTAATAAAAATATTTTGTTAATTTTTTTAAAGCCTCTTCTTCCATAAAATGCATTTTACCAACTATAACCATAGTGTGTAGCGGTGGACCAAAATCTTTATCCACTAATTTTTCTATCGTACCTGTGGTTAATGTTGGATTTGCAGAGCCTGCCTGAGAAACAACTGATACAATTGTATTTTTTTCAATTACCTTACTTTTAAAAGTTTCTTCCATTTTAACAAGTATTTTTAATGCTTCGTTAGCGGTCATAAATCTATCCGGTTTAATATCTAGTAGAACCAATGTATGCAGTCCAGAATCTAAGTTATTTTTAATAAAATCATAAACACTTTTTGAATAGATATCATTTTCAGGATATGGGATTGTCACGGTCCTTCCAAATTTATAGCTTTGCAGACCTAATAATCCTGGTACGGCACATTGTATTGAAGTGCCATGTATAATTTCTACAGGAATACCCTCATCAAAAGCTTTGAGTCTCAAAGCAATATGGGTTGTAGCGATCAGTGGATCCCCTGCGGATAATAGTAATACTTTATTATTTTTAGCAAGATCTAGTAACATTCTTTCATTTTCTACATCCTCTCTAGAAAGTATCTTTATTTTTTTTCCAGTTAATTTTTCCAACTTTTCAATAGAAGTACCCATCAAATAAGAGGTATAAAACTCTAAAAATATATAATCCCCATCTTTGATATTTTCATAGGCTTTAATAGACAGATCTTTTTCATCGTACAGACCCAAGCCAACCAACTTTAGCATAAATCTTAAATTGATTTATATCTATTAAGCTTTTCACAGATTATTAAGTAAAAGTGAAACTTTTATTTAATATTAGATATTTACCTATCTTGAAATGTTTAAAGAACTTTTTAATCCCAGCTCTATTGCAGTAATTGGCGCTTCAAAAGATGAGAGTAAGATAGGAAATGTAA
>JAVRLB010000010.1:0-24411 GCA_031961865.1 Thermoplasmatota archaeon | reverse complement strand
TATATCACCACCATATTTGAACTTTCCTACAGATCATATGCCTATGAAACCGGTTCTTCTTCCCGCATACACGTATAAGCGCTCATTGCGCAATCTGACAATACTGCGTAGAGGAACCACTCTACTAAACGTCTTTTTTAAGCATCTTATTCTTAATATTCAAAAAAACTCTGAATTTTTAATTTTTTACCAAAAAGCTACTAAGAGAAATAGTAAATAAAAGTGAACAGAGGAGCTTCAGAAATGGATATATATTAAGTAGCGTTGCAAAGTTTTTGGAAAGCAATAATTATCAATCTAGAACGTATCTCATTCTTACACAAAATATGGATCACTGCTCTAAAACAACTTCGAATTATTGAAAAATAAAAAAATTTTCTAAGCAAATAAAATATCAATAATCAGTTAAAACATTTCAATTTTACAGCAAATTTAGTACACTATCTAGTGGAATGATATTTCCTATATTTAGGATATTATTTTGATCAATAGTATGTTTAATTTTTGCTATTTCCATTACCCCTTTCTTGCCATACATCAGTTCTAATATAGGTTTTTTTTCATTATTTTCTATATAATATTTTTTTCCGACTCCGTGCTCAGCAGTTATTGTTCCGCCCAGTTGAACGGCTTTTTTCCATAATAATATAGAAGCATTCATAGCTAACTGTAACTCATTTTTATTTTTTGGCAGAAAATTAAAATGTAGATGGTTATCTCCTATATGCCCAAAAATTACATATTGAATATTTGTAGAATTTCCAATATCATGATATGTGGCGATCATCTCATCTAAATTTTGTTCAGGTACTGCAATATCAGTGGCAACTTTCGGTAAATCACGAGCTTTTAATAAATTGTTAATTTCCTCCGGCAAAGCAAGCCTTATTTCTTTAGCATCTTCACTTGAGAGAAGTATTGAGTTTAGTAAAAAACCCTTATTAGAAAACAAATAATTGCAATTTTTTAAAAGGTTCTGGATATTTTGCAAGGTTTGATCATTAGGTGAGTCTAGCTCAAAGTAAATTATTCCATTGGAATCTTTAGGAATTTTAGAAGGATGGCTCTTTCTAATAAATTCAGCAGAGTACCTGTCAAAAAATTCTATTGAAAGCAGATTAAAAGCAAAATAATTTTTTAGTTTTTTGAGCTCTTTTGCAAAATCTATTGCTTTTTGTTCATCAGAAAAATGAGCAAAAAAAGAGTAACTATCTTCTGGTTTCTTAATCAGTTTAAGTTCCAATTCAGTAAAAATTCCCAATGTCCCTTCAGAACCGATGAATAAATCAATTAAATCCATATTTGGTTTAACAAAATAACCGGCAGCATTTTTTTTAACGTTAGGCATAATATATGTTGGTAATTCCAACTCTAATTGCTGTTTATCTTTTAAAATTATTTTAAATCTATTTTCTTTTGCAAAAACATTGCCTCTTTTAATATTTAGAACCTCTCCATCAGGAAGCATTATCCGGATCCTTCTAACAAAATCACGTGTTGAACCATAATGAAAAGTTCTGGCGCCAGAGGCGTTTGTTGCAACAGTACCACCTAAAAAAGCAGTATTTTCAGTTGGATCAGGAGGATAATACAATCCTTTTTCTTCTACCATCGATTTAAAAATTTTTAATGGTATTCCCGGGGGTGAAATAGCGTAAAATTCATTTTTCTCTTCGTCTTTACCTATAAAAATAGAATATTTTTTATTTAATTCTGAAAATTCTATCAACTCACCTTTTAATGATTGATCAACATTAACACAGGTCATCAACTCTGTAGAAACTATCCAGCCATCAAATGGGACTCTTGAGCCAGTTATTCCTGTGCCAGCTCCTGAAATGGTGACAAATTCTTTTTTTATATTTGCATCTTTTAAAATTTCAAAAATTTGCATTTCATTTTGAGGAAATAATATTTTTTTAGCTTTTCCAATAATGATTGAAGATTCATCTCTAATATAATTTTCAATAATTTTTGGATCTGTATTTTCATTTAAAACATTTTTTTCTGAGCATCCATTTTTTGGAGTTTCAGCAAAAATTGTATTTGAGGTCATAAAATATCAAATATTTAAAAGGCATTTTCTGTATTTAATATTTTCTTGTATTGAACTTTAAATAACTATTTTTCTGGAAATTCAGGCAAAAAAAGTAAAAAACGGTTTTAAAAATTCAGATTAAAATATTGTTTTTTAAAAAAAGCAGTATGATTATACTAAACAATAGTAAAATCAAAATGAACAATCTTTTTAAAAATACAAAATTTGAATATATTTTTTCATCGGAAAAGTCCATGATTTTGGGGAAATATTTAATCAAAATGACAGTATAAATAGAAATACCAGCCGGTGCAAGAAATAACACTGAGAATACTGTATAAATATTTTTATAGCCATAGAGATGAGAAAAAGTTAAAAATTCTATTAAAAACAAAGCTGTATAAATGGTAATTATTATATCTGACAGGATCAATCCTGCACCAATGAGATATTCGAAGATTGTATATATGATCTTATCTTCTTTCTTTGGTTTTATCAGTACATAGATAATAAAGAGAATTACAGGCAATATAAAAAGATCAAGGATGTTTAGATAATAAAAAAATAATATAGATACATATAAAGACAGTATAACTATCCACAAAACAGATTTAATAAATTTCGTACTTCTCTTCATATCATACAGTTTGAGTGCCTCATCTTCAAGCACTATATCCTTTATTTTTCCAGAAATGAATTTCTTTTTTACTTCTCTCTCATCCATTCAGATCTATAATCATTGATCTAATATAAATAATTTAAAAAAAGCATTTATATTTTTTTTATTTAATACTTGATGCCCATGCTTTATGCTGTTTTCTATTGCTAGCGCTATTATTTACGAAATGTTAATATATTGTAAATCATTTACAGCACGCCATGGAAAATTATGATTTGATAGTTGTAGGCGCGGGTATTACTGGACTTTCAGCAATATATCATCTTAAAAAAGAGAATCCTGATATGAAGATCTGTCTTGTCGAAAAAGAGGCTACTTATGCGCAGGGCAATACTGGTAAAAGCGCTTCTGCATTCAGAGATTTATTTATTTCAGATTTAAATTATAAGCTTACTTCCTCATCAATTTCATTTTATAAACATATACAAGAAGATTTAGGTTTTAATTTAGGCATGAATTTTTGCGGGTATCTATTTTTAATGGATAAAAATAGTTTAGATAGTGATTCAGTATCAAAAGTGCGAAAAATGGCAGATACCGAGATACTGGATAGATCTCAGATCTCAGATTTAGGCATAAATTGCACACCAGATCCGGAAGTTGCCCAGATAATGGGGCTGAAAAATATAGATGCTGGATTATTAGGTAAAAACTGTGGAATTATAGAGCCTGATCTTATAGCATCCTATTATAATCAAGAGATCGAAAAGATGAATGTAGATATCAAATATAACACAAAGGTCGAAAAATTGAATCTGGAGCCTGTGAAAAAATTGGTATATCCTGGCGAGCCGTTTGTCTGGCAGGATAAAACTATTGCGTCTATAGAAACGAATCGTGGGCAGATGAAAGCTGAAAACTATCTTTTGGCAACTGATGTGTGGACTACAGAGCTTTTAGATCCAATAGGTATAGATAGTCATATCAGGCCCAAAAAGAGGCAGATATTTCAGGTTTCTGGAGATAAAATAAAAACGATGGTGAACAAGAGCTATAAAAATGAAGCTGGCACATTTCCATTTACTATATTTCCAAAGCCATGGATCTATATAAGGCCAGAACCAAAATCACAATCGTTCTGGACTACAGTAACTGATGATATTGGAAGGAGCTTTTCTCTGGAGGATGATCCGCAGCCAGAGATAGACTTTTACAATAAAAATGTGTTATTGGTTGCACAGGAATATATACCGGCCTTTAAAGAGGCAAAAGTCACATCCAGCTGGGCAGGGTACTATTCATATAATACGATAGATGGAAACTACTATATTTTCAATGAGCTAAACATTGCAGTAGCAACAGGCAGCAGCGGCAGTGGAATTATGAAAGGAGATGCGGCTGGAAGAATAATCTCTGCTTTGATATCAGGAAAAGAAAAAGCAACACTGTATGATGGCAAGAGCATTGTTATATCAGATCTGGGAATAAAAGATAGGAAATCTCCAATAGAAGAGTTGATTATCTAAACTTATTATATGCAATAAATAGGCTCAGATCGAGTTTAATTTATCTTTGAGCTGTCTTATTTTTTCTTCTAGTATTTTCTTTTTTTCAATCAAACTTTCTTCTACGTTAACATTATTGATGTTTGTTGTATCTTCAGTTACAGATCTATCTTCCATGTTGAATTCGTGCAAAGATATAGCATTTACAGGGCACACTTTTATGCAGTCTCCACATCCTTTGCAAATATCCTCATTAACTTTCACATATTTTTTTATAGCTCCCTCAATAGCTCTTTCAGGGCAAACAGAGACACATTTCATACATTTTATGCACTTATCATTATCAATATGTGCTGTTATTTTTCCTTTTAAAGATTGGTTTTTAGAATAATCTAACCCTCTCCCAGATCTCTGATAACAGTTACCTCGTCTTCTGCCAGACATAGGTCCTTTTCCATACGGCCCTGTTCCATCTCTGTTAGGCATTTTGTTCACCTCATAGTTATGAATATATATTCAAAACAGATATTTAAATTTTATTTACTATCTCGCTAAAAAACACATGTTTAGAGCAAATAATTAAAAAGAGGTCTTTATGAGCTTAAAATAGCAGAAGATCACAAAGTTAACTAGCAGAACAGACTGTATCAGATTAAGATAACAGTAGAGTAACTATGAGCAATTCAAACTAGCTAAACCTTGAATCGAAGTGATGAATGAATAATAATGAATGGATATGGCAATTAACAGTAAATCAGAAACATCCGATCATTTAGAGAATAGAATGCCAGAACAATATTTATCTATTTGATTTAACTATTATATTTTATGAGCAAACTAATATTTTTGGGTACTGGTGGCGGCAGATATGTAACTTTTCATCAGACAAGAGCTACTGGCGGAATATATCTAAAAGATGATTTAAATATTCACATAGATCCTGGTCCAGGGTCTCTGATACAGCTAAAAAAGGCAAAAATAGATCCTACAAAAACAGACCTGCTGCTCGTTTCACACGCGCATACAGATCATGTATCAGATGCGGCAGTATTAATTGAGGCAATGACTAACGGTGGATTAATAAGGCACGGAAAACTGATCTGCTCAAAAAGTGTGGTAGAACAATGCTCGTCAATAACATCTTTTCATAAAAAGATAATAGATTACCTGGTATTGGAGAAGGGTGAAAAGTTCAGTAAGATGGGCATTGAGATCGAAGCGATAAAAACATATCATAATGATCCTACGTCAATAGGATTCAAGATAAGCACTAAAAATGGGATTATAAGTTATATCAGTGATACATACTATAACACCAAACTGCATGAGGACATAACTGGCACGAGAGTATTGATTCTTGCTGTAACCAGGCCTTTAACATCATCTATACCATATCATTTGAACACAAACGATGCAGCGTTGATAGTTCAAGAGACCAGACCAGAACTGGCCATATTAACTCATTTTGGCATGAAGTTTCTTGCTGAAAATCCAGAATTGCAGGCAAGATACATAGAAAACAAAACTGGAGTTAAAACTGTATCTGCCAAAGACTTGATGACTTTCAATATCCAAAAAGAGATCTCTATTTCCTGACCCTTTTAATCGGGCTGCCGCATATTGGGCACTCTTTATAATACTTGTCAAAATATCTAGAACAGCCAGTGCACTTATATTTCCATATCACCAGTTTTTTTATCTGGTTCATGCCAAAGTTCTGAAAATTTATGTTCATAAATTTAGCAACGTTCTGTATTGCATAATCGTTTGTAATTATTATCGCATTATACTGTATGGCTGCTGCCAAAACTGCAATGTCTGTTTGTGACAACTTAAGAAAATCATTGGTAATACGGGCTGCGTCTTTGACCATCTTCTCATATTTTGGGTCAGGTTCTACAATTTCTATATTATCTATGTTCAAGTCCAGATCGCGCTTGGCTTTACCTTTTTTTATCTCTTCAAATACTTTTGAAGGAATCATCAGTTTATTAGAATTGATCACAAAGCCAGATAGTATGGCCGAGGTGTCCAGTATATAAATCTCATCACTCATTTTTGCTCAGGCTCTTGGACCATCTCGGTATATTTGATTCTAAACCTATCATATCCATTACCCTTCCAGATACCTGCTCTGCCAGATCTTCTATAGTCTTTGGCTTAGTATAAAATGCGGGTGCAGCAGGTACAATCATAGCTCCAGCCAGAGACAGTTCGTACATGTTCTTTAAATGTATTGTGCTTAAAGGCATCTCTCTGAAAACTATTATCAATTTTCTACGTTCTTTTAAGCTTACTGCTGCAGCTCTCGTAATTAAAGTGTCCGCTATGCCGTTTGCAATCTTGGATATCGTAGAAACGCTTGAAGGTATTATTACCATTGCATCGATCTTGAAGCTGCCTGAAGAGACCGGGGCAGACAGGTCACTGTCCTCATAATAATGATCTGCCAGTTTTCTAAATTTCTCGATTTTCAAGTTCAGTTCAAATTCTATCAGCTCTTTAGCATGATCAGACACAATTAGATACTTTTCCTCCTTAATATTTTTAAGTAAGGTATATGCGTATATGGCTCCAGATGCACCTGAGACTCCAACCAGTATTTTCATTATTCCACCATCTTTTGATAATTCAATACCATCCAATAAGGTTTTTTGCACTAACAATATCCGAAATATAAATACTATCAAACATTCTAAACTTAACTTTTAATGAACTGTTAAATAAATAATACACTAAAGATCTAATTGTCATGGAAAAGATAATAGGCAGTTCCAATATTTATTATTTTCTAATTGTGTTTTTTTCAGAACACATATCCAAATTGTATTTATAAAATTTTTATGCAGTTAGCGATTTAATAAACTATAAATATATGTTACCATTAATCTTATTTATGGTTACTATTAAAAATAATGAAACGACAGTTCAGTTAGAAGATTATCTTCTTATTATTTTTGAGCTGGAAGAATCATATAACATTGCAAAATTGACCAAGATTGCGAATATTTTAAATCTTACTCCAGGGGCTGTGAATGATGAGCTTAAGAGACTGGAAAGGCAGAAATTGATAACTAAGGTTCCATATGTGGGTGTTAAGCTTACAGACCGGGGCTTAAAACGCACAGTGCCACTAATAAGAAAGCATAGAATTGCAGAGGCTCTGGTTTTTAATATATTTGGAGTTCCATGGAAAGATACGCATAACATGGTCAAAAAGCTGGAACATGGCATATCTGATGATCTGGAACCTTATATTCTTGAAAAGCTCAAAAACGCAGAAACTTGCCCTCACGGCAATCCGATACCGTCATTATCAAAGCCATTTTCTCTAGCCAAGGATCCTGCAATAAATGAAATTGAAGCGGGCAATAAAGTCAAGGTCAAAAGAATAGTATTTGAAGAGCAGCCGGTATTAGAGTATCTGGATTCTATAAAATTAAGACCTGGAAACATTTATGAAATTGTGAAGTCTGATAAAAAAGGAGTAACTATCAAAGATGTTAAGGGCCATGACTATTTTCTAGATCTTTCGATTGCAAAGATAATAAAGTGTGAAATACTATGAATCCCGTTACAAAGAAAAGACTATTATTTCTGCTTTATTTTCTGGGGCCAGGCTGGGTAGCAATGATGGCTGATGTAGATGCGCCAAGCGTGTTTACTGGCATTGTTGCGGGCGCTGAGTTCAAGTTTGCATTCATATTATTTTTACTTATTTTGATTATACCTTTATATCTGTATCAGGAGGCGGTTGCAAGAATCGGGATACTGACTAAAAAAGGATTGGCAGAACTGATCAAGGATAAATATGGAAAAGGCTGGTCTTTGTCTGTAGTAGGCACTATGTTTTTTATAAATATGTTATCCTATGTTGCTGAATTTGCAGGAATAAGCGCTGCAGGACTGATTTTCGGAGTGCCGATCGTAGTAACTATAATTGTAGTGATACTGGGGCATGCATTTATTGTGATCACTGGAAGTTATAAGAAAGTAGAAAACATATTGATATTCATATCATTGTTGTTATTTATATTTATTATTACAGCAATTACAACCAGGCCAAACGTCACTGAAATAGCAACAAGTCTGTTCAGTTTCAACCAGTATCATAATATCAGTTTTGTTACAATGATCCTGGGATTGATAGGTGCCGTGATAATGCCATGGATGCTGTTTTATCAGCAGGCTGCAGTGGTAGACAAGCATCTGAATATAGCAGACCTGAGACATGAAAGACACGAGACCTTTATAGGCGCGATAATAAGTGAGGTATTGATGATTGCGATTGTTATTACCGCAGCCATGACGATCTATGGCAAATATCAGAATATAGGAATAATGAATCTGGCTCATCTGATTATACCGCTGGCCGGATCGTTTTCTCCGTATTTGTTTGCCATTGGAATAATAGCTGCCGGCTTTCTTGCAGGAGTGGTAGTTTCCCTCTCTTCAGCATGGAGCATAAGCGAATATTTTGGATGGAATCATAGTCTTAATACTACTCCGTTAAAAGCTAAAAAATTTTATTTTATATACCTTGCTGAAATTTTGCCTGCAGCGATAGTTCCTGTTTTTTACACTAACCTGATCAATATCATCATAGATGTAATGGTCCTGAATGCCATAATTTTGCCGGTATTAATCGTTTTTATAATCTTGATCAGCAGCAACAAAACTATTATGCGAGATTTTGTAAACAGGTTATGGAGAACAGTTCTGATGTGGTTATTTACTGCAGTGATTGTGATAAGCACAGTTATATATATCATACTGTCTTTATAGATAATACTTATATACATTTGAAACATTAAGCCTCTAAATATGAAAATAGCGTTTGGAGTTTGCGCGATAGGGCTAGGGCATGCAAGCAGATCCATACCGATAATTAAAAAACTAATCGAAGAAGGGCATGAGGTTACGGTGTTCAGTTACGGGAGGGCTTTGGAGCTGTTGAAAAAAGAGGTATCTGCAAAGTTTATAGAATTTCGAGATTATCCGCTGGAGTTTACAGATAACCCAGACCTTTTTTTCCTTAATCTCCTTTTAGATTCACCGCTTCTGATTACATCCTTGTTCACTGAACACGAAAAGTTTTTGAATTATCATGAAAAAGAGAAATATGATCTGATAATCTCAGATAATAGGTATGGTATATTTGCTAAAGACAGACCTTCATTTTTAATAACACATCAATTAAGGATATTGAATCCATATCGCTTAAAGTTGCTTGAGGCTGGATCAATGTTATATAACCGATTTTTTGCGAACCGGTTCAAATACATAATAGTGCCGGACCTAGAGCAAAACTCACTCTCTGGAGATCTTTCCCATAATCTGAGGTTCTTAGACCCTAAAAAAATAAAATATGTAGGCCCTATATCATTCATATCAAAAAAAACTTTAAATAAAGACATTGATGTGCTGGTTTCAATATCTGGGCCTGAGCCACAGCGATCAATATTTGAAAAACTGGTGTTAGAGCAGATTGAATCTCTTAAACTCAGTTATTTTGTTACTCTCGGTAAACCTGAAGAGCAACAAAACAAAGAAAATATCAGATCATACTTGAGTTTTGAGGAGCGAGAATCGATTTTTAACCGTGCAAAAATATTTATAACGAGATCTGGATATTCTACCATAATGGATTTATATATGATTGACGGAAAAGCACTGTTTGTGCCCACACCTATGCAGCCTGAACAAGAGTATCTTGCCCAATATTTTATGCAACAAAACCTGTTTTATTCAGTGCCCCAAAAAAATTTGAATCTGGAGAGAGACATTAAAATTGCAAGCGGGTACAGAGGCTTTGAAAACATTAATTATCAGCCTGATACGTCTGTTCGTAGATTTTTAGACATAATATTCGGAGACTGAACAAAAATGGAGCGAAAAAATATCAAGTATCTCGTGATCTCGATAGTAGTAAGCCTAGTGGTAATAGTAATATTACTTTCTGGCACTTTTAATGTCAAATCTCTAGAGTATCTGCTTAGAATAAATTTATATTTTGTATTATTGGCACTGTTGCTCCATCTATTATATTTTATGTTCTGGGCAGCGAGGATAAAGGTGATGAGCGGATCGTTGAACATGAAGCTCAAGTATTCAGAGGCACTGAAGATAGTGTTAGTAAACATATTTGCAGCCACAGTCACTCCTACAAACGTTGGTGGAGAGCCGGTAAGGATAAAGATGTTGATGGATAAAGGGTTCACGGGCGGAGATGCGACGGGGCTGGTGGTTAGCGAAAGGGTTATGGATGCAATATTTTTGCTATCGGTAGCACCACTCTTGTTTTTTATTTACAGTAGCTATAGAAACATGGTGATAATCTATTTTATATATGGCTCCATTTTAATTCTGGTTCTGCTTATAATACTGTTCTTGCTACTTGCTTTAAGGTTTAATTATTTTTACAGGAAGATGCACAAACTGGAGGGTGTGCTAAAAATATTCATAAAAAAAGAAGAAAAGAGAAAAAAGCTGATAGTCACATTGAAAGAAGAGTATATCAACTTTCATTATTCTATCAACAACCTTTTTGTGAAAAACAAAGTACGTTCAATATTCGTTTATTTTATCACTGCAGGAATGTGGATCAGCGACTTTGTAATATTCTCAGTAATACTGCTCGCGTTCGGATTGAATCCGATCTGGATATATTCTATATTTGCACAGATCTTGATAGTGTTCATATCCATGCTTCCGATAAGTCCAGGAGGAAGTGGCGTAGTAGAGTTTTCTGCAGCCATAATATATGCTGTGCAGATTCCAGTGTACATGATCGGGATAGTGATACTGATATGGAGGCTTATAGTGTTCTATTTTAATATAGCAGTTGGTGCACTGTTTACTGCTCATTACTTTTCAACAGATCCCAAAAAAAAGAAAAGTTAAAATTATGCTAGTTGTTTAGTTACAGTGAGGTAACAATCATGAAGTTTGAACTGATAAACATAAAAAAACCTCAAAAAGATATAAACGTCATAATAGGCACATCTCATTTTATCAAAAGCGTTGAAGATATCTATGAGGCACTGATAACAGCCATGCCAAACATAGCTTTTGCAGTAGCTTTTTGCGAGGCATCTACCGACAGACTTGTGAGATTTGAGGGCACGGACAAAGAGCTTATAAAGTATGCAATCGATAATGCAGTAGAGCTCGGTTCAGGACATTCATTTGTTATAATGCTGAAAGATGCTTATCCAATAAACGTGCTGGACAGATTGAAAAAAGTTGATGAGGTCCTGAATATATTTGCAGCCACGTCCAACGATCTGCAGGTGCTGGTGGTTGAGTCAGAGCAGGGCAGGGGCATTGCAGCAGTGATTGACGGTGAGCCGCCAGTAGGTATTGAAAAGGATACAGATAAAAAGAGAAGAAAGAAATTATTGAGGGATATCGGATACAAGTTCTGATCTACCATGTTTCATGAAAACCTTTATGATTTTGAATACGAGTATTATGATGATTTTTACCAATCATTCAGAGAAGATTTAGAATTCTTAAAGAATATTGTAAAGGATGGAGAGCGGATACTGGAACTGATGTGCGGAACTGGCAGAATCATCGAAGAGTTTAAAGACCATGAAATATGGGGCATAGACAATAATGAACATATGTTGACTATAGCCAGAGAGAAATTTAAAGGTTTGAAAAATGTGCACATTGAAAACCAGAACGTTTTGAATATTCATGATCTTGGCATATTTGATACAATAATAATACCATTGAACTCATTTTTATTATTTAGCGAAGATGAGCAACTGCAGATCCTGAAAAGCTGCAAAAATTTGCTGAGCGAAGATGGCAAGATCATAGTGGACATATTAAATGGCTTTCCTTATTTTGAGCACATGGTATATCATGGTGACACAATAAAAAAAGATAATAAGATAATATCCAGATTTTTCGTGCCTACGATAGATCGAGATTTTGCAAACATACTTTATTTTTACGATATTTTCGAAGGTAACAATTACACTCGAGAATACGCCTCTATCAAGCTTAGAATCATGTACCTGAAAGAGATGCAGACATTAGCAGAACAGAGTGGCTTGAAAATAAACAAAGTGTTTGGAAACTATGCTGGTGGCAGGTACACTGATGATAGCGAGCGATTGATCACGCTTTTAAAAGTGAAACTATGAGCTTTTACCTGAAATTGTATGTAGTTTCAAATTCTTCAGAAGAGAGCATCGAGTTTGACGCTTTTAGAAACAGACATAAAATCAAGGTAAGAGAAAGAGCGGTGGACAATCAGGCAAACATTGCGGTATTGGAATTTCTCTCTAAGATACTGAAAATAGATAGAAAAGACATAAAGATCGTGAAAGGTGCTAAAAGCAGAGAAAAACTTTTAATAATCACAGCTGAATCTGTTAATGAAGAGACTCTGAAAGAATATGAAAGAAGAAAAAATAATAAAATTGATTGAAGAACTGAAAGATCAAAATTCAAAGACCCCTATATTAGTGGAAGGCAATAGAGATATTAAAGCGCTCAGAAACCTTGGTTTTACGGGAACAATTATAAAGATCAATGAGGGCTTAACATTGAGACATGTTGCAGAAAATATAGCAGAAACATATAGAGAGATCATTATATTTACAGATTGGGACAGAAAAGGAAACATACTTGAAAAATCTATGATTACCTATCTGCAATATTACAATGTAACCTGCAACATAGAATTTAAAAGAAAAATAGCATATTATTCAAAAAGAGAGATCAGGTGCGTAGAAGATCTATTTCATTATATTTTACAGATAACAGAAAAAATAAAAAAAGGGTAAGGAGTTTTATACCCAGCCGCGTGCTTTAACAGCATCGGCCACTCTTTTTACTGCTACTAAATATGCAGCTGTTCTTGTATCTACCTTATACTCATCAGCTGCGTCCATAACGTCTTTAAATGAGCCGGTCATTTTCTGGTCTAGCCTGTCATATACCTCTTGCTCAGTCCAGTAGTATCCATTAATGTTCTGTACCCATTCAAAGTACGATACGATCACACCGCCAGAATTTGCAAGAAAGTCAGGTATGACCAGAACCTTGTTTTTTGCAAGTATTAAATCTGCCTCTGGAGTAGTAGGTCCATTTGCTAGCTCAAGCATTATTTTAGCCTTGACTTTGTCAGCGTTGGCTGCAGTAATCTGGTTTTCTAGTGCTGCAGGTATGAGTATGTCTACATTCAGTTCCAGTAACTCTTTATTGCTGATCTTTTTTGCGCCCGGGAAATTTGCAACAGAACCTGTTTTCTCTTTGAACGCTTCTACTTCGTCATAGTTCAAGCCTTTTTCTGAATATATACCACCATAAACATCGCTAACCGCTACTACTTTTGCGCCCAACAGTTCTCCAGCCAGCTTGTGTGCATACTGTCCTACATTTCCATGTCCCTGTATCGCAATTGTTGCCTTTTTCGGATCCATTTTCAGCTTTTTTGTAGCTTCTCTGAGCAGATACATTCCTCCTCTTGCGGTTGAATCCATCCTGCCCAGTGATCCGCCTACTGCCAATGGTTTTCCGGTAATTACTCCGGGAGCATTGTGACCCATGATCTTTTCATATTCATCCATCATCCAGGCCATAATCTGAGGAGTTGTAAATACATCTGGAGCCGGAACATCTATATCTGGTCCTATAAATCTGGCAATGGCTCTTATATATCCTCTTGATAATCTTTCCAGCTCGCCCTTGCTCAATTTTTCTGGATCGCAAATAATACCACCTTTAGCTCCACCATAGGGTATGTTTGCTAAAGAGGTCTTCCAGGTCATCCATGCTGAAAGTGCTTTAACAGTATCAAGAGTCTCGTTTGGATGATATCTTATTCCACCTTTTGCAGGGCCCCTTGCATTATTGTAAAGTACTCTGAAACCTCTGAAAATTTTTGAACTGCCATCATCCATCTTGACAGGAATTTGCACTTCTACGATTCTCATAGGCTCTCTCAAAATCATATGCAGCGCTGGGTCTAAGTTCATAACTTTAGCAGCCTTGTCCAGCTGCTCCTGTGCTATTTTAAACGGGTTTAATTCTTCTGCCATAACTTTTTCACCTCTTACTAGGTAAAGAGGGTAATAGCACGGTACATATTAAATCTTTCTTGATATATTTTATCATACAGAGACTGTATTTTATGTATTGTTGATATTACTAATGTTGAAATTTTTGATAGTATCATTATCATCGATAAAGGTATTTTCATTTTTTGTCATATTTCTCTCAATAGTGAGCTTATTCGTATGAATACATTAAATATGAATGGATCCAGGATTCGGATCATCGATTATCCAATAATGAGGAATCTTTTGCAAGAGGGTGTTGAAATACATGAGGGGCTTGACAGCATAACAGAACAATATTGGTAATGGTAAAAACAGTATGTGAATATGCAAGCAGGATGGAATATATAGAATAGATCAGGCAGATGATAGCTTCAAGGTGAATTATAATAAAAAACAGAAACAGGCAAAAAACATTTTTATAAATTTATAAAAAGAAAATTTTTCATATATCTGTATCATCTTCAAAATATTCTTCTTCAAGATCTTCAATATTACCCATATGATCTGGAATATCAGGCAACTGGAAAGTAGGATCTATGGATATCTCTTTTTTTTCAACAACTATAAACCCATCAGGTCTTACTTTCAATCCTACCAATATTACTGGCTCTTGCAAAACCCATGAGAATATTTTGCATTGCGCAATTGCATAATCATTTATAGCATATGTTTTAAATTCATAGTATCGCAAATAGTCCCAGAGATCTGGTTGAGCACAGATCATTAAATCATCATAATTTTCTACTTTTCTAAATACTGTCTTTGGTTTTACCCCTATTATTCCAGCATTGAGAAGAGAAGAATACATTCGATATGCTTTTCTGATATTTTCAGAACTGTAAATACCATTTTTCTTAAGTTCAAATGCAACCTTTCTTATGAATTTAGCATTGATACTTTTACTCATATATGTACGGTCATAAAGATATGTGGCAAACGTGTAACATTCTTCAAATATCTTTCCAAACTTCAATGAAGTTTCACTGCCTTGAACTGGCGTTGCTATTAACTTGGCGACATCTGATGCCCTGACAACCCTCATTTTCATCCCCTGAGCGTCCATGATTTGCTGATATATTAACTTATTTGCCTGTTGAAATATTAATAACTATCAGTTCACATATTTTAAATTGTTCAGACACCACTATAAATTCGACGAAATGAAAGAATATTTAAAATATCAACGAACATTTGACAAGATCACTTATAAGAAATATTTTTATATGTTGATGTGTTATTTTTCATATGCAAAGAGAAGAAGTTTCTGAAATAATAAAAAAAGAGAACGTAAAGTTTTTGCAGATGCAGTTTATGGACATAATAGGTGCTGTGAAAACAGTTATCATTCCAAGCTCTAAATTTGACAAGGCGATGGATGATGGAGTGCTTTTTGATGGATCCAGTGTTCTTGGTTACGCTACTATCGATGAATCGGATATGCGCGGAGCTCCGGACTTAAACACTTTTTTGATACTTCCCTGGTACCATAATGGAAAAACAGCAAGAATTATATGTGATGTATATACTTCTTCAGGAGAACGCTTTGTGGGAGATCCAAGATACGCTTTGCAAAAGATGCTTTCTAAGGCTGCGAAATTGGGATATACCTTTGCTACCGGCCCTGAATTTGAGTTTTTCCTGTTTAAGCTGAACGAGAAGAACGAACCCACGTTAATCCCGAACGATCATGGCGGATATTTTGACTATACTCCTATAGATCAGGCAGAAGAAGTAAAAAAGAAAATTCTAGAATATCTTGATATGATTGGATATGATCCGGAAGCTACACATCATGAAGCTTCTCCAGGACAGCACGAAATAGATCTCAGGTTCTCAGATGCTTTGACTACCGCCGATCGCATCATGACACTGAAAGCAGCGATAAAGACCATAGCGCTGGAGCATGGATTGTTTGCATCATTTATGCCAAAGCCGATATACGGAGTAAACGGCAGTGGAATGCATGTGCACCAGAGCCTCATGAGCATGGACAGAAAAAACAATGCTTTTTATGATGAAAGCACAAAATATCAGTTATCTGAAATTGCTATGCACTATCTTGGGGGACTGCTAAAATATTCTAGAGAGATCGTCGCAGTGTTATCTTCGTCTGTGAACTCATATAAGAGGCTCGTTCCCGGATATGAAGCACCCGTGTACATAACATGGGCAAACAGGAATAGAAGCGCGCTTGTAAGAGTGCCGGCGGGTAACGGTCTGAAAAAGAGACTGGAGCTGAGAAATCCTGACCCTGCAGGCAATCCGTATCTGCAGTTTGCAGTGATGCTGGCTGCCGGCTTGAAAGGAATTGAAGAGAGAATAGAACCCCCTGCGCCAGTAGAGAAAAATATATACAAGCTCACAAAAAAAGAGCGTGAAGAGCTGGGCATAGATATGCTGCCTGGAAGCCTGGGAGAAGCCTTAGAATTCATGGAACGAAGCTCGCTTGTAAAAGAAACACTGGGAGATCATATATTCGAGCACTTTTTACATGTGAAAAGAAAAGAATGGGAAGAATATCGGTCAGAGGTAACCGAGTGGGAGCTAAGAAGATTGCTGCCAATTCTTTGAACATTTAAGAGTTCAAAAACAACAGTAGCTTGATCTGCTCAGGCGTAAAATTAGTGTTCTCTCTCAACTTTTTTTCATCTTTTTCTTTTAAAAGCTTTAAAATAGAGGGATTTCCTTTTGTAAATTTATAAAGTTGTTCCAGTTTTTCATTAACTTCTTTTCCTAAAAATTCAGCAGTATTTTTTATGTCGAGCCCTTTGATCTTTAATTCTAACACTTTTTTATCTACGACGGTATAATCATAAAAACGGTTGTAGTAAGGAGTATCTTCGCGCATTATTACCAGAATTTTAGAGCTTCCGAGATCAGATTCGACAAGAGTGTTGAAAAAGTCTACGGTCTCTTCGTCCACCAGAAAGTAACTGTCTATAATCATCAAAAGCTTGTTTTTAATGCAGTAGCTTAATAGCTCTTTTTTAAAGTCTCCAGGGTCTAAATTTAATATTTTTTCAACAGTAACCTTAAAATTTAAAAATGTTCTGTTGTTATAAAAATTTAAGAATAGTATATTATAATCTTCTATGTTGCTTACAAAATTTTTTATCAATGCAGTTTTACCGTATCCTTTGCTGCCTATTACCACCAAAAAAGATATTTTGCTATTTAGCCATGTTCTCAAGTACTCAAGTTCCTCTTTTCTATCAACCAATGTTTCCTGCTCTAACTTTATCTCATAAAACTTTAAGAATTTTGTTTTTTCTAATTTAGGCTCAAATTTCTCAATTATTTCATTTTTTTGAGCCATATCTATTATCTCAATAAGCGATAGGTCTTTTCTGTTATCGCTTAGTTCTTTAATGTTCTTAGTTTCATTATCTATTGAAACGATCTCTTCCT
Source organism: Thermoplasmatota archaeon (assembly GCA_031961865.1). GTDB lineage: Archaea > Thermoplasmatota > Thermoplasmata > Thermoplasmatales > ARK-15 > JAVRLB01. The sequence continues at coordinate 6,759 of JAVRLB010000010.1, read as the reverse complement.
TGATCTTATCCATTATTTTTAAAGATTCTTCAATACCGGTATAGGTGAGAAAGTAAACTGATACTTTTTTGTCTTTTCCTATCACTCTTCCTTTTTTTCTTTCTACATAACCTAGCTCTATGAGTTTATTGAGTTCCCGCGGTATATGCGAAACAATGCTATGCATTGCATTAGCTATACCTTCTTGCGTAATCTCCATGGGATATTGATATCTGTCTTTTAGATTTCTAAATTCATAAAGATGTACCAGTATTTTTGATCTTATACTAATCTTTTCCATCTACAGTTAATATAATTTTCCAATACTTTAATATTTCTGAGAAATTATAGATCTGGAAGATCACATAAAAAGTTTCTGTTTTTCGATAATCTCAATGCTACTGCTACTGTTTTTATATTCTTGCAAAAGCTCTTTATTTAAGATCAAAAAAGTGTTGCCCCACTTAAATTTATTTAATATTTGCAGTGCCTGTTCTTCTTCTCCAATAATTGTCAGTGCTGCTGCAAGAGCCTCTGCCGTGCTCAGGATATATGGCTTTCCATAGTTTACGCTGTTGGCTGCAACCAGATATGGTAATGCTCTTAAATTGCCGGTGACAGGTTCAAAAATTCTGTCAATGTTCTTCCAAGACCCATCAATTGCTACTAATCCGTATTTTTTTATTTGCTCTTTGTCCTCTATTGATATTACCTTCTTGGAAAGCGGAGATAGTATAACAGCGTTTTTTGGTATAAAATGTGAATTGTTAACTAACTTTACCAGATTAAATTTGGATAATCTTTTAGCCGTACACTTTTTAGGATCATCTTCCTCCAGATCGATAACTATCAATTTGATCATAAAGTCTACACTCATAGATATTAGATACTCTATTGTTATGTAAATAATACACAATCATTATTTTAATATTATGACTTTGCCAGAACTTCATGGATAGGATACTGTATGGTTATATGATCACATCGTTTCAAATGATCGCCTTTCTGCATTTAATTTCCTATCAAACTCAATTTCTACAGATCCGAGTTTCAAATTCAGTTGTAATATTAAGAGAGCTATAAATTAACATGGCTCATATATTTGAAACTGTTCAGATACTTTGATGAGCTAGCCAAAAGTAAATAATATTTATTCATAAGGGAGATTTGACAGCATTAATTTAAAAAATATTTAAATAAAAGAATAGTATGTGGATATGAGAGTAAATAATATAAATTATTAAAATGGTGAATAGAAAATGAATATGCCAAATAAAATCAAAAGATATTGTCCAACTTGCAAAAGACATACTATCCAAGAAGTTGAGAGAGTAAAAAAGCGAAAACCCAGTGAGCTGAATTGGGGTCAGCGCCGATTTAGAAGAGCTACATCTGGGTATGGAGGTTTTCCTAGACCTAAATTTGAGGGTCGTGAAAAACCAACAAAGAGAATAAATGTAAGGTATAGATGTACAGTTTGTAAAAAAGCCAATAATTCTCCGTCCTGGAGAGCTAAAAAATTCGAGCTTGTTGAGGTGAAATAATGGAAAATCAAGAACAAAAAATAGAGTTTAAAAAATTTAAAAACAAAGAAAAAAAATTTATAAAAATAAAATGTCCAGATTGTGGCAATGAGCAGATAACTTATTCGAGAGGCAGTATCGAGGTAAAATGCAATATTTGTGGCGGTGTACTGGCCAAACCTACAGGCGGGAAGTTTGTGATAAAAGGAGAAATTGTGGGAGAATTTGAATGAAAAAAAGAGCTTTTCCTGAAGTAGGGGAACTTGTCATTGCAACTGTCGACTCTGTAAAAGATTATGGTGCATTTGTAAAGTTAGATGAGTATCCAGACAAGATAGGATTTGTACACATTACTGAAATATCTTCGGGATGGGTTAAGTATATCAGGGACTTTGTAAGAGAAGGACAAAAGATAGTATGTCAGGTAATGAATGTAACGCCCTCCAAAGGGCATGTGGATCTTTCATTAAAAAGAGTAAATGACCATCAGAAGAGGACAAAGATTCAGGAATTTAAAAATGAACAGAAAGCTGAAAAGTTAGTAGAGATTGTAGCTGAGCGATTAAATATAAGTAAAGAAGAATTCTTAGAAACTTATGAAGAAGAGCTTAGTAAAAAGTATGGGTCATTATATGGTGCATTTGAAGAAGCATCTATAAATGAAGATACTTTAACAGAAGATGGCTTTAAGGGTAATTGGGTAACTGAGTTTGTAAAGGTTGCAAGAGAAAATATCACACCCACATATATTAAAATTATTGCTTATTTAAATATCAACGTAAAGTCAAAAGATGGAATTGATATAATTAAAAAGGCATTGGCTCTATTGAATAATCCGGATGATGGTATAACGGTACAGTATATAGGTGCTCCAAAATACAGAATAAATGTAAAAGCAGATAACTTTAAAACCGGAGAGGAAACTTTAAAAAAATATGCAAATGAAACCATTAAATATATTAAAGATAATGGTGGAACTGCTGAACTTATAAGAAAAGGGGATTGAGCGATGAACTCTAAGATAAGAAAATGCCCAAAATGTGGTACTTACACACTTAAAGAGGTCTGTGATAAGTGTGGTGAAAAAACGGTTATGAGCATACCGCCAAGATTCTCACCGGAAGATAAGTATGGAAAATACAGAAGATTAATTATAAAGAATAATGAAGGTTGATAATATGAATAATGTTATGATAAAAGAGCTAAAAAAACCCAAGTTAAAAGATCCGATATTAATTGAAGGTTTACCGGGAGTAGGTAATGTTGGAAAGATTGCAATAGAATATTTGCTGGATCAATTAAAAGCAGAGAAGTTTGCTGAAATATATTCAAAATATTTTCCTCCACAGATCTTAATTAATGATGATGGAACAGTATATCTTGTTAAAAATGAATTATATTATAAAAAAACTAACAAGAAAAATGATATAATTTTCTTGATTGGTGATTATCAGGGTCTTTCAAACGAAGGGCAGTTTGAGTTGTCTTACGAAATTTTGAATTATGTAAAAAAATATAATGTAAAATTGCTATACACGCTCGGTGGCTATGGAATGGGGCAGTTAGTAGAGGAACCAAGAACTTTTGGTGCAGCTACAAATATTGCACTGGTTGAAAAATTTAAAAAATATAATATGATATTTTCAGAGGGTGAGCCCAGCAATGGAATAGTAGGTGCTGCAGGATTGTTGCTGGGAATAGGTTTTAATTTCTTCAATATGAATGGAGTGTGCTTAATGGGAGAGACCTCTGGCTATTTTTCAGATTCAAAAAGTGCAAAGAAGATACTGGAGATCCTTGTTAAAGATCTAAAGCTTAAGATTGATTTTGCCGGATTGGATAAAAGAATAAACACGATGAACGAGCTGACCAGCAAATTTCAGCAACAGATAGAAGCAAAATCAGAAAAGAAAGAAGACCTAAATTATATTGGCTAAATCTGGCAAGATAGTTAAAATATTTGCGAAAGAAGGTAAATGAGATGAATAGTGTAGGTTTTATTGGAATTGGAAAGATGGGACTTCCAATCTGCAAAAACCTGATTAACTCAGGATTGAAAGTGAACGTATATAATAGAACGCAGAGTAAGGCTCAGGAACTTAAAGAGCTAGGAGCCAGATTAGAAACTAGTCCTGCAAGCGTAGCAGAACATTCGGACCTAATATTTTTGATGTTAACTGATTCTAGAGCGGTAGAATCTATATTTTTTGATGATAATGGATTGTTTGAAAAGATTAAAAAAGGTCAGATTATAGTTGATCTCAGCACAATTTATCCTTATGACTCTATTAAGATTGCTAAGAGAGTAAGTGAAAAAGGTGCATATTATTTTGACGCTCCCGTCATAGGCAGTGTTTCAGCGGCAGAGAGCAGAACACTGAGCATTGTAGTAGGTGGAGACAAAGAAATTTTCAAGAACATTAAAAATATTCTTGCGTTAATTGGAAAAAATGTATATTATTTAGGTGAAAATGGCAGAGGCCTTTACATGAAAATGATAAACAATCTTATAATGGGCTCCAATATGGCAATATTGGCAGAAGGGCTAATACTGAGCCAAAAACTAGAGATTGACACAAATTTAGCGCTTGAGATATTAAGTACCGGCGGTGCAAATTCAAGAATATTAGAGCTCAAAAAGACAAAGATTCTGGCTGAAGATTTTAAACCTCAGTTTACGCTTTCACATCAGCTGAAAGATTTGTTTTATGCAGTGCAGTTATCCAAGGAAGTTGGTGCATCGGTACCAATAACGGGAATTGTAACCCAGCTTTATTTATCAGGGATTGCCAGTAATCTGGGAGATGAGGATCTATCGGCAATTATTAAAATTTTTAAGAAATTAAATAGCATTGATTAAAGACAAAAAATTATGTTAGCACGCGAGGAGAGGGATTCGAACCCTCGCATCCTTACGGATAACGGCTTAGCAGGCCGTCGCCATACCGCTAGGCTATCCTCGCAACAATGTAGATTATTGTGTTTTATATTAAAAAGATTTCTATGATTATAAGGTAAAAAGAATACTATTTTATTAAACGATCAACTGTTCAATTTATAAGATATGAAAAACCAAGCCTTGACTTTTGCCTGCTATGCAAAATATTATGCATATTTCCTACATTTGCCATACAGATTTCATAATTTGTCCACCCTATTTTTCCAAGTTGCCAGTCAAAATTAGTACTGTGTCCGACACATGAATTTAGGAAAAATTTTGTATATCATCATCTATTTAACGAATAAAATATGTATTATATATTATATTTATAATGTCTTACAAATAATAATAAAATCCCTTATTTTTTAGAAAAGTATAAATATAGATATTGCCATACATTTTTCTAATGGAAACTAAAAAGGGACTTGGTATGTATAACGAGCAAAGAGAGGCGAAAGAAAAATGAAGAGCGACTCTAAGATAACCATTCGCGTAAACAGCCTGGAACTTGACGAAATTGACGACTTTTTAGCAAGAAGTACAGAGTATAAAAATAGGTCTGACTTGATTAGAGATGCCACAATGAAATTCTTGAAAATGCAGGAAAAAGAAAGAAGCATTGAGTTAAACGAAACTGTTGTTTCACTGAACCCCAGAACCTTGAGCATTCTTGAAAATCTTGTAGAACTTAAATTTTTTAATTCTGTAAATGAAGCTTTGAATCATATACTTATAAAAGCAACTACAGAAAGATACATACCTAAAATCGTACATGAATTATTGTCGTCCCAAGGTGAACTTAACAGAGAATTTGAAGAATTCAAACAGAATGATCAATTATATAAAACAGAAAAGAGCTATAAGAAAGGTGATACAAAATGAAGTTAGACGAGCTTATGCCAGAGTTTAAAGATACCCTCTTTTGTGATCTGGGCCCCTCCACAAACATATGTGCAATTGGTATCGGTTCTGCAGGCGCAATAATAATAGATCAGATTTTCAATGAACAGATTCAAAACGTAACAACAATAAGTATAAACACAGAACAGAACAATCTCTCTGCAAACTACTTTTTCAAGTTACAAAACGGTACTCTAGGAGAATATGCAAATGCCGAAGGAAGAGTCAAGATAGGTGAACAGTTGATCGACGACCTAATAAGTAAAAACAATCTTAAGAACATAATTGAAAAATATGATTATATATTTTTAATAGCCGCGATTGGCGGTGGTTTAGGAACTGGCGGACTACTTGAAATGTTAAATAATCTCAAAGATGATGATGCATACATAGTTACTATCGCAATATTGCCATTCGAAATCGAAAATAGAAACTTGAATTATATGCAGGAGATAAAAAAGAGATCTGGGAGACTAATACTTGTAAAAAACGATGATTACATAAATTCTCCGAACGACATATTCAAGGATGTTTTGCTGAGAGCCAATGATCATGTAGTAGAATTAATATCCAGGGCAAGCAAGGTCTTAAACGAACTCAAAGATGATCAAATAAACAATCTTTTTGAGGATGTTAATTTTGAGCCTTCTAAAGCTTTAAAATTAATAACACCTCAACAAAATTTTTAAACTTTTATCTCTTTTATTTTTATTTAATACATTATTAGATCTTTCTGATTCTGATAGTTTCCAGACCTCTCATCATAGCCCTTATATGCACCATTCTCAAGCTTGAAGAACACTATTTGGGCAAATCTATCTTCTGTACTGATTTCAACATACTTTTCTGATGCATTAAACGCGAAGAAATTTAGAGTTCCTTCAAATCCTGCATCAATTATTCCAAAGCTAGATAGAATCCCCCTTCTAGCCCACGAGGTCCTGATCCATATTTCTCCAACTATTTTCTTACTGAACTTAAAATATTCTTTTGTGTTGATTGCAAACCTGGTGATTGGTGGAACTATGGCTTTGCCACTTTTAATCGTTGTGTTTGATAAAGGTATCGTGATCTCGCCTATAGTTACATCATAGCCGTTAGGTGTGATATTTTTGGCATTGAAATTTGTAATTTCCAGGATCTTGTCGTTAATAGCACTTATAATTTCTGAATCTGATAACATCAGAAATCGTATGTTCAAGGTATTTATTAACTTTATTCTTATTAATTCATAAAAAATTTTATTTTAAAAGAATTTTATGTTTTTCACGATAGAAAATATCATAAATAGAAATAACAAATTTATTTAAGATGTAGACATTTAAGTATTAACTAGGGTCCGTGGGGTAGTTAGGATTATCCTGAGGGACTTCGGATCCCTTGACCCGGGTTCAAATCCCGGCGGACCCGCTTTAT
>JAVRLB010000009.1:0-27797 GCA_031961865.1 Thermoplasmatota archaeon | reverse complement strand
TTCAATTTCATTTTTAGTATTAAAAATAGCAGGCATTACTCTTTTTTGAGCATGGTTACCAATTCCAATTACACCAAATTTCATAATATCACAATAAAAAATTGAAATAAATAGTTTTCTAAAATATTCAATTTCTATGACAATTATTTTACTGACATAATTTGAAAATTTTTAAGCCAAAAACAGGAAAAAAGCACATACAAAAATATATAATATCTTAAAAACAAGGCTTAGTATTAAAAATATTGTTCTCTCCTGACCCACGTCCTGCTTTCTATTTTTTTATAACAATCGAATTGCAGTGGGCTATTGTTGCATGTATATCTGTTCTTGCTCTTTTTTGCGCAGTGCGTTTTTGCGAATTCTTGACTTTTCTGTAAATTGCAGGTACATCCCGATTGCAAATATTATAACCGCTAACAGTACAGATACTGAATCAGATGCCCCAAATCTTAAAAATACAAACCATAATATAACCATACCTATGAGCCCAGCAAGTATCACTATGATCTTATTATAAAGTATATATGCAACTGAAAACGCAATTAACGCAGCAACAATGGCAACAATAAAATTGTGCCCGGATAGTAAAGATACTACTAAGTATGTAATATACGCAAATCCGGCAGACAGTGATAAGCGCACTAAAAATAATAGCAGTATTGCACCTAATACTGCTCCTGCAGCCGCAATAATCAATACTGGTATTTTTGTGTAATGTAGCATATCCATTATGCTTAACGAAAACACAGCTCCTATATATGCTCCCAGTATTCCAAATAAAATTTTCCAGACTGTTTTTCCTTTAAATATCAGAGCCAGGCCCAACGCTAACAATAATATCAAATATAAAAAGGATAAATTATCCGGTAATATCCCTGGTAATTTCAGATATCCTATAAAATGATATAGATAAGATTGAATCTGCCCTGTCGTAATTGTCATATAGATGGACATAACAAAAAATCATTATTAAATTTTCCTATTTTTTGCGGCTATGTAACTTAACAGCTCTGTAATTCTGACAAACATTAAAATATGATTAAATAATGATCTATCAGCATGGATCGTATATTTGCGCCCTGGCGTATTGAATACATCAGAACCCCAAAAACAGATGAGTGCATATTTTGCACTGCTTTTGAAAAAGAAAAAAACATAATAATTGACAGCACTGAGCACGCTCTAATGCTTATGAACAAATATCCTTACAATCCAGGTCATGTGCTCATAGCTCCAATACGGCATGTAGCTGAATTAGAGTCACTTACTACTGCCGAGTTAAATGAGATTACGGTATTTATGCAAAAGATCATCATGGCTATCAAAAACGCAATGCACCCTGATGGTTTCAATGTTGGGATAAATATAGGAACTGTCGCCGGTGCGGGATTCAAAGATCATTTGCATGTACACATAGTTCCAAGATGGAATGGTGACACGCATTTTATGCCCGTATTCTCAGATACGAGGGTGATTAGCCAGGCGATCGAGGATACTTATAATGAAATTAAGAGAGAGTATGATAAACTATGAGCGTGAAAGATCATAAAGAACATGAGTACGTGTTGACATTTGGAGTAATAACTGCTAGCAGCACTAGAAATGAAAAAACAGATGACTCTGGAAAGCTAATAATAGAACTGATTTCTAAAGTTCATAAACTTTCATATTATAAAGTGGTAAAAGATGATATTGCAATGTTGAGAGAGGCAGTATTAGAGGCAAATTGTGATTTTCTGATAGTAAACGGAGGAACGGGATTGAGCAGATTTGATCTTACCATAGAGGCAATTAAACCATACTTTACAAAAAATATTGATGGGTTCGGAGAGTTATTTAGAATGATAAGTTACAGAGAGATTGGCAGTGCAGCAATGATGAGCAGGGCTTCTGCGGGGTTGATAAATAAAAAGATAGTGTTTATAGTGCCTGGTTCACCTGCTGCTATTGCAAGTGCAGTCAAAGAACTTATTATGCCTGAAGTAAGCCATATTTACTATGAACTGAACAAAGAATGATCTATCCATACTTATATGTGACACCGAAAGAGCCTCTCGGATAGTTCCAGTCAATTGCTTTGCTATCGCATACTATAAAGCAGGACCCGCACTCTACACAGTCTTCATAGTGAAACACTACCTGATTGTTTTCAATGACATAGCATTTTGCAGGGCAAGAGTGCACACAGAATTTGCCCTGGCAAACATCACATAATCTTGGATCTTTGAGTATAATGTGCGGTTTGGAATCTACCTTGTATTTTATCAAGGCCAGTCTATCATCAATACTAAGTTCACTCATAGAGCTCTACCTCCACTCAATGCATCCATTAATAAAGTTGTCAACGGAACATTCTCCTGTTTTAAAAGCTGCATAATCCTCTTTTTTGGCATTCCATCAGAAATAACAATATTTCTCATAACGTTATTGATCATGTCCGGGTATTCTTTATAGAATCTCTCATTTTCTACTGCTTTAGGCGCTTTTCTATATGTGTACATATCTTTCAAGATCACACTGTCCTTCAACATTGTTTCATACTGCATCATACTCTTTGCTGAAAAATCTTTTTCTTTATGTGCCCTGATCGCATTTTGTGCTGCCAGTATGCCAGACAATATCGCGAGATCAACGCCATTTAAATATATGCCGGATGAATTGACAAATCCCGCAGCATCTCCAACTACCATCATTCCATCTCTGTAAAGCTTTGGGATCATCTCTAAACCGCGTTCAGGTATTACATGTGCCGAATACTCTTTAACCGTGCCTCCCTCTATAAGATCGCTGATATAGGGATTAGCCCTGAAATTCTCTATCAAATCATATGCATAATACTCACTTTTGCGCATAGCTTCCAGAGACACAATCAATCCCAGAGACACTGTGTTTTTATTGGTGTATACAAATCCTCCACCACGCAGTTTTCTGGTCGGTGCGCCTAGAATCAGCTCTTCCACACCCTCTCCTTTTTTCAATCCAAATCTTTTATCAATCTCTCCTTCAGGCAGCTCTATGATCTCTTTCATTCCCAGCCCCACATCCTGAGGCTTTGGTACTGTCTTCAGCCCAGCCTTCTGAGAAATCAATGAGATTACTCCGTCTGCGGCAATAACCACGTCACCTTCTACTACATCAGACTCTGATTTTATACCAGTCACTTTCTGACCATCATATACAAGATCATCAACTTTGATCCCGGTACCAATTAATGCACCTGCTTCTTCTGCCTTCTGTGAAAACCACTTATCAAATTTTGCTCTCAATACTGAAAAGCCATTATAAGGCGGTTCTCTGAATTTTTGATTTTTATAGTCAATTGAAACATATGATTGATCAGTTAAAAATGTGATTTTTCGCTGTGATAACGGCCTTTCTACAGGGGCTTCTTTCCAGAACTCCGGTATCATCTTTCGAAGCGTATCCACATAAAGTACACCACCAAACATGTTCTTAGAGCCTGAATTATCGCCACGCTCTGCTACAAATGTGTTCAAACCTGCTTTTGCGGCAGTATAAGCGGCCGCTAATCCTGCAGGGCCTCCACCAACTACTATCAGATCAAACTTATCAGACATAACCAGATCACTAGAAGGTATATTGAAAATATGCATTTAAATTTTGTCTATAGTCTGCATTGCAAAAATAGAAGATTTTAGTTATAACATTAAAATATCTTTACAATGTCTTGACTTTCTTAAATCTGATCGATAAGAGCAATAGTATAGAATTCATTATATCATAACTCAGATATTCCTGAACAGTTCAACCTTGGTGTCTTTTATAGTTGGCCTGAGCCTTCTCGCAATATTGAGATCTCTAAGATCAATCTGGTATTTTAATATATGTGGCTGAAAATATGGCGCTTTAGCAAGTATCTCGCCCTTGGGCCCAATTATTGCAGATCCACCCCAGTAAACGAGACTTCTCTGTGTTCCTGCCCAGTTATTGTAAATATAAAATACCGAGTTCTCAATAGCCCGTGAAACCATCAGATTCTCAAAATAAAATCTTGAAGTGATGGGGCTGGCAGAAATATTGATCAGAATATCTGCGCCTTTTAATGCCTGAATTTTTGATATTTCAGGGAAGAATATATCATAGCAAATCTGTATTCCTATCTTTCCAAATTCAGTGTTATAAACATTTATTTCATTCGAATCTGAAAAATATATCTTTTCTTCAAATGGCCCGAAATTGGGCAGGTATATTTTCCTCACTGTAGCAACAATATCTCTGGAGATCAATGCTGCAGAGTTATAGTACTGACCCTTATGTTCTTCAGGATAACCGAATATTACAGTTTTGTCATACTTTTCAGCCAGCTCTCTTATAGCTTTAAAATCCTCAACATCCAGGTTCAAATGATGTTTGAACAGTTCATCACGGATCATGTATCCTGTAATAAACAGCTCTGGAAATATAAGAAGTTTAGAATCCTGAGTCTTAATCTGCTCAGTTAAGAATTGCAGATTTTTCTGATAGTTCAGAGATCCTGAAGGCTGATAAACTGAAATGCTTAGCATAAATAACATGATACATTTTGAGGTATTTATGGTTTTAGCTCTTTTTTAATTGCCTTTATTTCTTCATCTGACGGACGGTATGGGATATTATATACTGCTTTGCCAGGCCTTTCATTATAGTAAGGTCTGTTGCAACCTTTGCAACCAGAAGTCATAAATGCAATTCCTTCATTAATTATTTTATCAAGGTTTTCAAATTCAATATTTTTAAGCATGTTGTTTTCAAGCTCAAAATTCTGGATCTTTGCATCGTAATTTTCTATTAGGTACCTTGCAAGCTGTACTTTTCTGTACCTGTTCAGGTCCGGTGCCTCCAGATTCAAATTTCTGTTGACCGGAGTATAAGCGAAAAGTGCAATGCTGATTTTTGCATCTTTTAATCTTAACATCAATTCAATCAAGTCTCTGTCATTTTCTCCAAGACCTACAATTATGTGTGTGTTCACATTTTCAAATATTTTTTTGGCATTTAAAAGTGCGTTCCAGTGATCTTCCCACGTAAACCTATTACCTACCATATGCCCTTTGTACTTTTCAAACAGTGCTGGTGTGGCAGCATCAAGAGCAAAACTTATTGTATCTGCATAATCTCTGAAAAGGATCATTGACGCACTGGATATTGGAGTAATCGAAATAGATATAGGCACGTTCAAGTTTTTAAGCCTGCTCAAAAACCCAAACAGCTCTTTTTCAACCCCTGGATAATCTAGGGTCTGGATACAGACTCTGGCTAATTTGCTCACCTTTAATTTCTCTATTACCAGCTCTGTATCATATGAGAACCATGGCACTCTAGAAAGCATATTTTCTTGAGCGTGAGAATATGCCTGCGCACAGAAAGAGCAATTTGAATTACATTTTTCACCAAACATTATGTATATTGTAGAAACTGGAAAATTTAAGTGCCCCTGCTTGAGATTCAAGTATATAGCCGATGCCAGCGATAATTTAATATTCATTTCACTCAGATATCAAAAACAATTATTAAAAATATTTGATCTTGAATTTAAAAAAGTTATAAATATTCAATTTTTATATATTCTTCTGGTAGAGTATGAACATAAAATTTAAGATCTGGTTAGAGCACCAAGATAGGTATGTTTTAGGAGAGGGTTCTTATGCACTTTTAAAAAAGATAGATGAACTAAAAAGCTTAAAAGCTGCAGCAGATTCACTAAAAATGTCATATCGTTACGCTTGGGGAGTGATAAAGAAAATCGAAACTGCATATCAGCAGAAAGTCGTAATCGCTGAAAGAGGGGGAATTGGTAGAGGAAACACAAAGTTAACTTCGCAAGGACTGAGTTTAATTGATGAATATGAGAAATACTTTAACATTTTCACATATTATTCAACCAAGCCATACAAATTACCATCAGTTGCTGTAGATGGCATACTTATTGTTAATGATAACATAACGCTAGTAAAGAGAAAAAATGAACCATTTAAAGGTTATCTGGCGCTCCCGGGAGGATTCGTAGAATATGGAGAAACCTTAGAGTCTGCTGTTGTTAGAGAGGTTTTTGAAGAAACGGGAATAAAAACCAGAGTTAAACGATTACTTAACGTTTATTCAGATCCAGGCCGCGATCCGAGAGGGCATGTTATCTCTGCAGTGTATGTTTTGGAGATGATTGAAGGATCTTTTAAAGCGGGAGATGATGCAGATTCAGTATTATTATTAGCCAGAGACCAGATTCCGGTACTGGCATTTGATCATAATAAGATTATAGATTACTTTTTCAAGTAGCAGATACCTATTTATTATCTAGAAATAAATAGTATGCTGCGCAGCAATCCTATAGCTATTTCAGCATCTTCTTACTCAACATACTTCATTTTTACTAACATTCTTAAGCTATTCAACTTTCCCTGTTAGTTACCTCTCTTAATATTATAAATCAAAACGATGAAAATGCTGCTGAGAAATACAATAACAGATTCAGGCAAAAATGAAAATAATGTTCTGATAATTATCATAATCTTTTTTTAAAATTGAAAAATATATTTTTTCATTCTATCTTGGTATTTATCCGGAACAGTACTCCTGTACCCTTTAGATCAGTATAAAGCTTTGTAACTATATCATTATACTCCTGCTCACTGTTAAACTCTTTTACAAAATCGAACTGCCCGAACACTGACGCAAATCCGTTATCTTTCAAATTTCGAATGATCTCTAACGGAGATACGCCATCAGGACTAAAATATATTTTTACATATAATTTCATCCTCTCACCTTTATTGAATCTGGATACTCTCTACTGGAAAATATCTATTCATTAGCTCTCTTGCAAGTTTCAGGTTTTTGCCATCTTTGCCTATCGCCCTCGCTTTTTCAGCCATGTTCACATGTACCACTATGTTAAATTTTCCATTTGCATCGTCCAGCTGCACGTTTGTTACTCTGAATCTGTAAAAAAAGTTGCTAATAAATCGTTTTGGATCCATGTTATATTCAAGAACCCATATATTCTTGCCAAGCATCTCTCTGACTTTTTGTATATTTGCACCGTTATTTTGAATCGCCTTTTGCAAACTTCCAGGAAATATCACAAACACAATCACACTGTCGTCTTCCAATACATCCATAACCTCTACTTTCGTATTTGAGAAAAATACATTCATCATTCTCAAAGAACGATCATCAAGTTTGATAGATCCCATACCATTCATCCTTCTATCAAGCTAAGCAATGCTGAGCTTCCAGGATCTGACACTGTAATTATAGATATGCTGTAAACAGCCCCGCACATAGATCCTAACTCACTGCTTTTCCCACTATATCGGTAGATCGGTACATTCTCAATCTTATCTTTCAAAAAGTTAGGGTCCGGACAATCGCTTGCAACTATATACAGCTTTGCAATGTTTAATTTCAAACTTTTCTTTGCCTGTTTAAGCCCAAAATACAGTTTTCCAGTTTCCATAGCATTCTTTATCTCTTTTGCTAAATTCATTTTTTCACCTCTTTCTGCTCATACTTATAGATCAATGGTACTGCGCCAGTTCCCAGTGTTATAGGCTGTCCTACTATTATGTTTTCAGCCACACCGTTAAGTTCATCAGCCTCACCTAACAATCCTGCTTTCATCAGGTGCTTGGCCGTGATCTCAAACGCCGCTCTTGCCAGCACGCTTGCTTTTTTGCCTGCTATACCATGCCTGCCTATCGCTTCTACATTCCCTTCAAAGGTCATCATGTCTGCCACAAGCATCAGATGCCGCATATCCACAAAAAGACCCTGATCAGCCAGCGTTTTGTTCATTTCTATCATTATTGCATTTCTTGCCGCTTCTACGCCTAGCACATTGTAAATCTCGATTATATCATTGGTTACTACCTTCTTGCCATTGACACCATCCATCTCTAGTATCTCTTTCAGATTACTGCCCTGCGTAAAGATCTTGTATTCTTTTGTAGCATCATCAAGCTTGATTATCGCTCTTTTTATGCCATATATACCTTGCAACAGCAGGTTTTTTATGGATTCACTCAGGAGATATAGCTTTTTGTAAGAGCTCTCATCCAGCGAAATCTTTATCACATGATCTTCTTCTACTATGCTCATTTTATATCCTTTGATCTTCTCTATTTTCTCTTTCAGCAGATGTTCTGATATACCTCGCTCCTTGATCTTCTTAGGCTCTGGCCTGACCTGAATCTGCATCTCTGCCTCCAGTATTTCCACATCTGCAACATCCAGAACTGTAGTGCTCTCTATCTTTTTAGCGAGCTCTTTTGCTTTATCCTGGTTCTTTGCATATTCTTCAGTTAAATAAATCTCTGCCATAGGTGTGCTCGGAGTGATTCTTGCATCTACAATCTCGATCAACCTTGGCAATCCTTTTGTGATATCCACCTCTGCTACACCTGCATAGTGGAAGGTCTTTAAAGTAAGCTGTGTGCCTGGCTCTCCGATAGACTGCGCTGCTATTATTCCTACAGCTTCATAATTGTCAACTTTCACTGTTTTATATTCCTCGCATACTTTCTTGACAATATCTTTCAGTTCCTTTTCTTTAACATCAATGTTTTTTAATTTTTCATTCAGGTCCTTGATCAGCTTGTTCGGCAATTCTACCCCTTGCTGCTTGCCATATTCATAAATCTTTAATTCAGATTCACTCAATTCCGGCACTTTTTTGATCAACTCAGGGACATATTCTTCAAGGCTTAAATATGAAAACTTAGAGACTTTTTTGATCGGTTTGCCAGCCTCATTTTCAAAATCTTTTACTGGAATAGGAGATATTAGTTCTAGCTCTTCTATAAAAAACACGTTTTCAATGGTCTTTGCCTTTCTTTGAAAATCCAGTTTTTGATCTACATATTTCTCAATTCTCGTTACAAGAGCATAATATGTAACATTTTCACCGTCTACAGTCAAATACATTTTTAATGGTACCTTAATATTATGCTCAAATTTGAATTCCACACCCAGCGTTGCAGGTAAAGCTCCTTTTAAGCCATCTATAATTTGCTGTGATTCTTTCCATAAAATAGTTATCATGATTATTTCCTCCTTCTCTTTGAGTAGTCAGGTATCACTTCTGTAATCGCCTTGTCTATGTCCACAGCATTTCCTTGAAACGCGCGAGTAGGATCTGTGCCATCTTCTCCAAACTTAAATTGGATTATCGCACCGGTAGTGTCCACCACCTTACTCATATCATCTGCCTTCAAATCTTCAAGTGCATTTATCAATCTTCTTTGCATGTATCCGCTTCTTGATGTACGCACAGCGGTATCTACGAGCCCTTCTCTGCCACCCATCGCATGAAAGAAATATTCTGTAGGATTTAATCCATCTTTATATGAGGATCTAACATATCCATGAGCAAAAGGTCCAAGATCATCTTTTTTAAAGTGTGGCAAAGTCCTGTTTTGATAGCCTCTCTGTATCCTCTTTCCTCGCACTGCCTGCTGCCCTATATTTGCAGCAACCTGCGCAAGATTTAACATTGACGCTCTAGCTCCGGATTTTGCCATTTTTACAGACGAATTATCCATACCCAGCACCTTACTGACCACATCACCAGCAGTCTTCTGATAATCTGACAGTGTTTTCATGATCAGTTCTTCCAGTGTCTCTTCCAGTGACTTTCCAGGAGAACCCTGTAAAAGGCCACGTTTATAGATATCTATCAGTTCCTGCGTTTTCGTTTCTGCATCATCTAATATTTCGGAAACCTGATATTTTGCCTCTTCTGGTATATCATCATCATCTATGCCTGTACTGAACCCCAGATATGATATTACCCCCACTGACAATCTTGTAAAGTTATTGATGAATTCTGCTGCTTTCTCCGGCGCATAGTCTCTAGTAACTCTATCCAATAACACACCTTTAAATGCGCCCAACCCTTTTTCATCAATTGCCCCGCTTATCAGCTTCCCGTCTTTTATGGCAACGTACGCATCATAAGGACAGGTTTCAAAGGTGCAGGTTTTACAGACTTTCTCTCCTTCACAAAGTTTATTTTTATATTCAAAGTTCATATCTTTTGGCAAAATAAGAGAAAATAGATCTTTACCATAGTAATATTCCTTACCATTCTCTACAACGGGTTCTGGTAACTTATCATATTTTACATAAGAAAGTATGTGCAATGCATCTACTTTAGTGAACTTTGGATTTTTGTAAGTCAACAAAAACA
This sequence comes from Thermoplasmatota archaeon, assembly GCA_031961865.1. Lineage (GTDB taxonomy): Archaea > Thermoplasmatota > Thermoplasmata > Thermoplasmatales > ARK-15 > JAVRLB01. The sequence goes on along the minus strand of JAVRLB010000009.1, from coordinate 17,608 downwards.
GGCCTGTAATATGATCATGTACTCCCCCGATTATAGGCCCTCCAAATCTGGGAGATCGTATATGCTCCTGCACAAGCATCAAAATTCTCGCTTCTGCCCTGGCTTCTTCTCCCTGCAGTACATGCAAGTTCATCTCATCGCCATCAAAATCTGCGTTGTAAGGAGGACACACTGCAAGATTGAACCTGAACGTCCTGCCATTCATTACGCGTACTCTGTGAGCCATCATTGACATTCTGTGCAGCGATGGCTGCCTGTTAAAAAGTACAATGTCCCCGTCGGTTAACTGCCTCTCTACAATCCATCCATATTCAAGCTTTTTAGAAACCTCTTCAGCATTAGATTCCGTAATCTTTATTCTCTTACTATCTGGCCTGATTACATAATTAGCGCCAGCTATATACTTGGCACCTTTTGGCTCAGGCCCCAATTTTACAATCTCTCTCGTTTTTTCTATATTAAAAGGTGTAACTATCATTGGCACCGTTAGCTCTCTCGCTGCTAGCTCAGGTACGCCTACCTCGTTAATAGACAAAAACGGTTCTGGCGATATTACAGTTCTCGCTGAAAAGTTAACTCTCTTACCTGACAGATTTGCTCTGAACCTGCCCTCTTTGCCTTTCAGCCTCTGTACCAGCGTTTTTAATGGCCTGCCACTCCTGTGCCTTGCTGGTGGTATACCAGATGTCTGATTATCTAAAAACGTGGTGATATGATATTGCAACAGCTCCCATAAATCTTCAATAATTAGCTGCGGAGCACCGCTGTCTCTACTTTCTCTAAGCCTTTGATTGATTCTGATTATATCCACAAGCTTGTGTGTTAAGTCATCCTCGCTTCTTTCTCCGGTCTCTAAAGTGATAGTTGGCCTCACGTTCACCGGAGGAACCGGTAATACTGTCAAAATCATCCACTCAGGTCTGGCAACTTTCGGATTGACTCCGATGTAAGGTAAATCATCGTCCGGGATGCGCTCTAATCGCTCTCTTATCTCTCTGGGCGTAATCTTTGCATTATCTTCTCTGAAAGTGGTTGGCTTATCTAACATTATCTTTTTCTGCTCTGCCCCACAGTGCGGGCAAACTGCCTTAGAGGTAGCTTCTTCTATCACTTTTTTAATCAACAGTGAATTTTCAGTGCTTTCTACGCCAGACTCTATAGCTTTCATGATCTCGCTTTTGTACATCAAAAGCTCAGACTCATCCAGCTTAACCCTGCCACATTTGCTGCAGGTAGCATCTAGATAAGTTTTGATCTCTTTTATGAACCCCACATGAACTACTGGCATTGCAAGCTCAATGTGCCCGAAATGACCTGGACATTCATCTACCTTACCATTGCAAGTTTTGCATTTTAATCCCGGCTCGATCACACCCATTCTCAGGTCCATCAACCCGCGTTCAATCGGAAAACCATCTTCATCATAAGTATCTGCATCACTAACTTTTACAGCACTGAGTTTTCTGATCTCTTCCGGAGATAATAATGCGAATTTTAGATAATTAATCCTTTTGCTCATTGTTGATCTCATCATTTTAAATCACCCAACACCATTCTCATAACCACGCCAAGTGACATTACTTCATCTCTCATCAACTTAAATGCGTAGCTTGTTTCAATCATGTATATATTAGATTTATTGCCACATACAGGACATCTTAAAGAGCCTGTCTTTCGGTCAAATATTGCAACATGACCACAGTTGGGATTGCCACATACGTAAAGTAGGGTTCCATCTGATTGATCCAGTAACCGGTCTTTGATCACCATTGCCGCTCCATGTCCTATTAAAGTATCACGTTCCATCTCTCCAAACCTCAATCCACCCTGCCTGGATCTTCCTTCTGTAGGCTGCCTTGTCAGAATCTGCACAGGTCCACGGGACCTTGCATGGAACTTGCCACCAACCATATGGTGCAGTTTTTGATAGTAAATTACTCCTGTAAATATCTCTGCTTCCAGCTTCTTACCGGTTATACCATCATACATGATCTCTCTGCCATTATAATCAAACCCGTTTTCTTTTAATGCATTTCTCAACGCCTCTTCTGGCTCTCCAGAAAACACTGTGCCGTCTATAAACCTGCCTTCCATGGCTCCTACCTTGCCTCCAATCATCTCTAACAGATGTCCTATTGTTAATCTGGACGGTATTGCATGAGGATTTATTATCAGGTCCGGTATCACTCCATCCTCGGTAAACGGCAGGTCTTCCTGTGGAACTATGGCTCCCAGCACACCTTTCTGCCCATGTCGCGATGCAAATTTATCACCGAGCTCTGGTATGCGTTCATCTCTTACTTTCACCTTTATAAGCTTGTTTCCATTCTCAGATGTTGTCAGTATCACTTCATCCACATAACCGCTCTCTTCTGGCCTTATCGTGACCGATGATTCTCTCCTCTTCTGCGGAGATATTATGTCGGTCTGTTCTTCCAAAAATCTGGGCGGAGAGGTCTTGCCAATCAACACATCTCCCCCGCTAACAAATCTTTCTGGAGATATAATACCATCCGGGTCTAGAAAACGATAGGCTTCCTCTGTTCTCACACCTTTTACATCAGGGCTAGGGATCTCAAATCGATCCATCTGGCCACCTGGATACCTGCGCTCTTCTGATTGATAAGTTCTGAAAAACGAGCTTCTTCCAAGCCCCCTCTCAACCGCAGCACGGTTCATTACCAGTGCATCCTGGATGTTATAACCCTGGTAGGATAACACTGCCACCACAAAATTCTGGCCTGACGGACGCTTTATGAACCTTGAAAATTCCATGCTCCTTGTTTTTAATATTGGAACCTGAGGATAATGCAAAAGATGCTCTCTAGTATCTGGCCTCATTCTGTAATTTGATGCCGGCAATCCAAGCGACTGCTTTGTCATTGCCGCTCCTAACGTAATTCTCGAAGACATATTATGCTCAGGATAAGGAACCATGCCTGCTATCACACCCAGTATCAAAATAGGATCTATCTCTAAATGAGTATGCTCTTTATTTAACAGTTTTTCAACTTTAAAAGTGCCTTTGCAGTAATTACACATCAAATCTATATTTTTCTCATCTTTACCTGGATTTAGCCATATAGCATCATTTCTGCTTAAAATATGCCCGCATTTCGGGCATTTTGGTGGCACATTATATGGATATACTGCAATAAAAGCATTATCTTCTTCATCTGCATCGACCCACTCTATCACGCTCTCTTTCAGTAGGTCTGAAATGGTCTTCTTGCCACTTTGCAACATTTCCTGGTGTTTATGCGTGTAAAGTATCGATCCATCTTTTACTATAAACAACGGCCTTCTTATGCGACCTTTGTCTGCATTGATCATAAGCTCGTTTGTGATACTATCATACCTCATGTTGATGTTGTGAGACAGATAGCCATACCTGCGCTTTTCTTTAAGATAGTTCAATAGTTCTATAGGATCTTCATAAAAACCTACCAGATCTCCGTTTAAATACACTCTTGCAAGCTTTCCAGTATCATGGGCTATCATTTTCAAGCCTTTATCATTCAACTCTTTTTTAATGGGCTCTACAGGCGTGTCTTCAGAAATATCTATGATTAAAGCTGCATTTTTTACAAGCCCACAATTCTGACCTTCAGGTGTTTCATTAGGACACAACCTGCCCCACTGTGTAGGATGCAAATCTCGAGCCTCAAAGTGAGGCTGGGACCTTGTCAGAGGAGAAGTGATCCTTCTCAGATGACTGACCATGCTTAGATAGGATGTTCGATCTAACAATTGTGATACTCCAGTCCTTCCTCCAACCCAGTTTCCAGTTGCCATAGCATGTAATATTTTCTGGGTAAGGACATCTTGGCGCACTGCCGCACGAAGCTTGATCATTCCCTTCTTTCGATTGTAAGTCCTTTCTAAATGATATTTCAGATCTTTTAATAACGATTCAAAAGCATCTCTAAAGAGCTCTTCTAATAGATCACCTGCAAGTTTTAATCGCTTATTTGACAGATTATCTTTATCATCTTCAGATCTCAAATTAAAATGCAGCTCTAATGCCATTCTGGCCATTCTGCCTAAATAAAGTGCTTTTTTAAGACGGTCTGAAGGTTTATCTCCTAGGTGTGGCAATAGGGACTTGTCTAGTATCTGCGAGATTCTTTTTTCACGGTACTCTTTAGCCTGTCCTGCCGCAAATCTTTTTTCAAGATAGTTAATCGCATCAGTGGTGCTCATTATACCTTCATCAATATACCCTTTCTCACGTTCGCAATCTTCGATATTAGCGAGAACAATAGGGCCCATCTTTTCATTGCTTACTATCGCATTATAGATCTCTTCATCCTTCTCCATCCCAAGCGCTTTCATCAGTATTATTAAAGATAAAGAACCGGATATGACCGGTATAGAAACCAATATCATCCCGTCCAGTTTCTTCTCGACAGTAATTAAAGATCTGTATCCTTCTACTTGCGAAAATATCTTGGCCACTTCTACTGTGGTGTCGTATTTATCCTCTTTTTCTACCAGCACACGATTCGGTGCCAGATCTTCAAGAGTCACTAATACTCGTTCAGTTCCAGACACAATAAAATATCCGCCCGGATCTTCAGGATCTTCCTTCAGAAACTGCAGCTTTTTTTCATAGCTGTCGTTTTTGGATATTGCTGCCGGTTTTTTGCTATATTCATCCTGCAGATACTCATCAATATTTTTTTCATTTAAAACGCAAACTTTAGATTTAACCATTATCGGTATATCGCCGATCTTAACTTCCTCTGGCTCTTTAATTAACGTTTCATTTGTTTTATCATCAATGTCAATTTCCTGAAACGTTATGAACAGCTCGCCACTGTAAGTAAAATCTCTAATTCTTGCTTCCATGGGTGTCTTTATTCTGTTAAAATCAGAACCACCCCTGCCTGCAGACATCACAAACTTTACTGTAGGCTGGTTTGGATTTTCTTTGTCTCTGCCAAACCTTATTTTTATTGTCTTGCCGCCAGTCTTGCTCCTGTCCAAGGTTAACTCGCCAGGTAGATCTTCATCAGAGATTTTAGTGCTGTCTATTATATGCTGTAACACATTTTCCACGTTATCTGCCGACGGAATAAAGCTATTATACGAAGCTATGTGATGATTTACTATACTTCTTTCTCTAAAGAACGCATCAATTACATTTTTCATATTTTAACACACCTTTTTAATTTTATTTTTTTAAAATTAGCTAGTTACTGTTCAACTACAGTTCTGTAAACTATAGTCTTTCCGGCTACAGTGCTGTCCCGTATTATCTTTACAATTCGCCCAGACTCTATCGGGCCATAAATTTTTTCAAGCATCTTTACCGCTGGATCTGATCTATAAATTTTCGGCAGTAAACTCTTATCAACTGATAGTTCTTGAAGTATCTTTTCTTCCTCCTCTCGAGGAACTAAATAATGTTCAGGAACTAATTCATGTTCTAGGACATTAAATTTTTTCATATTATTATTACTCCTTTAAATTTATTACGGGTCCGAGGGGATTTGAACCCCCGGCCACCTGGTTAAAAGCCAGATGCTCTACCGTACTGAGCTACGGACCCAGCTATTTTTAATTGAATGCTTTTTCATACATACATAAGTATCATATAAATTTTATGGTGTTTTGTGGCTTTAAACAGCAACTGACAAAGTACCCTGATTTTCACATGCTTGATCACAAATTATGCAATTTAAAGTATCTGGATATAAAAGTGAAAAATACATTATGTTTATCATACCTTACCAAACCGATCAAGGATCTCAATACCATTATCCCTTACTAAAATATGGTTCTTAACTCTTATTCCTCCTCTGTTATGTATATATATTCCTGGTTCTAAAGTAAATATCATGTTCCTCTCTAATATATCTGATGTACCTGGATATATCATTGGCTTGTAAAAGCCACCAAGTGCATGACCTGTATAATGTTCATACTCAAAACCTTTCATCTTCAATTTAGATCGTATAAAACTATCTACATTCTGCATTTCAGTGCCTGGAAAAAGCATCGCCGTAGCAGATTGCAATACATCGTTCAGAAAATTCAGTTTTTCTGCCCAAAAACTATCAAAATTTGTGAATATCATTCTGCCAATAGAGCCAGAATAGCCCCTGTATACTGGAGCAGTATCTATTAAAATTATCTCGTTTTCTTCAAGTTTCTTTTCTGATGCAGAGCCCATAGGATATGCTGTTCTTTTCCCAAACAATACAACCGTAGGATAAAGATAATGATCAATTCCTAACTTTTCTAAGTTAAAATCAATTTCTGCCTTTACTTCATATTCGCTCAATCCTATTTTTATTGATTCTACAGCCTTGCTTAAAGATATATCAATTTTTTTGGTCAGTTCTCTGAACAATTCCAGATCTTCTTCCATTGGTTTTTTAAGTATGTCGCTGAATATATCCTTAATATCGTAAGTCTCTTTAAAAATATGTTTTGTTGCATACACTCTGCCTTTTATCAGTTTTTTCAGCTCCAGATCTGGATCTTTAGTAATGATTATGTCATGATCTAATCTCAAATTTTCAAGCTCTTCTTCAAAGACCTTGTGCGCTATTATCTTGATTTCAGTGCCTGTTATTAGAAGATAGCTTAAACTTTTCGTAGAAAAAAATTTCAATAACTCTGGAGCCTCAGAATCTATAACTGCAACATCATCTTTTAATCTTCTCTGCAATAATCTCAATCTTATATCATTAGGATCCATCAAAAATAGAATAAAAATAAAAAGTATAAAAATGTTGGTTATTTTATAAAGTTTTCAACTTTTCTGATACAGTTACTATCTAGCATGCACTTAATCTTCATTTTTGCGCTGTCTATGTTTATTGATGCACCATTAAACAGGTCGTCATGACTCTTCTTTATTCTTGCCACACCCTGCTCTATCGCTTTTTCAGCCACCGCTGTTGCCTCTCTGGCAAACACATATGGATTTTCCATTGTTGGAACTATATAATCGTCTCTGAGACCCTCTTCTTCAGCCACTGCTGCTATTGCCATGCTTGCGGCTATTGCCATCTCATCAGTGATCGTTTTTGCTCTGACATCAAGTGTACCTCTGAAAATCCCAGGAAAACCTATAGAGTTATTAAGCTGATTCGGGAAGTCAGACCTGCCAGTGCCAATAATTTTTGCACCTGCTTCTTTTGCTTCCCAGGGCCAGATTTCAGGCACTGGATTTGCAACTGCAAACACAATAGAATCCTTATTCATTTTAGAGATCCATTCTTTCTTAATAACGTTTGGCCCAGACTTAGATGCTGCAATCATAACATCAACACCGACCATTGCTTCTGCCATATCTCCAGCTCTGTTCTCTCCATTTGTGATCTGTGCATATTCCCATTTGTAAGGATTATCGCGAGCCTCATTTTCGAGGTCTTTTCTATGTACGTTTAATATTCCTTTGCTGTCCACCAGAATTATGTTCTTAGGATTAGCACCTACTTTTATCAATATTCTAGTAAGTGCTATGTTTGCAGCGCCTGCTCCTACTATTGTTATCGTTGTATCTTTAATTTTTCTGTTTGTCAATTTAAGTGCGTTAATAACGCCTGCCAACACTACAGATGCTGTGCCTTGCTGGTCATCATGCCATACAGGTATGTCCAGTTCAGCTCTGAGCCTCTCCAGGATATGAAAACATTTTGGAGTTGCCATATCTTCTAGATTTATACCGCCAAAAGTTGGAGCTATGGTCTTGACAGTCTTTATGATCTCTTCTGGATCCTGTGTATTTAGCATTATAGGAAACGCATCAACACCACCGAGATACTTGAAAAGTAAAGCTTTACCTTCCATAACTGGCAGTCCTGCCAGTGGCCCTATATTCCCCAGCCCAAGAACTCTAGATCCATCAGAGACTATTGCAACATTGTTCCATTTATTGGTGTATTCATACACCATATCAGGATCTTTAGCAATCTGTTTACATGGTTCGGCGACCCCCGGTGTGTACCATACGCTGAAATCTTGGTAATCAGTAATTGAACATTTTGGCATTACTTCAATCTTTCCTTTAAAGAACGAATGCCATGAATTTGCTTTCTTTGCGGGTTCATTTGCTTTTCTTTCCAGTTCTTCTACATTTTGATTATACATATTTCTCAGAAGAGGAATAGCAAATCCTTATTTAAAATTGACGAACTTTTTTTTAACTTGACGATTTCCTTTTCAAAATGTATCAAAATATAATTAAAAAGCGGGTATCAGACACATCAAAGTGAATGTTCAGACCATCATCAAGTACTCCACCAGATACTTCAGCCCCGCACCCCTACAAGCACCAAGAGTTCACGGTACCGCTGCTCCCTTCCGGGCCTGGCGGGGTTTCCATGATAGAATATAAGGCAGTATCTCTACAGATTCTGCCTTATATACCTTCGATCTTATAGGACAGGGCATCAACAGTATAAGGTGGCTTGGTGGTAATCTGGCTACATCGCCTCTGACTGTCGCCCTTGCGTATAGACGATTTCAAGTACAGGAGACGCCTAGCCTCCCGGCCAAGTCTGATACCCAGTTTCATTAATAGCTATTCATTAAAAAAACTTTCGCTTGCTATTTTGATTATTTCTTAAAAAATTGGTTTTGCCTTAAAATCCTGAGCTTGATGCATATTTGCAATAATTGTAATATTTTCTATTTTTTTATAAAAAAACAGAAAATTATATGTTTATCTTTGTATATCTATTTTTTGTATGATCAGTCTGGTTAGAAAGAGAAGTGGAGACTATGTTTTGTACAGCCGTCAGAAAATAGTGGATGCAATATTGAAAGCTTTAAAAAGCACAGAAGAGACTGAGAACCCGGAGAAAGTAAGCGAAAAGCTGGGAGAAAACGTTGAAAGAAAGTTGTTTCAGCAATTTCAGAACTCGGTACCTTCTGTAGAAAATATCCAGGATCTGGTTGAAGAGACGCTGATGGAATCAAATCTGGTTAAAACTGCAAAAGCTTACATTTTATATAGGCAGAAGAGAAAGGAGATTCGCGAGATCAAGTACATGTATGGTATAAAGGATGATTTAAAACTGAATGTAAATGCTATAAAAGTACTTGAATCCAGATATTTATTGAAAGATGATTTCGGGAGAGTCATAGAGACCCCAAGAGAGATGTTCTATCGAGTTGCCAGATATGTGGGACTTGTAGAGATTCTCTATGATGAGCAGGTATTTGACATTAATAAAAAACAGAAAGATCGTGACACAGCATATATGTACGAGAATAAAAAGATACACTTATCAAGATTTGAGAAAGAGATGCTTTTAAGAGCATTTGACTCGCTCAATAAAGAGCATGCGATGAAAGTGAATTTTGAAGATATGCTTAAGATACTGGATGAGAAGAGCGAAGAGATTGAAGATTATATTAGAAAATACTATGATATCATGGTAAATTTGCAATTTTTGCCAAACTCCCCAACTTTGATGAACTCAAATACATCTATAAGCCAGTTATCTGCTTGCTTTGTGGTTCCTATATACGATTCGATAGACTCTATCTATGATGCCGTAAAATATGCTGCAATTATACATAAGAGCGGAGGTGGAACCGGATTCTCATTTTCGAGGCTTAGACCTGAGGGAGATTTAGTAGGTTCAACTAAAGGGGTGGCTTCAGGGCCAGTCTCTTTTATGGAGATATTTGATAAATCAACAACAATAATAAAGCAGGGTGGGAAGAGAAGAGGCGCAAACATGGGGATCTTGAGAATAGATCATCCGGATATCATATCATTTATTACAGCCAAAGGATTTGATGGAAAGTTACAGAATTTCAACCTCAGCGTTGCAATCACAGATGCGTTTATGGACGCACTGAAAGATAATAGTAGTTTTGACCTTGTCAATCCCAGAACACAGGAAGTAACTGCCACAGTTCCTGCTTCACAGCTATGGAACCTGATAGTTTCGCAAGCTTGGAAGACTGGAGATCCAGGTATGATATTTATTGACGAGATCAATAAAAAGAATCCTACGCCATATCTTGGAGAGATCGAAGCGACCAATCCATGCGGAGAACAGCCTCTGCTACCATACGAGTCCTGTAATCTTGGATCTATAAACCTGACAAAGTTTGTAGAAGAAGATACCATTAACTGGGAAAAACTAAAGAAAGTAATCAGGATAGCAGTGAATTTTCTTGATAATGTAATTGATGCAAACAAATATCCCTTGCCTCAAATAGAGTATATAACAAAACAGACCAGGAAGATAGGACTTGGAGTTATGGGGCTGGCAGAACTGTTTTTAAAGTTAAAGATTCCATATAATTCCAAAGAGGCAATTGATTTGGCTGATAAAATTGCAACAGTTTTGGAGCGAGAAAGCCATAAAGCCAGTGAAGATCTGAGCTTAAGAAAAGGCACTTTTTCAGCATGGGGCAATTCGGTATGGCATGATCGAGGGGTACCAATGCGTAATGCAGCCACAACAACCATAGCCCCTACCGGATCAATATCGATCATAGCCGGAACCTCATCTGGCATCGAGCCGCTATACGGGCTGGTGTTTGTAAGGCATGTATTAGAAGGTGCAGAGCTGTTAGAGATCAATCCCCAATTCGAAGAGTTTTTAAAGAAAAACAACAGGTATTCTGAAAACTTGATTAAGGATATTGCAAGCTCTGACTCACTGCAAAATTTTGATTTCCCAGATGAGATAAAAAGATTGTTCGTAACTGCACATGACATAGATTACACTTGGCATATCCTAATGCAGTCTGTGTTTCAGAGCCATGTAGATAATGCAGTTTCTAAAACTATAAACCTGAAAAATGAGGCTGGACTGGATGAGGTAGAAAATGCATTTTTACTCGCTTACAGATTACATTGCAAAGGCATTACTATCTATCGTGATAAAAGCAAGGTTTCTCAGGTGCTTTACAGTGGGGAAGAAAAGGATCTCTCAGAATTGATAGAGAAGTACATAGGCTCTAAAAAAATTGAATTAGTGCAGAAAAAAATATAATTTTAAAATGTTTTTGGTTTTTTTACATTTTCGTATAAGTTCAGTATTATCAACACGATAATATAAGCGCAGAGTGCCAGCACCAAAAATTGTAATTCAGGGAGATTATAGAGGAACTTGATAGCATATACTATCCCGAAAGGAACGTAAATTAATATCCCGGAAAGTAACATCATCAACATCCCTGCTATATTACCACCAAAAGATGTTGGGGTAACTGTATCTGTATCAGGTGTCAACTTTGAAAGCAGGTAAATATTTGTAAAATAAAGTGTGTCGAATGCTGCGACCAATATATTCAGCCACAGAAGCAACATTAAAAGATTGAACAGATTCAATATAAAGGCCATTAAAATTAATATTATTGAGAGAATTATCACGAATATTATAAATTCAGATGTGGATTTTATCTTTGCTAGCTGATTTTTTGTAACTGGCAGCATATTCAGCACCCAGTATGATTTGCCTTCCATCACCAAGGTTGAAAGCGAGGCTATAGAGAGCATTATTACTATTATCAGTGATGAACCTAGAAGATAAGTAAAAGAGATGTTAGTTTGCCCTATTATATTCATTATTAATGGTATAAAAAATGCGAAAGGAATTATAAAGGATATTAGTGCCTGAGGTTTTCTTCCCAAAAAGTGAGCGGTACGTATTAAATACCCGAGCCATGGAGCTTTGTATGAAAGAACAGAATGCTTTATTTTTGTATTTTTTGAGCTTTCTTTGACATAAAATCCTTCAAAAATAAATTTATTTAGCCTGTTAGTAGAGTATATGAGAACTATTGAAAAAAGTATCAAATATGCAATTGTAGTAAAAATGGATAACAGCGGTGCATTCAAAGTATTTGCAACAGAATAAGATGCGGAAAACGGAAACAGAAACCAGTATCCAGAATATTTGACTGTAAAAATGTTGAAAAATCCAAATATGTATTTAGACAGGTAAAAAATTAACTGCCAGAATAGAATTATGAAAATTACAATAAACGCTTTTAAAGCCTGTTTAACTGCAGATCTTTTCGATTTGGATCTATAGGATTTGGAAGATATAAAAAAGGAGAGTAACATACCGATAGAAAATCCAAATGTCAAAACTATTAAGAACCAAGTAAGTTCTATAATAATGGTAAGTAATGAATGATATATCACAAATGTAACAATCGTGGCCGGCACAGCTATAAAAAGTACAGATAAACCACTATAAAATAGCCATGAAAGCGTGATTGAATACAGAATAGTACGCTTAGAAATGGGCATAACTTTCAAAGGTTCTATTAGATTGAGATCAATTATATTCCCTAGAAAAAGCGTTGAATAAAACAGAGATACAATAAATACAAATAGATAGATCACGAAAAATACTCCGTTTAAAGTCGCGAATGTGTGTGATAAATATATATAGTAGGAAAAAGAAGCGGATAAAATAAGGTATATTACTGCAAAATTGATGTTATTGTAAAGTACCACATTTTTTAATCTTGCATTTATTCTGTTGCTTGATTTATTGCCCGCATACGCATTTTTTATTCCTAGATATGCCTCTTCTCTCGTTAATATTGTATGTATTTTAAAGCTCATAATTTTTCACTGATCGCGTTTATGATAGCTTCAAAGTTGCTTTCTCCCGTAACTTTGAAAAACAGGGATTCCAGAGATCCAGAAACTATATTTCTGAGGTCTTTGACGTTTCCTTCGGCTACCATAGATCCATCTTTCAATATTGCAACCCGGTCACATATATTTTCAACGATTTCGAGAATGTGCGTGGAAAATATCACCGTCTTTCCTTGATTGCTGAAACTCTTGATAAGGTCCTTAAGAATTCTAGCGCTTTTGGGGTCTAATCCGTTCATTACCTCATCCATGATTATTAATTTCGGGTTATGCAATAACGTGCCTATTATCGCAATTTTCTGTTTTGTTCCAAAGGATAACGAGCCTATAAAATCGTTAAGGTACTCGTTCAGCTCAAATGCCGTTACGAGCTCATGGACCCTTCCAAATACTATGTTTCTGTTCAGTTTTCGCATTGCTGCTATAAAATCGAAGTATTCTATTGGTGTCAAAGATTCGTATAAAACTGGTGTTTCAGGTATAAATCCTACAAGTTCTTTGATCTTAAAATTATTAGTTACCACATCGAAGCCAAGCACTTTTGCGGTGCCGAAAGTAGGCATTGAGAGCCCTGCAAGTATGCGCATCAGCGTACTTTTACCAGATCCGTTAGGTCCTAAAAGCCCGTATATCTCCCCCTCGCTTATCTGAAGGTTTAAGTTACTCAATGCAAATTTAGAACCATATGCTTTTGACAAATTTTTGGTTTCTATTACTAGATTATCCACGGGATCAATATAGATTTGTAATTATTTAAAATTTCTATATATGAAAATACCTATCCAAATATTCTTTATGTGGTGCTTTTAGATTGCTGAACTGCTAAACTTTTATTCAATTGGCAAGTGAATTAACAATGATAAAAATATCACCAGAACCAATAGAGTTTAAATATAAATAGTTATTACATATTTTAATGACCAGAATATTAATCGGTGTAGCTTGGCCCTATGCTAACGGGGCGATACATGCAGGACATATGGCAGGTGCACTTTTACCTGCGGATATATTTTCTAGGTTTCAGAGAATGAATGGAAATGAAGTGCTGATGGTTTCAGGCAGCGATGAGCATGGCACACCTATAACTATCACAGCTGAAAAAGAGCATCGATCGCCTCAGGAGATTGTGGACAAATATCATAATATCAATAAGGATATCATAGATAAAATGAACATTTTTTTCGACTTATATTCGCGTACTTCCTCAGAGGTACATAAAAGGGTGGTAAAAGAGTTTATACTTGAAATTTACAAAAAGGGATTTGTATACCCAAAATTAATGGTATCTCCGTACTGCCCGCACTGTAACCGGTTTTTGCCAGATCGCTATGTAGAGGGCACGTGCCCCTACTGTGGCAACCCGGAAGCGCGTGGGGATCAGTGTGATAATTGTGGCAAGACCCTGGACCCTTCTGACCTAATTAATCCAAGATGCAAGATATGTGGTACCACTCCCATTTTTAAGGATACCGAGCATCTGTTTTTCAAGCTTTCAGAGTTTGAAACAGAGATAAAAGAGTGGTTGGATACTAAAAATTTCTGGAGAGCCAATGTTCTAAATTTTACTAAAAAGTATCTCGAAGGTGGATTAAAAGACATACCTATAACCCGGGATTTAGACTGGGGCGTTGAAGTACCTGTTAAAGGATATGAAAATAAAAGGATATATGTGTGGTTTGAAGCGGTAATAGGTTACTTATCCGCATCTATTGCATATTCAGAATCCATTAACGATCCAGATTACTGGAAAAAGTTCTGGAAAGATCCAGATGCAAAACATTATTACTTTTTAGGAAAAGATAACATACCGTTTCATACCATAAGATGGCCCGCAATGTTGATGGCACATGGAGGGTTAGAGTTACCTTACGACGTGCCTGCAAATGAATATCTAAGATTTGACTTTGCAAAATTTTCAAAGAGCAGAGGCATCGGAGTAACTATGCCAGATCTCCTTAAAAATTTTGATGCCGAAATGTTGAGATTTTATCTATCTTTAAATTTGCCAGAGATGAGAGACTCTGATTTCACGTTGCCTGATTTTGTGAACATGGTCAATCAGGAACTCATTGATAAATATGCAAATTTTATTAACAGAGCCCTAACTTTTACTAAGAGCAGGTTTGATAAAATACCAGAACCGCACGATCTGGATGACAAAGATATAGAACTGCTAAAGAAGATAGAAAATATATCTAATTCTATGGCTGAAATGATCAATAACGTGGATTTAAAAAAGGCGTTCAAAGAGTGGCTTTCGCTGGTAAGATATGCAAACGTCTATTTTGATAACAGTGCACCCTGGGATCTTTATAATTCAGATATAGAAAAATGCAAGACTAAACTGCATCTATCTTTAAGGTTAGCAAGGGCACTTGCTATAATGGGCTATCCATATCTGCCAGTAACTTCACAGAGGATATGGAATATGCTTGGCTATGATAGCAAAATAGCCACAGTATCTTGGAGCGAGAGCTTGAATGATATAGAGCCATTAAAGATGAAAGAGCCAGAGCTGCTGTTCAAGAAGCTGGAACTGGAAGAACAGTTTGAAGACTGGCAAAAATTGGATTTGCGGGTAGCCAGGATTATTGATGTTACCGAACATCCAGATGCGGACAGACTGTACATATTAAAGCTCGAAGTTGGCGGTGAAGAGAGAACTCTTATAGCAGGGTTGAGAAAATATTATATGAAAGAAGAGCTAGCAGGAAGATATGTTATACTCCTGTACAATTTAGAGCCTGCGGAGATAAGGGCTGTGAAATCAGAGGGCATGCTGTTGGCAGCAGATGATTCTGAACAGGTCTGTTTATTACTTCCAGAAATCAAAGAAACTGGGTTGAAAGTCGAGGCAAACAACCTGATTTCTGATTCTGGTAAGATTCTCAAATACAAAAATTTTGAGAAACTGAAATTTGAGGTAGCAAAGATTGAAAATATAGAAGATAATATGGTTACTGCAACAGGATCTAAACAGTATCAAGTACCTTACAGCGCGCCTAAAGACTGGCTTGGAAAATATTGCATTCTATTTTTTGACAAAAATAGACCCATGATACTTCACATAAAAGAACATCTTGTAACGCTGGACCGTGACATTAGGCCCGGAGGAAAAGTTAGATGAAAGTGGACTTTCATGTGCATTCAAAATACTCGCCAGATTCTTCCACCGAACCTAAGGATCTTGTAAAATATGCAAAAAAACTTGGTTTGAATGGCTTTGCAATCACAGATCATAACAGTTTTGGCGCATATGAAACCATAAAGGACGAAAAAGAGATAATGATTATCCCGGGCATCGAAGTTTCTACCTTAAGTGGTCATGTGATCGGATTATGGATAAAAGATAATATTCCGAAGGATATGAGTGTGGAAGAGACTATCATAAAAATACATGAAAGTGGTGGGATCGCTGTTGCTGTGCATCCATACAGATCCATTACAGGATTAAAAGAGAAAAATGTCAGGGCAAACAAATTTGATGTGATAGAGATCATGAATGGCAGATGTTTGCCTCGCAACAATAGACGATCAGTGCTTCTGGCCAGCTCTCTGAATCTTCCAGTTTCAGCAGGAAGCGATGCTCATTATCTGGAAGAACTTGGGAGAGCATATTTAGAGATCGATGACGTTTCGATTGAGGGTATGTTAAAAAATGCAAATCACGCAGGTGGCAGTTCTCGGGACATTAAAGGAACGATAAAATACAGTAGTAAAGTTGTGAAAGAATGGATTCACAGAGACTTCAAAAGAATTTAGGGGTTGAGACTATAATATTTGTAATTGCCACTGTATTTTTCCATCTGCATCAATAGCTCTTTCTCGCTTTCTAACAGATAATAATGTGACTTTTCAACAGAGCTTAAATATTGCATTAAACTTGCAGCCTCGCCATCTTTTAGTTTTTTAGCCAGATCCTGGTAGAATACTGCAGTTTTTTCTTCAGCATCCATAGCCTGAGTTAATATATCATATAATGGTTCATTTTTGTGTATCTCTATCTGTGGTAATGGTACCTTTGTGCTCGGTGGAATCTCCAGCTCTCTATCCTGAAACTTTATGTGAAATATGTTCTCTAAGAGCTCTTTATGCTTACTTTCCTCTTTTGCCAAAAACTCCAGTTTTTCTTTCAATAACTTATTTTTAGCCATCTGCGATACCTGCAGATATATTTTCTCAGAATCTATTTCTGCCCGGATCGCCATTTCTAACATCTCCTCAATCTCGTTCATAATATCACCTGCATTTACAGTAATAACATTTTAAATAAATAGTTTTCTAAAAAATGATGAAATAATTTAAAAAATAAAATATTATGGACCTATATGCATCATTTCAGAATATTGATCATAGTTTTCGAAATTTAATAACAGTTCTCGTTCGCTTTTTAATAAATAATAGTGTGACATTTCAACATTGCTCATATAGCTTAGTATATTGGATTCTTCGCCTTTCATCCTTTTTGAAAGATCTGTATAAAACTTCGATGTTTTCTCTTCTGCGTCCATTGCCTGAGTAAATATATCTGAAAGTGGTTCTTTTTCTTTTATTACAATGTGTGGCAATGGAACCTTTGTGCTGTCAGGTATCTCTGGCTCCTTGTTAGGATACTTAATGCTAAATATGTGCTCTAACATCTTTTTATGCCCGTTTTCTTCTTTCGCCAAAAATTCAAGTTTCTCTTTCAATAGATAGTTCTTAACCATTTTTGATAGATCCGAATATATCTTTTCAGAATCTATCTCTGCTCTGATCGCCATCTCTAATAGCTCTTGTATAGTTTCCATATTTTTTCGCCTCAAGCTACTATCTCCTTCAAGGTAATTAAACTTTTTTGCTTTTGGCATTTATAACTTTTTGAGATCTTCTTTGATCTTTAGATACTCATCTCTGCTTATCTCTCCTCGTGCATATCTTTCTTCGAGTATCTTCAAAGCGGAGGACTGAACATTGTGATCCTGCACTTCCGAACCACCGGATATGGCCCAGATTATGATTCCTATAATG
>JAVRLB010000008.1:0-31588 GCA_031961865.1 Thermoplasmatota archaeon | reverse complement strand
TTATGAAATTAGCATATTTTAAGAAAAAGCAATATGCAGTTACTCAAAACAACTTTGTACCCCTGCCAAAAAATGTAGCAATTAACAAGCTGCTTGACGAAGAATATGTAAAAGATCTTGAAGCATTCGTAAAAAATAGCAAAGATTTATATGAACCTATAGCAGAGATACTGGATCCTCCACTAAAAGTATCAAAACTGCTGGGAGTGGGTATAAATTACCAAAGCCATGCTAAAGAGCAGGGTGAAAAACCGCCAGAGGCACCTATAATTTTTCAGAAGGCAAGTACAGCAGTGATTGGCCATGGACATCCAATAATCGCTCCAAAAACCGTAACGATGCTTGACTATGAAATAGAACTCGCGGTTATAATAGGTAAAAAAGGCAAGTATATCGAGAAAGACGAAGTAGATAACTATATTGCAGGCTATACGATATTTAATGATATAAGCGCCAGAGACCATCAGTTTAAGTATAATCATCAGTGGTTTATAGGCAAAAGTTTTGATACTTTTGCACCTATTGGCCCATGGATTGTCGATAAATTTGAAATCAGAGATCCTCAGAATTTGAACCTGGAAACAAAACTGAATGGAAAAATTATGCAGAGTTCTAATACAAAAAACATGATATTTAAGATACCAGAGCTGATTAACTTTATAAGCAATGTGCTTACATTGGAACCTGGTGATGTGATCTTTACAGGAACACCTGAGGGTGTAGGATTTACTAGAAACCCACCTTTATATCTAAAGAACGGGGATATCCTGGACCTATCTATTGAGAAGATTGGAACGCTCCATAATCAAGTATCTCAGTAAATAAAAATGTTTGCATTATATTTATATTTTAATTCCATTATTAGAAACTGTGCAAACCTTAACTTTCTCTTTTTTTTGTCTAAGTTTAAATTGTCTTTAAATGAAACATTGTCAAAATCAAAACCAGTAAGTAATATCTTTTTGCTTTTAAATTCGTGAGCCAGAAACACGCTTCTATCTCCATCTGTAAAACCACCAAAGTTGTATATATTATACAGTGGCTCTGCCTGGGTAGTGCCATATAATACATTAAAATACCTGACAAATCGCAGCTTGTCTATGTTATCTCCGTGCGCATGTACCCCCATAATAGCTCCATTCTTACTAGCGTATATTAGATCATTTATCTGGCCATCTAGATCTGTAACCACAATGTCTGGAATAATGTCTCTATCAAGTAAGTTAGAGATAGCCGAATCAGCGCATATCAACACTTTATTATTTATAAAAGATCTGGATATACTCATTGTCTTCGATGCGCCAATAACCAGAACCTCTCTATTTTTAAGGATGTCTATCAAATTATCATATTTTAGATAATTGCTTTTTAATATTTCACTCAATTTTTTTGCAGAATTAACATCTTTTTGAGAATCAAACCTAAATTCTTTTAATATAACATAATAATAATTTTTCCAGTCATTGTAATTCATTAATTTCTGCCTCTTCGCCTTTAAGAGAATGATAGTACCTGAACATTCGATGCATTAACCCCGCAAATAGTACCAGCACTATTCCTATAACTATGATTATTATTGCCGGGAGACTGTTTTGTACTGACACAAATCCCAATTGCACTGTAAAGAAATATAGAGAACCGTAGATTGCCAAAGTAACTCCAACCGCAGTTATTGTAGCGACCCAGAAGCCCGTTGGCACTTTATGATCATGAAACCATGTATCAAACGTTGATCCGCCTTCTCTGACCAATACCGCTCCAAAGGTCCACAACACGAATGTCTTCAAGAATATAAGAGCCTTATAAATAAACTGAGCTGTTACTGCAGTTTGCTGAACTGAATATATAATTCCTTCAATTATTAACAAAATAGCTATGACATTAGCTACAAACGAAAACTTGGCTTCTACAAAATTTTGCCTGATTTTGTGTACCTCTTTTTTAATGCCTGTTCCTAACTTGAACCCTTTTGCCAGTAAATAAACTCCTAGCACCAATGTGATAACAGATAGTGCAAAAGTAGCTGGATCTGGCAATCTAGCAGTTGGATATAATAAAGCATAGGTAAGTATAAATATTATTGCGGCACTGAACCCAAGGAGTATCAATGCCACAGGAACCATTATTTTTCTTGATATTTTCTCATCCTGCAACGCTTTAACCAGAATATAATAGGAGGATTCCAGATTCTTGCTCTGCCTTACTATTATTCTTTTCAGGTGTTTAACCGTAACTCTTGATGTTATCAGTGGCATAATAAATTCGTCTTCAACTCCATCACTAACCAATATAACTCCAGAGGGTTTAAGTTGTGAAAATACAGAATCTAGCTGGGCAGAAATGATATTGTCAGATTTAATCCCTACCGATACATCTCCGCATATTGTCACAACCTCTACTTCATTACCTTCATTTTTCAAAGTATCATATGTAGATATTGCACCAAATATCGCATTTGTATCAGAATCTTCAGGATCTGCCAATCCCAGCGCATTAGCAACTTTCAGGTTTATATCACGCCCAATAAACGGCCCATGAAGCCCAGTTTTTCTACCTATATCATCGTCACGATCTATGCACAAAACAATATCTAACATTCTCAATTTTCTTTAATACCTCTTATTATTTAAATTTTATATAGCTTAGGCTTTGTCAACTCTTCGTTGATAGCCAGGAATATAACTGTATTTTTACATTTGCCTTAAAAATTAAAATGACGACAGTACCTTAATCTGTTCCTGACCTCCAAAGAGTAAGTAAAATTTTAAACGAAAAGTGACAGGCTCCAAGCCTCTGTACAGAATTTATTATTTTTTCATATTCTTTATCTCTAGACTCTATTACTTCTATATTTCTCCTATAAAGATATTGTCTAGCATCATCAGACAAAGACTTTCCTTTTTTCCATCCTTTCTTTAATCCTTAACTCTTCGTTTTTCACTGTTTAAATCGACATTGTATTAAAACATTATAAAAACAGTTTAAAACCTGGTAGCAGTGAAGTTTTATTGTAATGCCGTGGGCCGGGATTGAACCAGCGGCCTCAAGATCTTCAGTCTTGCGCTCTCCCTACTGAGCTACCACGGCTTCTATACCCTTATTCTAAATAGTATATACCTTCACCCAGATGGATCAAAGAGTATTAGATTATACAACCGTTGCACTTTCCTCATGACTTATTACTAAGATCCTCTTCCCTGCCTGTCTACTTTTTCTCCAAGCAAATCTCTTATTACCTTAATTTATATGAACTTTTCTATTGGCAGAAGCCCTTGCATCTTCTCGCTAAAACAACTAACTTTACTGCTTCTATAAAAAAAATAAAAATTAACTTTTAGACGTGAATGACTTGATTGAATGAATGGGAAAATGTAATATTCTACGAAACGCAAACCCGTTCTCTTTTACAATATCTTTTATTAAGTACACTGGTCTGAAATAAAAGTTGATATATGCTTTCGTAAGCCAGGTCTGTATCTGCTTAGAGGTAAAATTTTTCAGCTTAATTATCGGGCTTAAAGTTGTGAACATCCGCCAGTCTCTTGACAGCAACAACTTCTTTTCCATTACATAATCCCAGAGTTTAGTACCTGGATATGGAGTGGCAATGGTAAATTGCGCAACGGTCACTTTTAACTTTTTGGAAAATTTAATTGTGTTTTTTACATCTTCAATCGTTTCATCAGGAAATCCTATTATAAATGATCCAAGAGAATGCAGATCTGCATCGTTAGCTTTTTTCACCGCTTTGATTGCCAGATCTAAATTTATTCCTTTTCCTATAAAATCCAGCGTTTTTTGACTACCAGACTCTATTCCAAAATATATTGTATGTAGACCGGCATTTTTCATAGCTATTGCTAATTCATCAGTAAATAAATTAACTCTTGAAGACGCAGACCAAGTAATATCCAGCTTCTCTTTCTTTATCTTTTCACTCAGTTCGAGTGCTCTTTTCATGTTCAATGTAAATGTATCATCCAGAAATTCTATCTCTTTTTTTCTATATTTTTCCGATAAAATTCTTAATTCTTCCATCACCCTTTCACTTGAATGTCCTCTCCACTGTTTACCAAATTGCAACGATGAAGAGCAAAATGAGCAGTTGTAAGGACAGCCTCTAGATGTCATTATTGTTCCAAAAGGCCTGTTATCCATCATATATCTATCCATAGGCAATAGATCTAATGCGGGAAATGGTATAGTGTCTATATCTTTTATCAATAATTCAGGTGGGTTGTTTACAACTTTATCATCCTTCTTATAGCTTAAACCCCTGATATCTTTTAAATTATAATTCCCATCTAGAAAGTCTAAGAGATTTGAAAATACAGTTTCGCCTTCGCCACGAACTATAAAATCAACATTTGGATTTTCACTGAATGTGATATCTGGTGTAAAGGTAACATGTGGACCACCTAGCACAACTTTAATATTATTATTAATGTTCTTAGCTATCTCTGAAACCTTATACGCATCATATATCATGGAAGTTGTAGAGGTAATCGCAACTAGATCTGGATTATAGTTTTTGATCTCTTTCTCTAGATTATCAAAACTCATATTCATTACCAAAGAATCTATGATTTTTACATCATTCCCTTTCTGACGCGCAATTGCAGCTAAATAAGCAAGGCCTAAAGGGGGGGTTGTAGTATTCAATATCTCTTTTACTACTGAATTTGTTGGGGGTGATACAAACAAAATTCTCATCTTATCATCATCTGATTTTATATCAACCTTAGTATTTAAAACTTTCTTGATTTTATCATAAAATATAGAAACAATTTTTAACGCTAGGATATAAAATATTTTAGCTAACTTTTACAAAAATAGTACCATTCCTTTCCTAAATATTCTAAATACACTGTAACATCCGGGTTCTTTAAATCCACTTTTAGATCTGGATACAATTCTGAAATTATGGCTCCTGCTTTCTGGTTGTACTTAGCAGAGTTCTCTGTGTTTGAGCGTACTGCGAAAGTATTGTATTTTTTATCAATGAAAATAGATTTTAGATCCGTGAAATCATTTATTTTATAAACTTCGTGAACTGTAGACAGCTCTTCCAGCGTATCTAAAAAATATTTTATATCAACAGTATCAAGCAATATCTTTCCGTTATACTGTTCATATAGCAACTCTACATTTTTTGATATACAAAAATTTAAAATTTTTGTCAATACCTGAGATTTCAAGTAACTGTGTCTGATGCTGATTAAAAAATACATTTCCTCACTTTATGTGCCCGAGAGTAAACGAACCCATTATCAATCCGGTCTTAGAAGATGTAACTTCTATCCATGATCTACTCTGAACTTCAGATATGCCTTTCACCATCAATAATGTCTTAGAACCTTCAGTTTTAAATTCAATTATCCCATCCATCAGATAAGATATCATCTGTACCTCATTTTCGCTGTGTATTCCCTTTTCCATCATGTACAAAGTTACCCCTTTATCCCTTTTTCTCTTAGTAGTAAATGGCTGTAAAAATTTCAATAATTGCTGGCTATCCATAAAGGTAAGCAATGTTGACAAGCTTAAAACTGCTAACCTGTAATATTTTTCAGAACTTTTATTTTTTTGTACCCACACGTCGATGCTGTTCATAATCGAATTTACATCTGTCTGTGAACTTATATATTCTACACCTTCCGATACTGTTTTATCTCCAATACTTCTAGAATACGCGTCGACGATATATAATAATCCGTTATTCCTGTATTCTTCAATGTCCGGTAACACGAATTTCATATCTTGCATAACTTCTTCTAAAGTTTTGTCTAATAGCAAAATGATCGATGGAACTCCTTTCTTCAACCCTTCCGCTATGAACGAATAAATCAATACTTCTTTGCCAGAATAAGCGGGACCGTAAACTATGATGTTTGAGCCGATCGGAAAACCACCGTATAAAAGATCATCGAGCCTTCTAGTACCAGTTTTTACTTTTTCCTGCTTTATTTCCAATGCCACTTCTTCTTTAGATCTATCGACCTCCTTCTCTATCAACCCTTTCTCTTTCAATTCTATCTCACGCTCTTTTGCTTCTAAATATTTTGTCTTAGTCCTCAACTCTTCTTCTTTTAATTTTATTGCTTCGTTTAGATTTTCCAGATTGTGTTGCTTTTGTAGTTCTTTAAAATTAGCGAGCTCTATCTTATCCATTTCATACTGCCTTAACTGTTCCTGCAACTTTTTTTCCCTGTATCCTAGATCCATTTCTCTTCTACTAATTTCTTCATCTTTATATTTTAGCCTCTCAGCTAGATTTTCAGACTCTTTTTCCTTTAACGCTAATGCAGTTTTCAAATCTTCAATCTCTAATCTATATTTTTGTATTTCCTCTCCCATCTTTTCTGATAAATACTTAATATCTATCTTCTTTGCTGAAGAAGACAAAAGCTCATCCCTGAATTTAAGCTCTGATTTATATCTCTCTATTTCTGCATTCTTTTTCTCTAACTCTCTTTTTAAATCTTCAATGTTCCCAGTTTCATTAGTCTCTTTGATTGACAAACTCTGTTGCTTTAACTGCTGCTCTCTCAGAGTTAACTCATTTTTTAAATTATCTAAAGATATTTTTAGCTGATTTAACTCTAGCTCTTTCTTTTCTAATGACTTTAAGTCCTGTGGTAAGGTATTTAAAGCATTTTCTAACTGCCTTCTCATCAATTCCAGCTCATTTTCTTTGCTGTTTATTGTATATACCAGGCTCTCTTTTTGATAAACTAAATCTTCTATCTTCTTCTTGAAAATATAAATGCTACTGTCTTTAGAGGAATCAATTCCGAGCAATTTCCCAATCTCACTCATTAAACTATCATAATCATAGATCCTTTTATTTAGTTTTGAAAGTGAATATTTTAGCTCATTATTTTCTTTTAAAAGAGCTATATTCTCATTATATATATCAGTGACACTTGCATTTTCTTTTTTAAATTTATCTAAAAGATTCTGTAACTGATTCTGCAGCTCAATGACTTTATGCTCCCTTTCTTCAAATTCTTTCTGCTGAAAAGCTAGCTCTTTTAATCTAGAAGATATATTCTTGTCTATAGATTTAATCTCATCCCCAGTGAGCTCTCTCAAACCGCTATCAATCTCAGAAATTAGCTGATCGAGCGATTGATCATCTCCCAATAACCATTTTTGCAAAGCATCTTTTTCTTCCTCTTTGTCCGTGCTTGCAGTATCTGATAACCATTGTTTTGCATTATCGCTCATCTGTAGCTTTTCCATTTCTTCTGGGGAATAAACATAACCACAGCTTTTGCATGTATTTGTATTTTTATCTATTTCTCCGCCACATTTACTGCATTTTACCATGTTCACCCACTATTTTGATGAAATTCTTACTACATTGTTTCCCCTTACAACTACAACTCCTAACTTTCTTACCGTTTCTGCAGCCGTTTCTTCAGTATCTTCTAGGATCATGTTCATGTATTCGTCATAACCTACAAGTTTACCTTCCAATATTCTATTATCTTTCAATAGCATCGATACTCTTTTATTCAAAAACTCTTCCATCACTTTCAAAGGCATAGCCATACTATTTTTCACCTACTTTATTTTTTCACACTCTAATTATTCGAAAAAGGTCCGAATTCATCCTCTTCTTCGTCATCATCTTTAAACACAAACTGAATCAGGTCTCTTAATGCAGTTTTCATTTCCTGCACTTCTTTTTTTAGATCTTTTACTTCTTTGTCTAAACTATTTTTATTATTTCTATTTTTCATTTTTAATTCTCCCATCAATTTTTATATTTAAATTCTACAAGCCCATAATCCTTTGCGATCTTACGCTTCTCTTTCCTTTTACATCTTGTACATACAAGTAAATCATTCTCTCGTATTAAAGCTTTTTTGCATCTGCCACAATATGCTTTTATTACTCCTAAATCATCCTCATTTGTCGCTAACTGCAAAGAAGGCTTTACCTTGATCACTTTGGCCCTTACTATATCTCCCACTCTGAATTCTTCATCGCTTTTGTCCACATATACTTTTGATATTTTAGATATATGGACAGTACCTGTTTGTACACCACCCGCTATAGATTCAAAATCACCATTTACTATCACCTGTACAATCACAAAATCTTTCATCAGGTCTGTTATCACACCATATACTAAATCTCCAATTTTTAACTCACCTATCGGATTTGCTGGAATTACAGATATTATCATATTTTTCGAATCTGTTAACACTTCCCCCACAACAGTAGCATATATCATACCATTCTCTTCTTTTGTACCATAGCCTGGCAAATATTCTTCCGCGGCACCTATTGTTTCTCCTGGCAATACAATCTTTTTCAAGTAAATTCACCTTTTACCCTTAATAATATTACTTCAATATATTTTTTTGCTTTTTTATGAAAACTAAATTGATATGGAAGCTCAAAACTATAACTTTTCTGAAAATCTATAAAATAACCTAATTCTTTTATTTTTCCATAAACAAATTCAATGCTCTTTTTATGGTATAAAATATAGGATACTTTTCCATATTTAATTTTTTCTAAAAACGGTATGTTCGCGTTTCTTGTCTGCGACCCAAATGGTGGATTTTCAAGTATGGTATCTGATTCTATATCAAAGTACTTAACATCTTTATTTATATATTCTATGTCTAAATTTAAGTTCATTGCATTTTTTTCTGCAATTTTCAACTGCCTTTGATCTATATCTACTGCATATACTTTCTTAGCTCCCAAAATTGCAGCACCTATTGCAAAAATTCCATTACCACAACCAAGGTCGGTCACAACTTTATTCGATATATCTCCATGCATGTATGCAATGTGCAATAGATCTGCTGCTATAGGTGCAGGAGTTTGATATTGCTCCAGTAAATTGTCGGGATCTTCTAAAAAGTCCAGGTTCTGCAACAGCAATTCAATATCTTTTTTTCTCATATTCCAGAAAATGCTTTGATCAATTGATTCGCTTTTTCTTGCGCTAATTTCATGCTATACCCTTCTTCTTTATACTGTTTTACAATCTCTTCATATGCTCTATGCCATTTCCAGCTTCCTTTGCTGTAATGTGCTATAATTAAGATTTTTAAAATTGAATCAGATACTATTATATCAAATTTATCTTTTAATCTCATCTTCCATATCGGTAATAGCTCTTTTGGAATCATTACTATATCATTTTGGTTTTTAATATTAGCCATTGCAAAAAGGTAAATTACTTAGCTTTATAAAAACTCTTTCAATACCAAAACACATATTATCATATTATTTTTTAATTTTCATTGCTTATTTTCTCTGATTTATCAGAGCTCTTTTTGTTATACGAGCATTTATAATCTACACAAACTTTACGCTTACTTTTTCCAAAGTCTAAAACTATCAACGGAGCTTTGCAGACTGGACAGTTCTCGCCCGTAAATGTGATTTTACCTTTTTGTGGGAGTGGATAAGTAACTGTACAGTTTGGATACCCAGTGCAACCAATAAATCTCTTACCATTTTTAGATTGTCTAACTACCAGATCTTTCCCGCAATTTGGGCACTTTCCTATATAATCTTTTTTCTTATTAAATTCACATTTATCGTTTATGCATCTAAGTTCCACGCTCTGCCCCTTCCTGATTATTTTAATTAGCGGAGATCCACAAATTTCGCATTTCTGATCAGTAATCTCAATCTTACCTGTCTTTGGCAATGAGGTTTTGAAATCGCATGTAGTGGACGAACATTTTAGAAATTTTCCGCCCTTGAATTTAACCAGAATTAAGTCGCTTCCACATTTTGGGCATTTACCAAATATGGTGTCTGAGCGTATTGCTTCTTTAAGTTCTGATCTAATCTGATCCTGTTTAGACTCCAGTTCTGTAATGACCTGTGCTAGCATCTTGTTAGAATCATCTATAACTTTTTCTTTGTTTACAGTTCCTTCAACTATCTGATCCATATCCATCTCCAATTTTTCGGTCATTTGAGGCTTTACCGCATCAACTTTGTTCTTTTCCAGTGCTTCAACTAGCGCAAATCCAAGATTTGTAGGCCGGATAGGATTTCCTTCAATATATCCTCTGGTGAACAATTTTTCTATAATTTCAGGCCTGGTACTTTTAGTGCCAAGCTTCAATCGCTCCATTTCCTTTAGTAAACTGGACTGACTATATCTGGGTGGTGGCAAGGTCATTTTTTCTTCTTTCTTGATATCGGAAACTGAAATTAGCTCTCCTGGAACTAGGTCTGGTAAGTCCTGTTCTGCGATCCTTATATATGGATAATATTTTGACCATCCTGGGCTAACAATTTTTAAGCCTTTGGCTGAAAAATCTTCGCTTTTTATTTCAATAATAGCATTTGCATTGCTTGTCACTGCCGATGGTGCTAATGTTGCTAGAAACCTGCGCACTATAAGCTCGTAAACATCCCAGTATGCTTTTTTCAGGCTTTTCTTTTTAGCAGGTTTTACTGGATAAATAGGGGGATGATCTGTCGTAGAAACTTTTCCTCTGGAAGGTATTATCTTATCCTGTGATAAAATCTCACTGATCTCTCTGTCAAATTCAGATCCTCTAATATTTGTAAGTGCTGTCTTAAGATTCAATGCTTTAGGGTATACAGTATTGTCAGTTCTAGGATATGAAATATATCCTGACATATATAGATCTTCAGCAATCTTCATGCTATTTGACACTGAAATACCTAGTTTTGTAGATTCTCTCAAAAAGTCAGTAGTATTAAATGGAATCGGAGGATATATTTTTCGTTCCTCTTTTTCAAAGCTTTTAACAGTTCCTTTCTTTTCATCCTTAATACTATTAAAGATATCTACAGGATCTTTTTCAAATGGATTTTTTACGTGCGAGCCAGTAAATTTTATAGAGTGTTTAAAATCTGCAAAAATGTTCCAGTAAGGAGTAGGCACAAACTCTAAAATCTGTCTCTCCCGATCCACAATCAATGCTAAAGTGGGGCTCTGTACTCTTCCCACAGACAAAAAACTCTTGCCTTTATGCTCTGCAATAATAGATAAAAATCTGGTCAGCGCTGCACCCCACGCCAAGTCTACATACTGCCTTGATTCAGCCGAGTCTGACAACTTAAAATTAACATCAATTAAATTCTCAAATGAATCTTTTATCTCATTCCTGGTTATAGTACTAAATTTAGCTCTCTTAAAATTTTTTGCATCCAGCGCCTCAAGAACCTCCACGCCTATAAGTTCACCCTCACGATCGTAATCTGTTGCTACTATGATCAGATCTATATTTTTTACCAGCTTTTTCAGGGTATTGATTATGCCTTTATTTTTTATAATTTTTACAGGCCTGCTTTTTGGCAATTTTTTAATGGTTTCTATATTCCAGTGGCTCAAATCTTTTTCATAATCTAATTCGATAACATGACCTTTTAGACCCATTACAAAATATTCATTGTTATTATTTTCAAAGTGAAAATATATTTGAGCTCCATCTCTGACAGTTTTGGATTTACCCTCTGACAAATAATATGCAATTTTTTGTGCAACGTTGAACTTTTCGGCTATTATTAAGATTTTCATAACAGGTAAGGCGAATTGCTTCCTTAGTATATATATATTTAGGAATAGCGAACCAAAAGATTTATAGATATTGTACTAGTTTAGAGTTATCAATGAAAGAACTGGATGTTAGCCTGATCAATGTAAGTTTGCTCTTTATCATTACTCAGTTATTTGCAATAGTACTTCTACCTCTATTTCCTGTCACCTATCAGGCTTTTCCAGGACAGCAAAATAATCCTCTGTTAATTATCTATTTTATAGTATCCCTGATCGTTGTAACTGCATTTATCCTGTTTTTAGCAAGAAAACATTTAGATAAAATTATCAGATATATGTTTTATCTGGTTATTTTTCTTGCTTTTTTATATGTTATCCCGCCAATACTATATTATTTAAATATACCTTTTTCAGATTATCTGTCATTTATCATTCCAATTGTTGTAATAGCTCTAGTAATAGTTAAGCCAGAATGGTACATTGTAGATACTGTGGGCGTAATAGCTGGTGCTGGAGTAGCTGTAATAATAGGTATGTCCCTGGGTGTTTTACCCGCTATCTTACTGCTCGTAGTATTTGCAATATATGATGCTTTAGCTGTATACAAAACAAAGCATATGGTATCTCTAGCGGAAACTGTAGTGTCAAATAAAGTACCTGCTCTTTTTGTAATACCTAAAAACTCAGAATTTTCATATGGAAGTGATGTTAAATTATCCGAAGATACAGAAAGAGGAGCTTTCTATCTAGGATATGGAGATGCAATAATTCCAGCAGTACTCATGATTTCTTCTATGGAATATCTAAATATCTTTGTTGGATTAGCAGCTCTGTTCGGGAGTATCGTGGGATTGATATTTTTATTATTTCGAGCAACGAAAGGTAAGCCTCAGGCTGGGTTACCGTTTTTAAATACTGGTGCTTTATGCGGATTTTTTGTAGCATATATTATTTTCATTATTTTATGATCCTACCCGCGTCGGATATCTTATATCCTCTAAAGCTTGATTCCAGCGATTTCTTAAACTGCTCACTTCTTAAAGACTCTAGAAACAACTGTACATATTCATTTTCCATGTTCTCTTTTAAAATTAGAAAATCATAATGTTCTTCCTTTAATGGAATAAAACCTAGATCATATTGATGGGCAGTGTGTTCTATTGCTATGCCCGCATCTGCCCTGCCCTGCGCTATTGCAGCTCCTACAGCAGAATGAGTTTTTGCTTCGTTTTTGTAACCTCTTATGTTCTTTGTAATGTTTTTAAATTCTGAGCCATAAATCTGTTCTAAATAATAATCTGTAAGAGTTCTCGTACCTGAACCTTGATTTCTGTTAATAAATATTAAATTTTGATCAACGATATCTCTAATAGATTTTATACTGAAAGGATTTTGTTTTTTGAACACAATACCTTGCATTCGTTTATATCCAGCAATGAGATTGCAGTTGCTTAAATTGTACTTCTCTAATAAATACTCATTATATTTCAAACTGTTTTTGTCCAGTAAATGCACTCCCGATATATGCGACTCTCCGCGTGATATTGCAATTACTCCGCCCATAGACCCTATGTTTATTATTTTGGCAGAAATCTTTCTGGGTATCAGACTAATCAGGAGATCTACCCCGGGGTCATGGCTGCCTATTAATACCAGATTACTGGGCTCTAAATTTTGGGAAAACAAAGTTACTTTTACTGATTCTCCCTTTTCTAAAAATTCCCGATTATCAGGGGTCTCTATATACCCATCCGCATAGTTCAGCTTATAAATAGAACCGCTGTCTCCAACGACCGGATATGCCGTGTATCGTGAAGATTTAATTATGTTTACAGGCACTAAATTCGTTTTTCCTAATGTGAGTTTAAGTTTGTACGGCAACTCTGCATTAATATCTTTTTTGCTTTCTTGCCTTATCCCCAAGATATCATAAATTGTAGGTATCAATATAGAGTGTACAATCATCAGTGCAGAAACTGGAAATCCAGGCAATCCCATCAATATTTTACCTTTATGTATCGCACACAAAGTAGGTTTGCCAGGCTTTACTTTCACTCCATGAAAGATTGCACCTGGATCATCAAATTCGTATAATATTTTGTATACCAGATCCCCCTCGCCGGCAGATGTGCTTCCAGAGGTTAAAATAATATCGTATTTTTCTAGTGCTTTAAAAATATGATCCTTGATTATGTCATAATTATCTTTAAGTATTCCCAGATAATCTACTTTCACTCCCGGGATCTCTTCTAAAACAGCTTTAATCAACAACCCGTTAGTATCATAAATCTCACCTTCTTGTAATTCGGTCCCCTGTTTTACAAGCTCGTTACCAGTGGATAATATCGCAATGTTTAACCACCTTTTTGCAGTTATAGATCTGAGCCCTACAGCAGCTAACACGCCAAGTTCTCTGGCTGTTATCACGCTATTTTTCCTCAACACTATATCTCCACGCATAATATCTGATCCTGTCTGGCTAATATTTTCTCCAGGAACCGTGGCTCTGTAAATTGCAACTTTATCTCCAACTTTTTTTGTATATTCTACCATCACAATACTGTCTGCACCGGAAGGAACTAAAGCTCCGGTGGCAATTTCTATAGCATTATCACCGCTATGCAACATTAAAGCTTTTTCTCCTATCTTTGCCATACCTTCAATATTTAGAAGAACAGGATGATCTTCTTCTGCAAATTCCACGTTTTGAGAATTAACCGCATAACCATCTACTTCAGCTCTATCAAATGGCGGGGAATCAATATTGCTTTCTATATCTTGCGCCAGTATTCTATATACAGAATCCTCGATATTTATAGTCTCTGGGATTAGCTTAATGTCCGCAAATTTTAATATTTTCATTTTTGCTTCTTCTATTGAAACCATTTCATGAAATACCAGACTCATATTTCTTCACCTACCTTATCAAACATCTGGACTTCTACGAGCTCATTTTCCTCGATTCCCTCTTTTTTTTCTGCTATGACAATCATGCCATTGGCTTTTGTCAGCGATGATAGAATTCCAGACCCTGTTATGCGCATTGGCTCTACTCTGTAAACACCATCCTTTAAATATACATACACTCTCAGATAGGATCTAACACCTGATGGATTCGCTACTTTTCTTGTCATGTAACCGTTAATAATAGATGGTGTATAATCATCGATTCTAAGTACTTTCTTTATGTATGGCCAGATAAAAATGTCAAAAGATACCATTGCAGCTACCGGAAAACCAGATACTAAAAACACAGGCTTACCTGCTACTACTGCAAAACCTGCAGTTTTGCCAGGTCTTGAATTAACACCATTAAAATATACTTTTCCTAAAGACTCCAGAGCTTCTGGCACAAAATCTTTTCTACCCAGACTTGTGCCCCCTGTAGTAATCAGTATATCCACAATGTCTAATGATTTCATGATCCTTTTTTTTATTAATTCCAGGTCATCTTCTACTATTCCTAAATCCAAAGGTTCTATATATTGTTTATATAATAAACTTAAAATAAATGGCCCGGTAGAGTTCCGGACTTTAGGTTCCTTACCAGTTAACTCAGTACCTGTTACTAACACCCCAACCTTAAGTTTCGGGTATATCTTTAAAGACTGAACTCCAATTGCTGCCAATGCTGCGATATGATGTGGTTTTATTACTTTGTTCGCCTGCACTATTAAATCCCCTTTTTTAAAATCCTCTCCTTTAAGAGATATATTTTCAAATTTACGGACTGGTTTTAATACTTTGATTTTTTTATCATCAATTTCAACATCTTCTGCCATTACAACCGCATTAGTATTTACAGGGATCTCATTACCAGTATAAATCTCAACAGCATCAGTATCATGTTCGATCCTGGTATTCAGATTAAATTCGATAGGATTTGAAGCACTGGCACTGAGTGTATACTCATAATTCAATGCAAAGCCATCTACTACAGCCCTGTTAAATTCCGGCAGATCTTTATCTGCTAAAATAGCTTCGAAATTAATACGCTCTATAGCATCTTTAATATTTACAATCTCAAATCTGCTAGGCTTAACAAGATCTGAAAAGCTATAAATCATTTTTAATGCTTCATCTATAGGGGTTATATTTATAAATCCATACATGGTTTTTTTGTTGTTCATCACTATTAATATTATTTTATAAAATATTAACTTTGCGTGATAAAACTATATATAATATCATAAATTATGTCTTTTTTGATGAATATTGGAATAACAACAACAGTACCAATAGAACCTCTGTTTGCTTCTGGAAACGTGACATATGATTTAAATAATGTATTTATTTCATCTCAGAGCCCGGCAAAATACATAGATTTTGCAGAAGAATCTGGATATCCTGCCTCAGTTTGTAGCTGGATCAAAGGTCTTTATTCGGTAGCTATCGAGAAGAAGATGGATCTGGTGATAGGAGTGGTTCGGGGAGATTGTAGCAACACTGATTCATTATTAGAAACTCTTGAGAATAAAAAAATAAGAACCTATCCGTTTTCTTATCCATACCCTAAAGATAAGAATGCATTAAAAATAGAAATTGAAAGGCTTATGAGATTTCTGAATGTATCTTATTCAGACATAGATGCAGTATTGCCTAAAATAGAAACTGCGAGAAAACTGGCATGGAAAATAGATGAGTTGACCTATCATGAAAATAAGATACACAGTGAAGAAAATCATATCTATCTAATATCAACCAGTGATTTCAATGGCGATCTTGATCTTTATATTAAAAATGCTAAAAATCTAATAGAGATTAGTAAAGATAGAGAACCCATAAAACACAGTATAAGATTGGGATATGTAGGTGTGCCTCCAATTTTCCTGGACATATACAATTTTTTAGAAAAAAATAATGCTTATGTAGTATTCAACGAAGTTCAAAGGCAATTTTCTATGCCATACCCTAATCTAAATTGGATGGATCGATATCTATCATACACCTATCCCTATTCAATCTTCGATCGGATCACAGACATTAAAAAAGAAATAAAAATAAGAAAAATCGATGGATTGATCCATTATGTGCAGAGTTTCTGCCACCGCCAGATTACTGATATGGTGCTCAAAGAAAACATAGACGTCCCAATTTTAACAGTTGAAGGGAATCAACCTATAAATGTGGATGAGAGAACTAAGATCAGGCTTGAAAGCTTCATAGATATGCTGTTATGATTTGAATATTGTTTTTTAGTATACTAAAAAATATAATATAGCTAAACATATATCTTGTTTGATATGCCGAGGTAGCCTAGTCCGGCTAAGGCGATAGATTCGAGATCTATTGCCCGTAAGGGCTCGGGAGTTCAAATCTCCCCCTCGGCGCTTTCCAAGAGTTTAAATTTCTGCGATAGGAAGAAGGAAGCTGGAAAGCTAAAATAAAAGAGTTTTTGATGTTCAGATAATCCTATGAGTTTGGCAAAATGAAACATTATTTACTTATCAACGAAGATTTGACAAGCTCTAAAACTGGAAAAAATAATTAATATGAATGTACTATCATCATTTATGATAAACGAAGGTGTGCTAAGATTAAATTGGGCAAAATCACATATGTTCATACTGAATGAGATAGAAAATAGGTTTATAAAGGAGAAACCTTTTAAAAATTTGAAAATAGGTATGGCTTTACATGTAGAGGCAAAAACTGGAGTGCTTGCACTAACACTAAAGAATGGAGGAGCAAAAGTAAAATTAGCATCTTGCAATCCTCTCAGCTCCGATGATCTTGTTGTAAATGCCTTGAGAGAGAACATTGATGTTTATGCTCGCAAGGGGGAATCTGATGAAGAATATTACGATAACCTGAATAAAGTATTAGACTTTGAGCCTGACATAATAATTGATGATGGTGGGGATTTAACATATTTAATACATAAAAGTAAGAACTTTAAAACTATTGGCGGAAATGAAGAAACTACAACTGGCGTGGTAAGGTTAAAAGCATTGGAAAAGAAAGGCATTTTAAAGTTTCCGATTTTTGATGTAAATGATGCAAAGATGAAACATCTGTTCGACAACAGATATGGAACTGGGCAAAGTACTATCGACGGTTTAATGACCGCTACGAATCTATCACTGGCAGGAAAAAATATAGTTGTTGCCGGTTATGGGTGGTGTGGAAGAGGCATCGCAAACAGGTTAAGAGGATTAGGGGCAAAGATCACTGTAACTGAAATAGATTCTGTAAAGGCCGTGGAAGCGCATATGGATGGCTTTAATGTTTCCACCATGATGGAGGCAATTAAAAATGCAGATTTTGTTATCACTGCTACGGGTATGAAAGATGTAGTCAGGGCTGAGCATTTAAAGGTTGCAAAGAACGGGTGCATACTCGCAAATGCCGGGCATTTTGATGTAGAAATATCAAAAAGGGATCTCGAAAAGATGGCTGTTTCTAAAAGCAATGTCAGAAAAAGCGTGGACATGTACGAATTTCAGGATAATAGAAAAATATATCTTTTAAGTGAAGGCAGGCTTGTAAACCTTGCTGCCGGTCAGGGACATCCAGTCGAGATTATGGACCTGAGCTTTTCTCTGCAAGCATTGACTGCTGAATACGTGGTTAAAAATCATGATACGTTAAAGAATAAGGTATATTCAGTGCCTGAAGAGATTGATGAATATGTAGCTGAAGCAGCATTACGGAATTTTAATATCGTTATAGATAAGTTAAATGAAGATCAAAAAAGATATTATGAAGAATGGGAAACGGGTACATAAATCATTTTTTCCTTTCTAAGCAGGAGAAAATTGATGAAAATATTAGCACTCGCTGATTTGCATTCGCAAGTGTCTTACTTTTATATAGATGAGCTGATAATTAAACATAATCCAGATTTAATAGCAATTTTAGGAGATATTACAGATTTTGGGCCAAGTGAATCTGCTTCAGACATTTTCAAGTTGAATTCCACAACCATGCTAACGATCCCTGGAAATTGCGACCCACCAAAAATACTGGAATTGATGAATTGTTACAATGTCATAAACATGCATAAGAATGTATTTTATTTTAAAGGATTTAGATTTGTAGGATTTGGTGGAGCAGATATCTCGACAATAAACATAGGTTTTGAGTTCACGGATCTAGAAGCATATGATTTTCTGTCAAATAATCTTACAGAAGATTCTATACTGTTATTGCATCAGCCACCTTACGGCTTTTTAGACTCACTCATTAAAGATCGTTCAAGACATGTTGGCAATAAAGGTATCAGGGCAGCAATAGATAAAATTCCGCCAAAATTGATACTTGCCGGGCATATGCATGAAAATCAGGGGCTCTTAAAGCATGGCAATACTGTACTAGTTAACCCTGGGGCTGCAAAAGATAGAAAATATGCAATCATAGAAATAGAAAAAGAGATCCTTGTTAAATTGTTTAGTGAAGATTAACGCTTTTCGATATCTTCTCCGCCATAATAAATTAGCTGGATCTGATTGTATATTTCTTCAAAGCCAGTGCTATCTTTTGATGATGTAACTGTTATGTTCCTGAACACTTTCAAGCTCTCTAATGCCTTAAAAATTTCAAGGTTCAGCATCGAGTTAAATTTTACTTTTTCATTCATCAATGCTTCATACAGCTCGTCAGAGTTCTCGCTCCATCTTATAATCTGATCGAGTGTTTCATTGCTTATTAGATCGGATTTGGTCAGAACGTTCATGTAGGGGGACTGGAATCTGAAAAATACGGTATTTGCCAGCAAAAGCTGTGATATCAAGCCTGAAGGACTAGATGCTAATACCGGATCTATCATAAATGCCAGCATTCCTCTATTCTCGCTTAGTGTATTGAAAGTATATTCACTGGAAGTCCTGAATGCAAACAGTTCCAGTTGCCCAGGCGTATCGAAAATCGCGTAATCAGAATCAAAATTGTAAATCTCGTTGTTTATATTGTCTAGATTATTTACTATAAAATCTGCTGCTAAAACCTGCGCCCCGTTAGGGCCAAGATTATATTCTGCCATAATGGAATCTAATGAGATCCATTCTCTAATATCCACATCAGGTGTATATGGCAAAGTCTCGACACCCGGATCCAGATTAATTATTATCGCTTCGTAATTTTGATCTCGCATCCAGTCTCTAAAGGCACCTGTTAAGGTGGTTTTTCCAGATCCTGCAGGACCTACTACAAATAGATTTGCAATCATATAAAATCCTCCAATCTTTTTATATTTTTATTACTCTCCTTTAATTCTTCAGTTTCTGAGAATATTGAGTTGATAGATGATTCCAGTAAAGCGATTCTCTGCTTCGTGTAAAGCGGCACACTAAAATTCTCAGCTATGCTTTTTGTGGTTTTTAAATACTTTTCAATGCCACCCTTATAGGTGGTAAGTATAATGGTACCACCACATTTCTTGCACTTGCCATTTAACGGGATTCTTCGGTATATAGTATTACATTTGCTGCATCTGAATGTCTGAGTTCCAAACTTCCTGAGATTCCCCATAATATCGGGAATAAAGTGACTATTTATAACTCTTGAAGCTACATCCTGAGCGTCTACAGCTCTGATTTTTACTGCTAGATTCAACTGTGCATCAGTTTTTTCTTGCATGTTTGCAAGTGTTTTGTAAGCACTGTCAATCACTCCATCATTTATGTTTTCTGTGCTATTGCTGAACATATAGCCATCAAAAGGATCATCGTCAATAATAGTTTTTATGGTCTTTATATATTTAGAGATTTCTTTAGGATTTTTATATTCCATAGATTCACGATAAAATTCTAAAGGATAATGATCCATAATCTCTACATTTAGAGCCTCTTTATCAATCTCCGTAGGATTGATTCTTGTAGAGAGCAACAATGGCGCGTCCATCAATGCTCCACGTGTTGACGGTAAAAAATGCCTGGAAAAATTTATCAGTCCATCCAAAAGCAATAGAATGGAATCTTCGTCTCCATCACAGTTTCTTCTCTTTGCAGCATGAAAAAAAGGATGTGCAAAACAAACATGCGCATCTGTAAATCCTATAACCCTGGCCAGCACAGCTCCAGATGTATGTGGAGATAAACCCATTACAAGTGTCCCAATTACATCATTCAAATCTTTAAAATTGTAAAACGCGGGTAGCCTGTAATATCTGACTAGAAGGTCATCTATAAAGTCTCCTACTTTTTTAATATATTCTCCACCAGATCTGGATATTACCAGATCCTGCACCTTTAAATTGCATATTTGATTCTCGCTTACAAGATCCTGCCCCTTGTAATCTTTTGAATACCCAAGTTCATAAGCCTTTGATAACGTTAGTCCTATTTCTATAGGCTTAAAGTGGGTCATAGCAAGATCGCTCATATCAAATCTGATTGTTCCATCCTTATATACAAAAACATTATGAATAGCTCTCAATATTCCCTTTTCTAAATTTTCTGATAAAAACTCTTTAGAGATCAACCCTTTTACACCCTTTACTTCTGGCGATTCGTCTAAGCCCAGATTATTTTTAGCATTTTCCCATACTTCGTCAATTTGCAATTTTTTAATTTCTGGTCTAACAAATTCAGTTAACACTTTACATTTCTGACAGACTGCTGAAGTTGTATAACTATTACATTGCGGGCATTTTCTAATTCCGATCTTGATCTCAACCTCTCCGTTATTATCATTGCTTTCAGCAGCATTTTTTATTGACCTTTTATGATGCGGTGTATCTCCAATTGGAAAAAGTGCATGTACTGGCGGATCCATCTTTCGTTCTGCAGCTTTTTCAGGTCTGCCCATTCTCGCGCCTATTCTTGACAGAGCCCGCGGATATATTTTTACAGATGCAAGATCATTTATGTACTTCATAGGGTCATTATCCACACTCTCTCTTACTTTATATATTTTAGAGTCTCTTATCTCTAGCCCCAAACTGTATATAAGCGCTTTCCCTAATTCTTTGATCTCATAAAAATCTGTTTCTTTATGCAGTGCGCATAGTTCTATTAATATATTTTTTATTTTAGCATCTTTTTTTATAAATAATGTATTATTCTTAAACGTTGAGTTTTCAACTAAATAATCTCTTAAGAAGGATATGTCTGAAACCTGTACATCGTGCCAGAATAATGTATATTTAGGATGTAAAGGCACACCTTTTTTAACAGCCAATTCCCATATATAATCAAAGTCCATATTGTTAGTATATGGTATACCCTTACTAATGATCTCTTCTTTCCACCAGTCTTCATTAAAGCTCGATGGAATAATCGGATGATTATTTTCTAAAAATTCACCCACCCCTATCAATATCTCTCCCACATCAATTATCCTCACTATTTGATCTTTGTACTTTTTAGCATCTGATACTGTATTGATCTGAATAAGATCCCCATTTTTCAAAAGCACGATCGGTCCTTCAATAGAATCACAAACCGTTACTCCACCAGCTTTTCCCGGCCTTTCTAGCTTAAGTTGAGTACCTATAGCTATAAAGTCGTCTAAAACAATCATGGTTGCAGGATTAATCTCTACCGTAGCCAAACCCCCGGTTCTGCTCCTGCCATATCTTAGCCTGAATCCTCCAACAGCACTAGGATGTGAAAATACTGGCCTTCCACCAACTACATCTTCTATAAATTTTTCAGAGGGCTCAACATTGACCTTTTCATCCCCTTTTTTAATTATTTTTTCCAGAAACTCCCAACCTTCAATCTTTAGCTTATCCACTACACCTTTAATTTTTCTAGATTTTAATACTATTCCCTCTGCCAGCACTAAACAC
The DNA here is from genome assembly GCA_031961865.1 of Thermoplasmatota archaeon. Lineage (GTDB taxonomy): Archaea > Thermoplasmatota > Thermoplasmata > Thermoplasmatales > ARK-15 > JAVRLB01. The sequence goes on along the minus strand of JAVRLB010000008.1, from coordinate 9,338 downwards.
ATACCACCTCTTATCCTATTTGTCTGAACTCTCGGCAAATTTCTGTACCCGCTTATCTCTCGCTCAATTGTACCTTCTCCATCAATGCAGACTTTACAATTTTTTACAACCGTTTCAATCTCTTCCGAAGTTGGCACATACTGTAAATGCTCTTCATGAGAATATAACTGGATCTCTTCCTTATATCGTTCTATCTCTTCTAAAGTTGCATTATAAGCACCTATGCCAAACTCTTTTCTGACAATGTCTGCTATTAATACACTCATTGCCTGTGCCGTACCACCTGCACTTCTTATTGGGCCTGAAAAATAAATAGCTAAATATTCTGAACTATCTTCATTTCGTCCTATTTTTATTTCCGTAATTCCCTCCAGCGGCGCTACTAAAATTCCCTCTGTCAAAATCGCTAATCCTGCTCTCACGGCCTTGTTAATAGCATACTCTCTGTTATCCCGATATTGCTCTGCTACTTTTTTTGCGGCCATTATCGCAACTGTTTCTCTATCAATTTTTTGGGATAGTAACTCTCTAATGTATTTGGAAATAGGAACTTCAATGATCTGCTCTACCCTGCTAGCCATATCTTCTGCTAGAGGTATCTCTACCTTCAACTCAGGATCTTTTCCCTGCGCCCTAGCTCTATCTGCCAGTTTATAGCATTCCTCAGCTTTTTTTTCTAAATTTTCAAAATAATTCCTCATTTCATTAGATATATTTACCATTTTAGATAGACTCATGCAAAACTGTATAAAATAATTTTTTTATTTGTACTCTACAATATTTTTAGATATAATCTTTTATTATAAATTCTATATATACTTGTAGCCTAATCAACCAATACAGGAGGTTTATTGTTTCATGTACCTGAAAGTACCTTTACATAATTATTTCAAAATGTAACTAGTATAATATTGAAAGAAAATATGACGATTGAACATTCTCCCCTATAATTCTTTTTTTCATCTTATGTTTTTGTGTTGGGCGAATTAATGATCCGGAATGGATCAATTGCGTTGATTTGAAAAGTATATGAAAATGAATAAATAGATTTGATCTACGGTTCAGATCATATATGTAAGATATAATCATACAGTCTAATCTTTTAGCTATGGTTATCTCTATTCTGATTGATAACTTGCTTCTCACAAATGTTAAATACTACCTACAAATATGGTTTTTTATGGCTAAAAAAGAACAAAATAAAAAAGATGAAGAGTTACCAGACAACGAGTATTTACAGACACTAGAAGAAGAGATAGAAGAACTACTAATTGCGTTGATAATAGATATGAAGAAGAAAGGCATATTTGTAGAGAAAGATGAGGAATTTGATGTCTCCGATAAATTCTTAAAGGATATTAAAAAAGAGCTTAATGGATTAGATATAAAAGATGAAGATGAATCCATCGCTGAGGCAATTGTAAATACAATAAAAAAATATTATTCTGATTCATTAGAAGATGAAGAATTATTTCCACGTGGGGACATTGTGATGGGGTATGTATACGAAGAACTCCAAGATTATTTAGATAATAAATAAACCATGATTATTGCCGGATTAGATGAAGCTGGAAGAGGCCCTGTAATTGGTCCTTTGATAGTTGCTGGATTTTCTTGTGACCCGGATAGGTTAAAAGATATAAAAGTAAGAGATTCTAAAACTTTGCTTCCAAAAGCTAGAACAATATTATTTGAAAAATTAAAAAATGTAGCCGATCAAATTATAATAAAAAAAATAGATGCGTTTGAGATCGATAATTTAAGAAAGAGTATGACTCTTAATGCAATAGAACTAAATGCATTTGCAGAAATAATTAATCAAATGCATTGTACCAAGATTTATGTCGATGCAGTAGATGTTAATGAAGTAAGATTTAGAAACAATCTTATGAATCTGACCAACAATAAATATGAGATTATATCCGAGCACAAAGCGGATAGTACTTACCCAATTGTATCTGCAGCTTCTATAATCGCTAAGGTCACAAGAGATCGAGAGATTGAGAAATTGAAATTGATCATGGGGGATTTTGGATCAGGATATCCTTCAGACCCTAAAACAATCACATTTTTAAAAAATTACATTAAAAACCATGGCTCGTATCCAGAACATGTTCGGATGTCCTGGAAAAGCATTACAAATTTAAATACTCTGGATCAATATGGATTGTGAGAACATGAAAGAAGTCTTAGATAAATTAGCTAATAGATTTAACGAACATTCAGATAAAGATGATAAATTGAAGAGAAGTATTGCCGGGTTAGAAAGAAGCATTCAGATTGAGTTTACAGATGATGGCTCATATTATCTTTACTTAAAAAATATGCACTTATCAGAGGTGCTCGAAGGTACCATTGAAAAACCGGATATTCGTGTTCAAATTACCAGCGAAAATTTTAATAGGATTTTGAATAAAGAGCTTGATGCACTTTCTGCATATATTACAAAAAAACTAGTAGTAAAGGCATCTTTAAGCGATAAGCTTTTGTTAACGGATCTTTTAAAATGACCAGATTAAAAATATGCCCCAAATGTGGATCCACAAATATCTATTATGAAGGTGGGATGATGATGGGGGAGATATATAAATGCAATGACTGTGGTTATATTGGGTCATTAATTTTAGAAATAGACGAAAAAGACTATGAAGAGTTTGTAAAGGCGCTGAAAAATAAGGAATAAAAGAAGATCATTTATTTTTTTGTACAATAATAATGGATTAATAAAAATTGTGCACTCAACTATCATCGGTATTGCTCACAAAAACCTAAGTTTTATATCGATATTTCATAAATGAAACAAAATAGTGAGAGAATTTATCTGTATTTTTAATTGTCTGATATAAGTCTGATATATACAATAAAAAAGTTTATATAATAGTATTATATATTGTATTAATTGTCAGACATAAATAAGACAAAAAGATGATAAAAATGATCAATACTAAAAAAACATATGGCATTTTAAAAGGGATGTTCTACGCGGTAATCCTATATGCTTTATTATGGTGGTTACCTGTCTTTGGGCCAATGATCTCAGGTTATGTTGCAGGTAGAAAATCTGGAAGCCCTGTAAAAGGATTATTTGCTGTATTAATTCCAGCTTCAGTAGTGATTATATTTATTTACTTGCTATCTACCTTTCAAATAGCCTATACTTTACATGCCGAATATTTAAAAAATGTATTTTTGTTCGTATATATCCCATTAAATGCACTGAGCAATTATATATCTGACTTTATTAGCTTTTTACATTATATCCCACCAAATTTATTAGTACTGGCTATCTTTGCATATATTGGTGGCATAATGAGCTTACATATACAGAATGAGGGCGTTAACAGTGAAAACAAAAAGATTAAAGAGTGGCAAAAGCATCCTGAGCCAATAGACTCTAATCTCATTGAAGAGACTGTAGAAAAACCGAAGATTCATCCACTCATTAAAAAAGCAGTTAAGCAAAAGCATAACGAATTTAAAAAGAGAAAGAAAGATGAAGATATAGGTGGTTTTGAAACCTTATAACCTTTTTAATTTTTTTAAAATAAAATATTGTTTAATGAGTCATTATCTTTTACTTCTAAGAATGGCAATTGTATATTTGTTAAAATGCATAATAACTTGATCTTATTCTTCAGTGCTGGATCAATGTTAGTGCCCCAGATTATATTGTCCCTTTTATTCATCCTTGATCCTATGGAATTAATGATTGACATAACTTCGCTGAGCGTTAGCTCTTCTCCAGAATTTATATAAATTAAAGCCTCAGAAGACTTGCTATAGTCTAATTCTATTAATGGATGATTTAAAGTATCATCCACTAGATCTTTAAGGTTATTAATCTCCCCTTCGCTGAATAATATTGTGGATAATTTACCACTCGAAAATATCCTTTTAATTTCAGAAAAATTTATATTTATACCATTGTGCTGTACCAGCATATTATAAAATGCTAATATTATCTCACTAATAAGTTGATCCATTACAAAAAAAGCTTTGTCCAGAGGAAAATTAGGAAGAAGCTGCATAAGTTTGTCATTTTCAAGCATTATAATGGTCTGTGAAAAATTTATAAGTGTTGCTACTCCTTGCTTAGCTTTGGTAACTCTAGCTCGTTCTATAGAGAAAGGTATTGAAACAATGCTAACAACTAATGCTCCTGACCTTTTTGCAAGATCAGCAATTAAAGGAGTAGCACCGGTTCCTGTCCCACCACCAAATCCGGCAATAATAAATACAATATCAAAATCATTAAATAAGGTCTTTAAAGAATCCATTGCAGCTATAATAGCCCTTTCACCTAATTCAATATCTCCTCCAGTCCCCCACCCATGCAAAAGAGTACTTGACAAATGCACTTTTTTATCGGCGTTTATAGTGCTTAGATGAACAGGATCGGTGTTTATAGCTATTGTATATATATCTTTTAATCCAAATCTGTTTATTCTGTTAATTGTATTAGTGCCAGCTCCACCAACTCCAACTGCGCATATTCTAAAACTATCCTTGATCTTTATTTTATTATCGTCAAATTTACTCTTGTAATAATCAAGATTCATTACCTTCTGCACCTTTGAAAAATTCTTTATCTAACCTGGCACGGGCCAGTTCTCTAAACTTCCGGTTTAAATACTCCCTTATAGCAGTTCTAATCTCTTCTTCTTTAGAAACCGCATCTCCTGCTTCAACAAGCTGAGATAGTTGCTCCATTGTATTTTTTGGGATATCTACAGTTACTTTGCCTATATTCTGGGGAGGAAATTTGTTAGATATAAATTCCAAAATTGCAGAACGAATGACATCTGAAATGTTTCTGTATGAACCATTTTTTATAAGTTCATCTAATTTTTCATACGCTTCTCCAGAAATTCGTATAGTAATCCTAACAGATTCTTTATCTAGATCAGACATAGCATACACCTTTATCCTTAATTGTCAGACAAATATACATAACTTTTAATACTATATATATTTTTCTAAATAATTAAGATATTTTTGTACTATTTTGAATTAATTTTTTAGGTCACTAAAAAGCAAGAAAAAATTAATAATGACATATGAATATAGAATAAACGGTGAAGAATAATGATCTCTTTCTTAACTCCCGAATTAGAAGAATTCAAAACTAAAATTAGAACGTTCTGCGAAGAGAAACTTGAGAAAAATGCAGCAAAATGGGATGAAATGGAAACTTTTCCAATTGATTCATTCAAAGCAATGGCAGACTATGGAATTTTAAAGTACGGTATACCTGAAATTTACGGTGGCAATGGAGATAGCAGGTTGAAATTAGATATTATAATTGAAGAAATCGCAAGGGTAGATCCTAATACAGCTTTCATTCTAGAAGTAGAAAGTTTGTTTAACCAAACACTATTACTATATGGTTCAGAATCTCAGAAACAGATATTAAAAGAGATTGTTACAGGCAAAAAAATAGGAACTTTTGCTATGACCGAACCTACAGGTGGTACCGATGTTTCTGGAATAAATAGTACTGCTACTTACGATAAAGATACAAATTTATATCTTTTGAACGGCTCTAAATATTTTATAACTAATGCCAGGGTTGCTGATTATTTTATAATCTTCGCAAAAACGAAACCTGAATTAAAAGGTAAGGGTATCTCTGCGTTTCTTGTTGAAAGATCATTTAAAAATTTTAGAGTTGGAGATCCAATAAAAATGACAGGGTTTAGAGGATCAGCTATTGCAGCATTATATTATAAAGATACTCCGGTGCCAAAAGAAAATTTAATAGGTAATGAAAATGAGGGTATTAAAATTGCGTTATCTACTTTTGATAGAGGTAGAGTAAATCTCTCTGCATTAGGATTAGGGATGTTACAAAGAGCTTTTGAAGAGTCTTTATCATTTTCTAAAACCAGGAACAGTGGCGGTAATGCAATTATATCAAACCAGTTTATTCAGAAGTATATTGCAGACATGGCTACAGATCTTGAATCTGCAAGATTGATGGTTTATAATACTGCTATGTTGATAGATAAAAATAAAGAATTCAGCAAAGAAGCTGCTATGACCAAACTCTTTGTTTCAGAAGCAGCAATTAGGCACATATCCAATGCTGTTGAAATATGGGGCGGTTATGGATATACCAGAGGCACTGTAATCGAAAGATTGGCGAGAGATGTTCATAATCTGACTTTGAGCCTTGGTACCTCAGAAGCAATGAGGATGGTAATATCACGGCAAGTTAGTAAGTGAGCACTTTTTAGTGGCTTTATCCGCTAGCATCATTCAAGAATTTAAAGCAGATTCTTGTTTTTTAAAAGATGCTGCTTTTTAATATTTTATCGAATGAGCTCTCTGAATATAATCAACCGCTGTACTTCATTGGTACCCTCGCCTATCTCTAAAAGTTTTGAGTCGCGAAGATATCTGTCTATTCCAAAGTCTCTAAAATATCCATATCCACCATGTACCTGTATAGCAAAGTTTGAGATCTTCATTGCTACCTGACTCGAAAAATATTTTGCCATAGAAGCCTGTTTCTTAAATGTTTTCCCCTGATCTTTTAAGAGCGCTGACTGATGGACCATCAATCTTGCTGCTTCTAGCTCAGTTCCTAGCTCTGCTAACCTAAATTGCAAGCCTTCAAAATTTTCTAACTTTGAGCCGAAAGCAGACCTTTCTTTCATGTATGAGACTACAAGATTAAATGCTCCCTGTGCTAGACCAACGCCCATAGCACCTATAGCTATACGACCAGCATCTAAGATATTCATTGCCTGTTTGTATCCTTCACCTTCTTTGCCTAACAGATTTTCTTCTGGAACTTCCACCTCGTTTAAAAATATCTCTGCTGTCTCTGTACCCCTAACACCTAGTTTATTCTTTATTGCATTTCTTTCAATTCCTTTAGCATGCCCATCTACTATAAATGCAGATATACCTTTTTCAGCCTTAGCAAATAATACTAGGTAATCTGAATGCACACCATGAGTAATAAATATTTTAGATCCTGTTATTATATATTTATTATCTTTCTTTAAAGCTTTAGTCTGAAGATTCTTTGCATCGCTTCCAGACTGAGGTTCTGTTAGAGCCCAAGCAATAGGGTTTGCTGAAGCTATCACTTCCGGAACATACCTCTCTCTCTGCTTCTCATTGCCATACAAATATAAATGCGAGAGCCCAAGGCTATTCTGTGCTTCTAAACTAAGAGCTAAACCACCAGAATATCTGCCTACGATTTCCAGGATGTATGAATATGTTAGCATATCCAGCTCTGAACCACCATATTTCTGAGGAATCAGTATCCCCATCAGCCCTATATCTCTTAGCTCTCTGTAAAGCATTGAAGGTATCTCATCTTCCTCATCTATCTTTTTGGCTATCGGCTCTATTTTCTTCTTTGCAAATTCCTCAATCGTATTTATCAATATTTTCTGTTCTTCTTTTAATTCTATCATTATAAATCACCTTTTTAAAGATATTACCACGCCTAATGGATCTAGTTCTCTCATAATCTTCAGTTCATTGTCGCTTGGCACATCAGAAACTTTAAGCTTGTCTGAAACTTCTATTTCAAAACTGCTGTTATTCTGTATATCCTGTAAACTTATGCCTGGATATGTTTCTATCAACCTTATTCTTTTTGTCACTGGATTAAAATCATATACTCCCAGTTGCGTAATTAACCTATATGGACCAGTATCTTTAGGCAATCCTGTATGTTCTCTACCTTTGCTATCTATATACCCTGGAGAGGTCATAAAATCCAATTTTTTTACAAACTTGCTTTTGTCCTGCTTCATAATAATTATAGTTTTCCAGCAAAATGATGCTACATCATTATTACCACCACTCCCAGGTAACCTAACCTTTGGCTTATACCATGATCCTATTACCGTTGTATTTAAATTTCCATATGCATCTATCTGTGCACCGCCAATAAATCCATAATCTACAAAACCACCCTGAGCTACAGACATTACATAATCCATTCCTGATAGTAACAATGCTTTGTAAAAAGATAAAGAATCGCCTACAGATAATGGAACTCTTGGAACCAAACTGCCAATAGATCCAGATTCAAATATTAATGTAAGATTTGGGGCATGCAGCCGTTTTGCCAGCATTGCAGATAATAATGGCAACCCGGTCCCCACAAATACAGTTTTTTTATCTTCTAGAATCCTCGCTGCAGCAACCGTCATCATTTCTACTGATGTATAGCTCATTTTTTTCAAGCCTCCAGCCATTTCAGATCTGGTAAAAGTTCTAATTTTTCTATTTTTTTCAGTTTTTTCATCTTTTCAATTCCACCTACTAATTCAAGATATTGTTTAAAATTTTCAACATTATAAACATATTTTTTAAGATAATTCTCAACACCTAAACTTGTTTTTGATACTTTTAGCCATTCTGCCATAATCTCTTCATCAGAATAATATAAATAGGGCATATTTGTCGGATGGGCACCGTATGGTATTTTTATCACTGCATCAACTAGAAAATAGGGTATTGCAGTTCTCTCCGGGTGCATACGTATTTGATCATTGCTAACTATCTTTTCTGTTGTAATGATCAATCTTTTACTAGCTCTTGCAAGATCTATGTCTTGAACTGTAATACCATCAATCTGAGAGTTACCATACATATCTGATCTGTTCACATGAATAAATGCTACGTCAGGATAGCATGCTGGAATCAGAGATATCGGTTTGTAGCTAAAAGGATCTTTCACTACCTTCGAAGAACTGTATTTTAAAGTATCACTGCCTAAAGCGCCTCTGCTCGGTAAAAACGGTAGTCCCATAGCAGCAGCTTTCAATCGTAATCCAAATCCGCCATTACTCCATTCAGCAATCACTTTTACACTACCATTCTCTACTGCTCTCCTAGATGCAGAAGATAATCCTCTCAATTCGTGGCCAAATGTATATGTGGCTTCTATTTTATCGACTACCCCCGCCGCTACTAGTATGTCCACATCGTGCACAGCAGTTTTTGCACCCATAGTCAAATTTCTTTTTTTCTGTCTAATTATTTCATATATTGCTGCCATAGGTGTACGCACATGGCCAAAACCTCCAAAAACAATATAATTTTCATCTTTTACAAATTTTCTAACTGCCTCAGATAAAGGCATAAACTTGTTTGTATAGTCCCTGCTTTTATTATCTCGAAACCATTCTCTCATATAATCAGGATCATGCCAGCCAGCAAGTTTGCCTAAGCCGTTTTCTAGTACAAATCCATAACTCATATCTATAATAATATTTGAACTGTTTAAAAATCTTTCGAATTGTAGCGGTTGTAAATTCTTCTTTGAAATTTTTCCATAATTATATATAGCTGCTCAGGATCCTTTT
>JAVRLB010000007.1:0-32909 GCA_031961865.1 Thermoplasmatota archaeon | reverse complement strand
TAGGCAAAATGATTGAAAAAGTTAATTAATATTGTTGATTTTAGAGATTTTATAGGGCCGGTAGATCAGCTGGTAGATCGTTTGCTTCGCAAGCAAAAGGCCTCGGGTTCAAATCCCGACCGGTCCACTATGGAATATTATGAAAATAGATGAAATAGGTTTGCCGGATTATATCTTGGAAATATTCAAAAAAGAGGGGTTAAATGAGCTTTATCCCCCTCAAGTAGATGCCATACCCAAAATTTTTGAAGGTAAAAATTTAGTAGTGGCAATACCGACGGCAAGTGGCAAGAGTCTTTTAGCTTATTTAGCAATATTGCGTGGATTTTTGAGAGGCATGAAGTCTATTTATGTAGTTCCATTGAGAGCGCTAGCATCTGAAAAATATGAGGATCTCAAAAGATTTGAAACTATAGGATTAAATGTAAAATTAGCAATTGGTAATTACGATTCATCTACTAAAAGTTTGAAAGATGCAGATGTAGTGGTAGCCACATCTGAAAAATTTGATTCATTGATTCGTCATGATTTTAACTATCTTTACGATCTTGGAGTTATAGTGATTGATGAAATACATCTTTTAAAGGATCCAAGCAGGGGTCCAACATTAGAGATGATTTTAACAAAAATAAAATCTCTTAATACAAGTGCTCAACTAATCGCTTTATCTGCCACCATAAAAAATTATAAAGAGCTTGCAAAGTGGCTCAATGCGGAATATATATATAGTGAATTCAGACCCGTTCCATTGAAAGTTGGCATCTATGAGCCTGCAGAAGACCTGTTGAGATTTGACACAGGAGAGATGATAGAGGTAGAACCAGACAGATTAGTTATTGGGAATTTGGTCAGTCGCGCCTTAGAAAACGAAGGGCAGGTACTGATATTTGTTAATACCAGAAATGCTGCAGAGACTCTTGCAGATATGCTAAAGAATAAAGCAAGCAAATATATCAAAGACAAGATAATTTATGAGTCTACTGATGAAAATGTTTATGATAAAAAAATAAAAGAGGATATATCATATGGAATCTGTTTTCATCATGCAGGTTTGTCTAACAAACAGAGAAAAGATATTGAGGATCTGTTTAAAGCAAGGAAGATAAAGATACTAACTGCAACGCCTACGCTTGCTGCAGGAGTAAATTTACCATCAAGAACGGTCATAGTTAGAGACCTCACCAGGTTTGATGGAGGGAGATCAGTAAGGATCCCTTACATAGAATTAAAACAGATGTTAGGCAGAGCTGGAAGGCCAAAATATGATAAATATGGAGAGGCAATAATAGTTTCCAAAAAAAGCGATCTAGATTTTGAAGAACTAGAGGAAATAGAAGAAATAGAGTCATATTTAGGGGATATGACCACATTGAAAAATAACCTATTAGGATTGATATCCTCAGGGATGGTAAAGACAGAGCTTGAAATTTATGATTTTTTTAAAAAGAGTTTTTACGGGCTCAGTGAAGATACTAAAGTACTAGAATCAAGTATTTCTGAATTATTGAGCTTTTTGGAAGAGCATGGTTTTATTGAGAACAAAAGGATCATAAAGGCTACGGTATTTGGCAAGAAAGTTTCTGATCTGTACATAAGTCCAGATACAGCACTTTTGTACCGAGATTCTTTCGATTATAGTTATGATGAGTTAAGTGTATTATACACTATCTCAGATAGTTTGGAAATGATTCCGCTATTTTGCAAAAAGACAGAAATAGATGGTTTGGAGTTTATAAAGAACAAGAAAATAGAAGAAAAATGCGAGTTTTTTAAGAATATAGAAATAGATTATAATTCTTTAAAGACTGCGTTAATGCTTTCAGACTGGATCAATGAATTAAGCATTGATCAGATAATAAACAAATATGTGATTGGTCCTGGTGACATACATTCTAAAGTTGAGCTTGCAGACTGGTTATTATACTCTTATCTAGAGCTTGGCAGGGTTGAAGGGTATAAGTATTTAGAGAATGTAAAAGAGCTGTGGGAACGGGTAAAATACGGTACATCACGAGAATTAATTCCATTAACTACTTTAAATGGAGTTGCCAGAGTTAGAGCAAGAAGGCTTTACGATGCAGGGTTCATAGACTTACAGGCAATCAAAAATGCCAGTATTGAAGATCTGGCAAGAATACCGGGCATCGGATTATCACTAGCCACTAGCATTAAGAAGCAGGTTGAGTAAATTATATATATGAAGAATAAAATAATAGAAATGTTTATATAGCGATTTGCACTCTCATGCAATTAGTCAATCACAAATCACGCTGACGCCCCTCCTCCCCTTTTTATATTTTTGTATTAGAAAAATAGTTTTTATCGATCATAGTTTTGTGTATTTTAGATGAAAATATAATTGAGTTTTGTTTTAGTATTTTAAAGAAAAAGATAAAATTATTCATACCTTCATTTAAAAACTTAAATATAAAAACAATTTATACCTGATTATGGAGTTTAAAAAATCTCAATTTAATGATTGGTACAACGAAGTCATAGAACTTAGTAAACTGGCTGATAAGAGATATCCAGTGAAAGGAATGGACATATGGATGCCATATGGCTTGGCAATAATGCAAAATATAGATTCATATTATCGTCTAATTTTTAATGAATATGGGCATCAGGAACTGAATTTTCCATTGTTAATACCTAAAGATCAATTTGACAAAGAAGAGGAACATATAAAAGGATTTACAAAGCAAGTGTTCTGGGTAGAGCGAGCTGGCGATGATCGACTTGATATTCCTTTAATATTAAGGCCCACAAGCGAGACAGCAATGTACCATATGTTTTCACTCTGGATCCGTACCCATGCTGATTTACCACTTAAATACTACCAGATCGTAAATGTTTTCAGATACGAAACAAAACAAACGAGAACATTTATGCGAGTCCGTGAAATACATTTTTTTGAGGCGCATACAGCTCATAAAAATTTTAAAGACTCTGAAAAGCAGATAGAAGAAGATCTGAAAATATGGAAAAAGATATGTGACAAACTAGCAATACCTTATATAATTAATAAGAGACCAGACTGGGACAAGTTTCCAGGCGCGTTTTATTCTCTAGGTGCGGACACGATAATGCCTAACGGCAGGGCTCTTCAGATAGGGACGATACACCAGTATTCAGACAATTTTGCGAAAGCTTATGATATCAAATACAATAATGAGGATGGTAAGCAAGAGTATGTAAGTCAAACTACTTTTGGAATAAGTGAAAGAATATTAGGTGCAATTGTTGGCATACATGGTGATGATCACGGGCTGATATTACCTCCAGAAATTGCTCCAATACAGATAATAATCGTACCAATAATCAGTGAGGATAAAGAGAACGTAATAAAAGAATCAAAAAAATTGTACAATAAGCTTAAGAAGCGATATAGAGCAAATATAGATCTGAGGGAAGATTATACTCCCGGATTCAAGTTTTATGACTGGGAACTTAAAGGTGTACCATTAAGAATTGAGATCGGTCCTCGCGATATTAAAAATAATGAAGTTATATGTGTAAGGAGAGATACCTACGAAAAAATAAGAGTGAAAAAAGAAGATTTAACTGCTAAGATAAAAGAACTGCTTAATGATATTCAGAGTAATTTATATGTGAAAGCAAAAAAGCAAGTGGAATCGTTGGTATTAGAGACGGATGATCTTCAGTTGCTGAAAGAGCAAGAAAAAATGTTTAAAGTTTCATGGTGTGGCAAAGAAGAGTGTGGCAATAAAATTGCAGAGTTAAGTGATAAGTCTGTGCTAGGGGTGCCTATTGAGGAGAAGAACAAGAAAGGAAAATGTATCATATGTGGTGCAGAAACCGATATAAAAGCATATGTTGGTAAAACGTATTAATCTTTTGATCTACCTAAAAAAATGGTGAGGATACCAAATAGTACAAGTACTATGGTCATAGTGTATACCCCAACATCAAAAAATGCATTGTATAACGTAGCCCAGGCAAAATAAAAAACCAGGCCTAACGCAAGAAGGAAAAATCCGAAATACTCTATTATTTTCTTATCGTTCATTAAATCTCTGAAGGTAATTGAATATAAAAAACTTATTCAATTTTTTTACGAACGACTAAAAGTTAAAAAAGATCACAATAGAAAGTTATATCAATTTATTGAACATATCTTTTAATCATGAATTTACAGGACAGAGAAAAGCAACTGGCAGCAAGAAAAGCGGTAGAATACATAAAGGATGGAAATTTAGTTGGGATAGGTACTGGCACTACAGTACGTTTTGTCATAGAAGAGCTGGCAAAAAAAGTAAATGAAGGTCTGGAGATTAATACAATTGCAAGTTCTTATAAATCTGAAGAATTGTTAAAGCAGGCAAATATCAAAGTTTTGAAGTTTAAGGACCAGATATCTGATATCTACATAGATAGCGCAGATGAGGTTGACAATAAATTAAATATGATCAAAGGTGGTGGAGGAGCACTATTAAGAGAAAAGGTGCTGGCATACAATTCTAAGTATAGGGTCATTGCAATAGATGAATCTAAATTGAAAAACAGGCTCGGAGCATTCCCTTTACCGATAGAGGTTATACCTTTTTCATATCTATCAGTCATTAAGAACATTGAAAGAATTGGGGCCATTTGTGAACTTAGAAAAGTTACAGGGAAAAAATATGTGACAGACAACAAAAATTATATTATAGACTGTAAAAATCTTAACTTTGAAAATACAGAAGAATTATATAAAAAACTAAAATACATTCCTGGCGTAGTAGAAGTTGGCTTATTCATTGGTTTTATAGACACTCTATTGATCGGGAAAGAGGATAAGGTGGAAGAGATTTCAGGCGTAAAAATAACGCAATAAAATTTTAATAGGGAGAATCATAATGTATGTTTATGCATATCGGAAAAAACATACCAAGAACCATATCAGATAATAAGTCTTTTACTGTTTTTGCCTGGATTATATCCATACTAGTGATCTTATTTTTTGTGGTACCGATAATAAGGCTGATAACTTACATCTCCCCAGAGAATCTTCTTAGCCAGTTTGTGTCTGCAACAAACATGGATTCTATTAAGATAACAGTTATAGGTGCTACCATCTCATCCCTAATAGTGGTATTATTTGGATTTCCGCTAGCATATCTATTAGCAAGGTATAAATTTGTAGGAAAAAAGATCATGGACTCAATTATAGAAGTACCTATAATGATTCCGCATAGCGTGGTTGGAATCGCGCTGTTACTGGTATTTGCAACCGCCGAACCAGGAGGTAAATTTCTGAATATTTTTAATATCTCTTTTGGCTATAATATGTTAGCTGTAGTAATGGCATATATATTTGTTAGTGGAACTTACGCTATCAAAACTATGGAAGAAGCAATAAAAAGCATAGATCCAAGAATAGAGCTAGTTGCCAGAACGCTTGGAGCATCACAGTGGCAAGTTATTTTCAAGGTAATTATTCCCCAGACAGCCAGAAGTATTCTTACAGGAACTATACTGAGTTGGGGCAGGGCAATGAGCGAAGTAGGTGCTATACTGATTGTGGCACCTTATATACTTCCAGAGTACCAACAGATTGCAGGAGTACAGGTTTACAACCAGTTTGAAGTTACAGGGTTGACGGGTGCAGTTGGACTATCTTCAGTATTAATAATAATATCGATTGTAATCTTTATAGTATTGAAGATTGTACAGGGGCAACACAGGATATTTTATGTGCCAGGAGTTGAAAGATGATCAGAATTGAAAATATATCTTTGAGTGTGCCAACATTGACGATCGATGAGATCAATGTAGAGATACAGGATAATGAGTATTTCATATTGTTAGGTCCCACAGGTGCGGGTAAAAGCTTATTTTTAGATATCATAGCAGGGGCATACCGACCTGATAAAGGGCACATATTTTTAGATGATGAAGAGATCACTTTTAAATCTCCTGAACTAAGGCACATAGGATATGTACCGCAGGAATATTCACTGTTTAATAATATGAGTGTGAAAGATAACATTACTTTTGGATTGAGGGTCAGAGGCATATTTAAAGCAGAAGCAGAAAAAAAGATTGCACCACTTATCAAAACATTGGATCTTGAAAAGTTACTAAATAAAAGACCGGAGGTACTAAGCGGTGGTGAAAAGCAAAAAGTTGCGATTGCGCGAGCGCTAGCAATAGAACCTAAATTACTATTGTTGGATGAGCCTTTAACCGGCCTGGACTTAAATATAAAAGAGAAATTTACTTATGAACTAAAGAGGATACATAAAGAATACGGCCTTACAACAATACATGTTACACATGAACCTACGCAGGCGATAGATTTGGCTGACAGAATCGGAGTATTTAGCAGTGGTAAATTAGTGCAGGTTGGAGACTATAACAGTATAATTTCAAAACCTAATAATGAGTTTATAGCTAAATTTATGGGATTAAATAACATAGTTAAAAATCGAGAATTAAACAAAAGATTAGATCTTGGAGAAAATGATATTATAGCTTTCAGGTCTGAAGATGTAATATTAAGTGAAGAAGGAGCTGAGGTGGAAGTGGAGCAAATTATAAAAATAGGGAACAGTTTCATGATTTTAGGTTATTTATTTGGTGAAAAAGTAGAAATAAAAACAACTGATAATATAAATATTTCAAAAGATATTATAAAAATAAAAATAAAAAAATTTACAAAAATATCATGAGCTTCCCATTATGGCAGTATAACCAGATCCAGATTGTAAATAGAGTGGTAATGTTTCTGTAAATGGTAGCAACTGAGCAGGAATACTGCCGCCAGAGAATGTTACAGCATATGGGACCGGTATTGGATCGAAGTAAGTATCTTTAAGTATTTGCTGCCCTATCTGGCTAAGAAGTAACACTACATAATCTAATGCGATGCTCGGATCTGGTGCATTTTTTGGGATAGTGACAGCATAAAATATTGGACCGGCAGAGCTACTAGCTTCAGAGCTGCTGCCGCTTAATAAAAGTGGAGCGCCGCTACTGTTTACCTGTGCATAATAGTTTACAGCAGTGCTGTTTATGGATCCTAAGTTTACCTGCCAGGGAAGCTCTACAAACCCTAATCCATATGATTTAGCAAGGCTTCTATAGGAAATGCCATAGTAAGGAGCTCCTGTAGCAATCATTGAATCTAAGCTAGCTTCAATACCGACCGGTCTCAGCTCATTCGATTGTGTTTTATGTATCCATATTTGTTCAAAAATAGCGTTTGTATCATTTATTGGATATCCTAAGACATTGTGGAACCAATCATTATATGCTTTATTGTCGTTTTGTACCAGATATATGCCGGCAAGTTTCATTGCCTGGATTGCTTGAAAACCAGCAGGATCAGTACTTCCATTACTCACTCCAATAGTAACACCAGGAGCGGTTACAAACATCCACCAGTTAGTAGAATTAATCTGGTTTGTGTAGTATGTTACATTATTGATAGATATTTTTGCAGTAGAATTCTGTTCATATAATATGGAAATTTCGTTTGTTGCAAAAACAACCATCCAAGAGGCATAGGTGGGAGATAGCACCATAGGAATCACATCTGAAGCCGCAGATGCAAATACATCATATTTCTGTCCCAGATTTGCAATCTGTTCTGCAGCTTTAACGCTGCCCATAAATATCCCACCGGTTGAGAGTATTGGGTTATTGGGATAAAGTGCCGACCAGTTTTGTGCAACATCTCTAAAAGCATATCCTAGAGAGCCAGCAGCAATTACTGTTACCCCCTGTTTTGCCGGTGCAGGGGTAGAAATAGAGCTGTACTCAAATCCTGCCATAAAGCCTAAGACTAGTGCAATGACTACTGTTACCGTAACTATTGCTTTTACATTCATAATAATCCCGATATGTATAACATTACATAAATATATAAATATTACTCAAGATGATATTGGCAATTTTTGTTGAGATCTAAAAATGATTTTATCAATTACAGTTTGAAGTATAGAATGTCTTATCAGAGGTATAAGCTATTTATTAAATGATATTTTGAAAATAATCAACGAACTTTGATTGGATATATAAAAGATTTTTAAATGAAAAAGATTATTAAACCATAATTAATTCTTTATACTGCATGAAAAAAATTGAGATCAGAGAGATAATGTCTAAAAATCCGTTAATATTAGATCTAGACCTTACTGTTTTGAAAGCAGTAAGAGAAATGGTTCATAACAATGTAAGTACTATAATAGTATCTGAAAACAGCGAACCTTTAGGTATAGTTACCGAGCATGATATTGTTGTAAAAGTGGTATCTGAAAATAGAGATCCATCTAAAACACTTTTAAAATCCATAATGAGTGCTCCGATTATAGCGATATCTGAAGACGATAAATTAGAAGATTGTGCTAAATTGATGGTAAAAAAGAAGATACGGAAACTACCGGTAATAAAGGATGGTAAGATCATTGGATTGTTATCAGAAAATGACATAGTAAAGATATCTCCAGATCTGATTATACTTGCAAATGAATGGAACAATATTTCAAATGAACATTATACGAATGAAATACACGAACATATAACTGGAAGATGTGAATTATGTGGCCGGTTCTCTACATCACTGGAATTTTACAATGGAATGTTCATATGCTCAGAGTGTAAAGAGTCAAGATAGCGTAAATATTAAAAACATAACCTAATGAGATCGACTAAAAAACTAAAAGTTTATAATATAAAAGATTATAAGGATTTAAGAACAGAGGTGAAAAAATGCAACAAGCACAGATGGCATACGATAGAGCTATAACAGTCTTCTCACCAGATGGGAGATTGTTTCAGGTTGAATATGCTAGAGAAGCAGTAAGAAGAGGATCTACAACTATTGGTATAAAATTCAAGGACGGAGTTGCTTTAATAATCGATAAAAAGGTGAGGAGCAACTTGATAGAACCAAAAAGTATTGAAAAAATCTATATGATAGATGAACACATTGGTGCAGCATCTTCCGGTTTAGTGGCAGATGCAAGAATGCTTGTAGATTACGCTCGTGTAAATGCACAGGTTGAAAAGGTAACTTACAACGAGAAGGTAGGTGTAGAGGTTTTAACCAAAAAAGTAAGCGATTATGTACAGCAATATACTCAGTACGGTGGCGCTAGACCGTTTGGTGCATCTTTATTAATAGCAGGTGTAGATGATGAGCCTCATCTATTTGAAACTGAACCTTCTGGAGCATTTTTAGGATATAAAGCAGATTGTATAGGAGCTGGAAGAGATATAATAATGCCTATTTTTGAAAAAGAGTACAAAGATAACATGACCATGGATGAAGCGATCATATTAGCACTTAAAGGCTTAAAAAAAGCGGCAGAAGATCCAAACACACCAATTATTGCTCAGATAGGTATTGTTACTAAAGACAAAGGGTTCAGAATATTAGAGGAATCAGAAACAGAGAATTATCTAAATAAGATTTAAAAAGAGACTATGGTAAAATTAGAAGATTCAATAATCGCAAGATTTGAGAGCCATGGGCATAGATTTGAAATACTTATAGATCCTGCACTAGTTGATATTATAAAGGCTGGCAAAGATGTTGATGTTATAGAGTATATGGTAAGTGATACCATTTTTAAAGATGCCAATAAAGGAGACAGAGCTAGCGAAGAGGTTTTAAAAGAAGTATTTGAAACAGATAACTTGCAGGAGATAGTAAAACATATTATTTTGAAGGGACAGGTACAGTTAACTACAGAGCAGAGAAGGAAGATGCTTGAAGATAAAAAAAGGCAGATTATAATGGAGATTTCAAAAAATGCGATTAATCCTCAAACTAATGCTCCACATCCTCCTCAGCGCATTGAGACTGCAATTGAAGAGGCAAAAGTGCATATAGACCCCTTTAAAAGTGTAGAAGAGCAGGTTAATACAGTTGTAAAAGCTATCCGGCTAATACTGCCAATAAAATTTGAAAAATTAAAAATTGCGGTAAAGGTTTCTGGAGAAGATTACTTGAAAAGTTATCAGGATATCACAAAGATGGGTACTATATTAAAGGAAGAATGGCAAAACGATGGTTCTTGGGTTGGGGTAATAGAGATTCCTGCTGGCGTTCAAATTGAATTTTTTGATATATTAAACAAAAAGACGCATGGAAATGCGCAGACTAAAATTTTAAAAAGTTAGGTGATAATAATTATGAAAAGTGTTAGAGAGTTTGTTTTACCAGGAGAAGAGATTGATTTAGGTCAGAATAAACCTGGTATTGGAATATATATAGAAAATGAAAAAGCGTATTCAGTATATTTAGGCACAAAATCTGAAAAGTCTGGATATCTTAACATTATGCCTCTTGCTGGAAAGTATTTTCCAGAGAAGGGTGATAAAGTAATAGGAAAAATAGTGGATCTTACCCCTACAAACTGGGTGGTAGATATCAATGCACCATATACAGCGCCGTTGCATGTAAATGATGTGCCATGGAGAATAGAATTTGGAGATACATCCAGGTTCTTAAATATTGGAGATGTTGTACTGGTAAAAGTATCTAATATTACAGAATCAAACCAGATCTGGGTTTCTATGAAAGAGCCTGGGTTGAGAAAGTTAGAAGGTGGATTTTTGATAACAGTGTCTCCTACAAAGGTATCCAGGATCATTGGAAAAGAAGGCTCTATGATTAAGCTTTTAAAAGAAGCAACGAACACAAAAATCTATGTGGGCCAAAACGGAGAAATCTGGATTGATGGAGAACCAAAGCAGACATTAGAAGTGATCAAGACTATACGGATTATTGAGAGAGAAGCACATACAATAGGATTGACAGACAGAATTAAGGCTTATTTGGAAGAGTTAAATAGGAGTGAACAGAAATGAGTGGCATGAAAACAGATATTAAGTTAATAGATGAAAACGGGATAAGAACAGATGGTAGAAAGTTTGATGAATTGAGGCCGATAAAGATAGAAGTAGGTGTATTAGAGAGAGCAGATGGCTCTGCATATATAGAGTGGGGCGAAAACAAGATTTTAGCTGCGGTTTATGGGCCAAGGGAAGTATTTCCAAAGCATTTGCAGGATGCAAGTAAAGCAATAGTAAGGGCTAGATATAATATGGCCGCATTTTCTGTGGATGAGAGAAAAAGGCCCGGACCAGATAGAAGAAGTGTGGAACTATCAATGGTAATCTCAAACGCATTAGAAAGTGTAGTTTTAGCCGAGCAGTTTCCAAGAACTTCTATAGATGTATTTATAGAGGTTCTACAATCTGATGCAGGTACCAGAATTGCAGGTTTAACAGCTGCATCTGTGGCTCTAGTTGATGCTGGGATACCCATGCGAGACCTCATAGCCGGGTGTGCAGCAGGTAAAGTTGGCGGGCAGGTAGTTTTAGACCTAAATAAAGATGAAGATAATTTTGGAGAAGCAGATTTACCAGTTGCTATAATACCGAAAACCAAAGAGATAGTACTTTTGCAAATGGATGGCAACATGTCATTGGAAGAATTAGACAAAGGGATGGATCTAGCATACAATGCATCTATGAAAGTTTATGAACTGCAGAAAGAGGCACTTAGAAACAAATACTTAAAAGTTTTAGAAGAGGGTGAGTAATCCATGTCTAAATTTACTGAAGGTGTAGTTTCTGAAATCAAGAAGAATTACATACAAAACCTTGCAGCTGCAGGTTTAAGAATTGATAATAGAGGACTGGAAGAGTATAGAAATATAGAGGTAATTAGAAATTTTGTGACCAGAGCCAATGGTTCTGCACTGGTCAAGATAGGCAATACCCAGGTGCTCGCAGGAATAAAGATTGAGCCTGGAGAACCATTTCCAGATACTCCAAATGTGGGCGTGATCACCACTAATGCAGAATTAGTACCTCTTGCCTCTCCTACCTTTGAATCAGGGCCACCTGGAGAAGATGCCATAGAGCTTGCGAGAGTGGTAGATAGGGGATTGAGAGAAAGTAAAACCATAGACTTAGAGAAGCTGGTAATAAAGGAAAACGAGCTAGTATGGATTATATTTATAGATATTCATGTTCTAGATTATGATGGGAACCTGTTCGATGCATCTTCTTTGGCGTCAATGATTGCACTTACAGAGGCAGTAGTGCCGGCATCGAAGTATGGTTACGGAGAGGACTTTAAGTTGCCAGTGAATCATTATCCAGTAGAGATCACGGCTGTAAAAATTGATAATTCCATATTAATTGATCCTAACTTAGACGAGGAAAATATATCTAGCGCCAGATTAACTGTTGCTTCAAATGAGCTTGGAAATGTGAATGCTATGCAAAAAGGATCAACAGGTTCATTCAGTATTGAAGAAATAAAGAAAATTATTAATACTACAATTAAAATAGGGAATGAGATTCGAGAAAAATATATACTTAAGAAAGGTGAGTAAAAGTGTCAAATAGAACGAAGAAAGTTGGCATAGCCGGCAGGTTCGGGCCAAGATATGGTGTAGCGGCCAAGAAAAAATGGAAAGAGACAATGGAATTAAAGATAGAAGCATATACCTGCCCCAGATGCAATCATAAAACCGTTTATAGAAAATCTACCGGAATCTGGCAATGTCGCAAGTGCGGTTATACATTCGCTGGTGGTGCATATACTCCTGAAGTAAAGAAAGAGATAAAAACTGCTGGAACAGCGGGAGAGAGCTAAGATGGTATATAGATGTGCAGTATGTGGTAGGCCATATACAGGCAAAATGACAGCTTACGATTTGAGTTGTGAATGCGGTTCTACCATATTTTTTAAAGAGCGCCCAAATATAGAGAAAGAAGTAAAAGCACGATAAAAATTTTTATTATTTTTTATATAATTTTAATATCTTTAGAGAGGAGCTACACATAATTTAATCGATAAAAATGTTTAAATAGAGTTTTGCTATATTAAGAAAATAGCGTATTCATCCAGCAATAAAGTACCTATTTAAAGTGGGGTGTTTAAGCGATTAAAAGATCACTGAACATTCAAATAAAGACTATAGAAGGACCTCCACACTTTAGCTTAGCAAAATGCTAGAACAAAATTAATAATAAATATATAGAGTGAATGTACCATGGAAGACCTTTGGGTAGAAAAATACCGGCCAAAAAATCTCAGCGAAGTGGTAGGACAAGATGAGATAGTGGCACGTTTAAAAGCTTATGTTGCAGAAAAGAACTTACCGCACATGATATTTTCAGGACCTGCCGGAACTGGAAAGACTACTTGTGCCATTGCTCTGGCTAGGGAACTTTATGGAGATCAGTACCGTATGAATTTTTTGGAATTGAATGCAAGTGATGCAAGAGGGATAGATGTTGTTAGAGATGACATAAAGGAATATGCAAGGTCATCTTCGCTTACAAATGCAGAATTCAAGATCATATTTCTAGACGAGGCGGATAACTTGACCGCTGACGCGCAATCAGCATTAAGAAGGACTATGGAACGGTACTCCCAAACATGTAGATTCATACTGTCTGCAAATTACCCATCAAAGATAATAGAGCCTATTCAGTCCAGATGCGGAATTTTCAGATTTAAGGCCATTGACAAAGAAATGATAAAAAATAGAATAAAACAGATTGCTAATCTTGAAAAATTAGAAATTACAGAACCGGCACTGGAAGTAATTGATCATCTTTCAGAAGGAGATTTAAGGAGGGCAATTATAATTTTGCAAACTGCAGCAGTATTTTCTAAAAATATAGATGAAAATACAATTTATAATGTTACCGGAAGTGCCAGTAAAAAAGATATTGAGCTACTGATAACATCTGCATTGAAGGGGGATTTCACTAAAGCTAGGAACATGCTTGATAAAATGCTTATAAATGGTGGAGTTACAGCTCCTGACCTTATCAGGGGGATACATAGAACTGTCCTGGATCTGACTATTGACGATAGAATAATAATTAAAATAATAGAGAAACTTGGAGAAATTGACTTTAGAATAAATGAAGGTGCTACAGAAAAGATACAACTTGATGCATTACTAGCATATCTTTACTTGATAGGTTCTGAAACAAAGCTCTAAAATCAATTTTTTGAAGCTTTTAAATGTTTGTTAATTATTATCAAATAGCTCATACGATAACGTAGATATATAGGTGCAGAGTACTTAATTTACTATGTTTTCAAAGTATATTGATCTGTCATATTGTAGTTCTACAAATTTTTTCAACAAAAGAACTCTTTGAAAAATATAAATAGTGCCTTAACATAATGGTTTTTATCATAAGGAAATGTGCCGCCGTAGCTTAGTAGGTGGAGCGCTCGGCTGTTAACCGAGTGGTCATCGGTTCAAATCCGATCGGCGGCGCCTATAACTTCAATATATCCAATTTAATCACAGTTATCAGATCGGGATCACTTATGCAAATATTGAAAATAAATGAAAATGATATCCATATTCTGGGAGAGTTTATTAAAAATGACTTTGCAGTAGTTCCTACAGATACTTTATATGCACTTTCAATTTCTATATATTCAGAAAATGCTGCAAAAATATATAATGTAAAAAACAGGACGGATAATGTCCCCGTACCGATCGCTGTAAATTCTATAGAGATGATATACGATCTGGCAGAAGTGCCGGATCTCGCAATAAAAATTTTAGAAAATACTCCAAAAGGAGCAATAACATTAGTTTTAAAAAATAAGAAAGTACCTAAATATTTAGTGAGCGATACTGTTGGTATTAGAATCCCAAATTATGATATTATTTCAAAACTTGTAGAGATCGCAGGGCCGATCACGATCACCAGTGCTAATCTACATGGGGGTAAAGCTCCAAATACATTATCAACAGCTATTGAAGAATTGAAAGATAGGGTGAAAATGTTTTTAGATGGCGGTACTTTGTCTGGAATACCTTCAACAGTAATTAAAGTTAATGAGAACAATATTGAGCTTGTACGCGAAGGCGCATTTGAGTTTAAGAAAATTATAAATATTGTTAAAGAATATAAAAGTTTATGAATGATTTTAGTAGTGAAGCATTGGAATCTTATATAAAAGCTGGTAAAATAGCAAAAAGTGCAATAGAATATGGGAAAAGTATCATAAAGGAAGATACATCAGTTTTTGAAACAGTTACAAAAATAGAAAATTACATATTGGACCAGGGGGGAAATCTAGCATTTCCTGTTAATGTTTCAGCAAATGATGAAGCGGCTCACTATACTCCTTCATATAATGATTCCAGGGTATTTAAAAAAGGGGATCTGATAAAACTTGATTTAGGAACTCACATTAATGGTTATATTGCAGATACTGCAGTTACTGTTGAAGTAGGATCGAACGACAATGAATTCTTAATCAACGCATCTAAAAAAGCATTGGAAAATGTTGTTAAGGAGATTCATATAGGGATGGAACTTGCTGAGATAGGTTCCTTAATAGAAGATACTATAAAATTTTATGAATATAACCCTATCTATAACCTTACTGGCCATGAACTATCAAAATTCAAGTTGCACAGTGGGAAAACCGTTCCTAACTACAATAATAAAGATCATACACAACTGGAGGTGGGCATGGCTATAGCCATAGAGCCTTTTGCTACAAATGGTGTGGGATTGATAAAAGAACATAATTACGGAGGTATTGCAATACTTACAGAACCACCCAAAAAAGATCTGATGGGGTATTATGATTTTCTATACCAGAGATTTAATATGTTGCCTTTTGCTGAGCGATGGCTTAATAACATTGAAAATCATAATATAATAATAGATTGGCTCATAAAAAATAGAAGCATGTACAAATTTCCAATATTAAAAGAAAAAAAGAGAGGACTTGTAACGCAAGCAGAGCATACTTTTTTAGTGACCTCTAATGGAATAGTGGTAACAACTATTTAACAGGATAGTTTGGTGAATCAGAGATTATGGTGACATTATGCGGATGACTTTCAATCAATCCACTTTGCGTAATCCTGATAAACCTGGCATTTTTTCTCAAGGAATCTATATCTTTTGCGCCTACATATCCCATCCCTGATCTGACCCCGCCTATTAGCTGTAAAATCGTATCTTTAACCTTCCCTTTATATGGTATCGCTGCTTCAACGCCTTCGGGAACAAACTTTGTACTGCCTATCTTACCATATCTGTCTGACAGACCTTTCTGTATCGCACCTAATGAACCCATACCTCTATAACTCTTAAATTTCTTTCCCTCTATAAACAATTCTTCTCCCGGTGCCTCATCTGTACCTGCCAATAGACTTCCTAACATCACTACATTTGCTCCAGCAGCAATAGCTTTTACGATGTCTCCCGAGTATCTAATACCTCCATCTGCAATCACCGGAATTTGCTGTTTTTCAGCAATCTCTGCAGTTTGTGAAATAGCTTCTAATTGTGGCATTCCAGCACCGGCAATTATTCTTGTAGTACAGATTGAACCCGGTCCTATTCCAACTCTCAAACCATCTACTTCCAACGCTATAATATCTTCTGCAGATTCTTTAGTGGCAATGTTTCCAGCAATAATATCAATATCCAGTTTTTTACGAATTTCTTTAATTCCTTCCATAACTTTCTCGTTATGTGCATGAGCAGTGTCAATCACCAGTAAATCTACTCCTGATTTTTCCAGCATCTCTGCCCTTGAAATATCAAACGGGCCGACAGCGGCACCTACTTTCAGTCTTCCTTCTTTATCTCTGGTAGCATCTGGATATGTTTCTCTCTTTTCAATATCGCTGGCGGTAATCAATCCTACCAATCTATTCTGACTATCTACAATAGGTAATTTTTCAATTCTATTATCATGCAATATCTTTATTGCCTCACTTATCTTGATATTCTCTGAGCCAGTAACTACTTCTTTAGTCATAAGGTCTTTTACAGCTAGATTTTCACCTTTATAAAATCTAATATCTCTTGAAGTCAGTATCCCAACCAACTTTCCCTCCATTATGACCGGCAAGCCAGTAATCTTTTTATCTAAAATAATTTTTTGTGCATCTTTAATTGGTGTGTCAGGAGAGACAGTGTATAAATCTCTTATTATAATACTCTCTTCTTTCTTTACCTTCCTTACAATTGCCACCTGCTCTTCCACTGTCAAATTTCTATGGACTATTCCTATCCCTCCCATTCTAGCCATTGCAATGGCCATGGCATCTTCAGTTACTGTATCCATAGGAGAACTAACTATTGGTATCTTCAATTTTATATGCCTAGAAACAGAAGAAGATACATGTGTATCTTTAGGATCAACGCTTGTTCTAGATGGTATTAAGAGTACATCATCGAATGTAAGTCCTGTTTTA
The DNA here is from genome assembly GCA_031961865.1 of Thermoplasmatota archaeon. Taxonomy (GTDB): domain Archaea; phylum Thermoplasmatota; class Thermoplasmata; order Thermoplasmatales; family ARK-15; genus JAVRLB01. The sequence goes on along the minus strand of JAVRLB010000007.1, from coordinate 15,678 downwards.
ATATATTCAAATTTTTCTATAAACATAGAGTATTGATAGCATCTATAAATAAAAATATTTCGTTTTTAGATCTTGTCAAATGTTCATTGAGTATTATGAACAGCTCACTTAATCTATAGCATATATATGGATAAACATTAATTTTTTTAGGGCATCTTCAAAGTACCCTTGAGGGTTCATATTAATGATTCTGCAAAAATTTAAACGAAAAATTGAGAATGTTTCAGATAGATAAATTTAATATACAGAAACAATTTTACTATACAGATTTATAGAGTGATTCTGATGGCTGAGAAAATTACAAAAATTATGAATAAAAATCCAATCGTATTAAAAGCTCCTGCGAGCAGGACAGATGCACTTAAATTGATGGCTAAAAAGAATGTTAGCGCATTACCGATAGTGGATGAGGAAGATACGTTCTTAGGTATTGTAAGCAGAAGAGACATCTTTGAAAATCCGAAAGAGGAGCAAATTGCGTTATTGATGCGCAAAGATGGGCCAAAAATTTCAAGTACAGAGTCTATTGCAGAAGCGGTAAATACAATGGTAAAAATAAACAGAAGACATATCGCCATTGTTAGTGATAAAAACAAGTTGCAAGGGATAGTTACTCCAAAAGAGTTTTTGAAAATAATAATAGAAGAAAACATTTCAAATCCCATAGAAAAATACATCCGTAGCCCCTGTATACCAATATATATAGATGTACCTTTAAAGGTAGTTTACAAAACAATGTCTCTTACAAAGCTCACTGCATTTCCTATTATTGATGATGATTTAAACCTGGTTGGAATTATCACAGACAGGGACATAATAAATAGCGCTAAAGTAGATGTATCTACATCTATGTCTCAGGTGGGCATGGGCGAAGATGAAGATGCATGGACCTGGGAAGGAATAAGAAATGTATTAAAAATATTATATTTAGAAGAAAAATTGGAGATCCCACCCATAAAAGTAAGTGAATTAATGATCAAAAATCCAGTGTATGTTCATACTAAGACATCTATATCTAAGGTAGCAAGTATTATGGTAGATAATGATTTTAGCCAGTTACCAGTAAAAAATGCGTATGATGATCTCGTAGCAATGATATACGATATTGATTTAATTTCTGTATTGTCACAGCATCAACATTATAAATAACATCTTAAAAAGGAATTCATATGTTAAGCAAAAAGCTGTATGATCTTGCTAAAAGAAGGGGTATATTCTGGGGCTCTTTCGAAATATATGGTGGGTTTTCAGGATTTTATGATTATGGCCCCATAGGAGCACTTCTAAAAGATAATATCATATCTGTATGGAAAGATTATTATGTTAATAGAGAAGGGCTGGCTTTAATAGATACCCCAAACATTTCTCCTGAGGATGTATTTAGAGCCTCTGGGCATTTAAAAGAGTTCACAGATTATATTAGCTATTGTAAAAACTGTAAGACTGCTTTTAGGGTAGATGAGCTATTAAAGGAAAAAGTGCCAGATTTTGTAATTAAAAGTAACGAAGACATAATTACAGGCATTGAAAAATTCAATATAAAATGTACTGTCTGCGGAGGCGAGTTAACCAAGCCAGAAAAATTCAATCTGATGTTTGAAACGAAAGTAGGGCCCGGGAACTTTAAGTCCGGATATTTACGCCCTGAAACAGCGCAGGGGATTTTTGTTAATTTCAATAACCTCTATCGATATTTTAGGGAAGAATTACCGTTTGGGGTTGCGCAGATCGGGAAAGGGTTCAGAAACGAAATTGCACCTAGACAGGGGCTAATAAGGCAGAGAGAATTCAATATGGCGGAAGTGGAGTTATTCTTTGATCCAAAAAACAAAAGATGGAAAAATTTTGAAAATATAAAAGATTTGAAGGTCAGGATAATAAGCAAAAATCAGCAGGATCTGATAGAATCATTAAAAGAGGGAGTTGAAAATAAAATTATAAGTTCTGAGGCAATTGCATATTTTATAGGTTTAACACACCTATTTTTAATTGAGATAGGTATACCCGCGAATAAAATCAGGTTCAGGCAACACACAGACGCGGAACTGGCACATTATGCAATAGATTGCTGGGACTGTGAGATCGAGAGCTCTTATGGTTGGGTAGAATGTGTAGGCATCGCAGATCGTGGGACTTATGACCTTACTCAGCATGAGTTAGAATCAGGTGAAGACTTAAAAGTAACGATAAGATATGAATCTCCTATCACAAAAAACATAAAAAAGTATAAGCCAATAGAGAAAGTTTTAGGGCCAATATTTAAAGATAAGGCAAAAATAATTGCTAAAGAAATAGAAAATCATAAAGTAACAGAAGAAAAAGAATTAAAAGTGCAGGTTAACGGGGAAGAAATAGTTGTTCCAAAAGAAGCATATACTATTATAGAAAAAATTGAAAAAATAAGCAGCGAAAAAATCGTTCCAAATGTTATAGAGCCATCATATGGTATAGACCGTATCCTCTATTCGCTTCTTGAGAATTCATATTATGAACGTGAAGAATCAGAGTTTCGTGTTTTAAGACTAGTACCTAAAATTGCGCCAATTAATGTATCGGTTTTTCCGCTTATGCCGAAAGATGGTTTAGACATAGAAGCCCAAAAAATTCATAACATGCTAGTAAATAATCATTTTAAAGCATACTATGATGATTCAGGGTCTATAGGTAAAAGATATGCGAGAGCTGATGAGATAGGAATACCGTTCAACATAACGGTAGATTATCAAACTTTAAGTGATCAAACAGTAACACTGAGAGAGCGTGACTCAACAAAACAGGTAAGATTGAATATCTCAGATATCCTTGTAAATCTGAGCAAGCTGATCGATGGTACATTAAAATTTGAAGTGTTATGAGTAAAGAAGAGCAGTTAGCAGCTTTGATTCAGAAAGCTGTGCAAAAAGTAATTACCGACGATTTGGCAATCCTCTTATCCGGAGGCATAGATAGCAGTTTACTTGCCTATGTTGCATCTAAACTAAAAAGTATTGATGCATATACTGTTGGAGTGGAGAACTCCCATGATTTCAAGGCGGCTGCTAGCGCTGGAAAACTTTTAGGAATAAATATAAATAGGATAATTATCAACGAAAAGGACGTATATGAAGGTATTATAGACCTGATAAATATAGATTCTTCGCAGGATGCACTTGAATTATCATTCAACCTGCCTTTATATTTTGTGTGTAAAAATGCGAAAGAAAAAGTGTTATTAACAGGACAGGGAAGCGATGAAGTTTTTGGGGGCTATAAAAAATATAAGACAGAGCCAGTGAGAATGAAAGAAGATTTAAGCAAAGTTTTAAATTCCACAATTGTTAAAGAGATAAAAATAGCAAGATATTTTAATAAAGATCTTAAAACTCCTTACTTAGATTCAGAGATTCTGGATTTTTCGGAATCTCTTACCATTTCAGACAAAGTAAACAATGATAGCGAGAAGATAATACTTAGAAAAGCAGCTATAATTCTCGGATTGCCAGAAGAAATTGCGGCTAGGAAAAAGAAAGCCGCACAGTACGGAAGTGGAATAAATAAGATATTAAAAAAGCTCGCGAAAGATAAAAATCAAGAAATATACCAGTACATCAGCACCTTAAAAACTAAAATTTAATTACCACCTTTTTATTATGCGCTTAAATGGCAATTATCGAGTGGACTGAAGAGTCTAAGTTTATCGCGATTAGCAGAGCATCACATGGCTTTATAATCGATGGTGATTCAAAGATCGGGGCTTCTCCGATGGAGCTGGTATTGATAGGAGTAGCGAGCTGTACAGGCAGTGATGTGGTAGCGATTCTAAAAAAGATGCGCGCGGACCTGAAAGGATTAAAAGTGTATATTGAAGGAGAAAGAGCTGACGAATATCCCAAAGTTTATACTCGCATAAAGTTAAAGTACCTTGTAAAGGGGAACATAGAAGAAAAAGACCTGAAAAAAGCGATAGAGTTATCTCAGGAAAAATACTGTTCTGCCAGCATCATGCTAAAAAGGAGCGGTACTGTTTTTGATATAGAGTACGAGATCGAACCCTAACCGCCACTTACAGGAGACATTATTGCCACTTCATCATTATCACTCAGCCGGCAAGTTTTATCACAGTACTTATAATTTACAGATATAATCATACCAGGATATTTTTCTAGGCTTGGATATTTTGTGATCAAGAATTTTAGTAGTGCATCAGTATCTGTTCCATCATCTAGTTCCACTTTTTCATATTCTTTTTTAGTCATGTCTCTATATATTCCAAAATAAAGCACTTTGATAATCATTATTTTTTCTCTTTTATTTTCTCAATCACTTCCACCTCTTTTATGGAAGTTATTGGATAGTTTCCAGACTCATCTTTTTCCAGATATTTAACCATGTCCCATATAGTTAGCAGCGCAATGCTTACACCCACTAAAGCTTCCATCTCCACACCGGTCTTGTAATGTGCCTTAACAGTGCACCTTGCAATTATCCTATTTCCATCGATCTTAAAGCTGAGATCTACAGCTTCAACAGGAATTTGATGGCAGTAGGGAATTAAATCACTGGTTTTTTTGATGGCATTGTTTCCCGCAACTTTTGCAACCTCGAAAACATTGCCTTTTTTGATATTGTTATTTTCTATTTCTTTAATAGTGGCAGTTTTAAGTACAATGTCTCCAACAGCAACTGCAGATCTTAGAACGTTCTGTTTTTCAGATATATCTATCATCAATATCTCTTACTCGCATCTTCTATTTAAAATTTATTTTTGACATTTTCTCTCTTAAGAGTGGTCTAAAAAATATGATAAGAGAATAATTATAAAATTATTCTGGCATCCACTACTTTCAATCCTTTTTCATACAAGATTGTCGGGTTTGCATCTACCTCTTTTAACTCTGGAAAATCTTCAACAAGCTGAGAGAATCTACTAATAGTTTCTGCTAAAGTTTCTATATCTTTTGGTTTCTCGCCCCGGGTTCCATGCAAAATAGCTTTTGCCTCTATCTCATCAATTAGCTGCTTTGCAGTATTCTTAGAAAATGGAGCTATTCTAAAACTCACATCTTTCAATACTTCAACAAATACTCCGCCAAGCCCAAACATGACCGTGGCACCAAATTGTGGATCCTGCGTAGACCCTATAATGCATTCAGTGCCTGAAGGAGCCATTTCCTGCACCAAGATACCCAGAATCTCAGGCTTCGGATCAATTTTGGAGACATTGTTTAGTATCTGATTATATGCTTTTCTAACATCATCATCGGTTCTTATGTTTATTTTCACTCCTCCAACATCACTTTTATGTATTATTTGTGGGGATACTATCTTCATTACTACGGGATAACCAATCTCTTTGGCCAGTTTAACTGCCTCATCCTCTGTTTTTGCGAGCTTGCTTTTTGCAGTAGGTATTTTATATGCTTCAAATATCTGCTTTGCCTCAATTTCAGTAACATATCTGCTTTTTCTTTTATTGATATCTGTTAATATCTCTTTAACTTTATTTTTGTCTATATCGTTATAGGGCTCAAAAATGTCAAACCCTGTTTCTCTGATCTTCCCAAATTCTCGCAATGCAGCCATTGCCTTAATTGCACGATCCGGAGACTGATAAACTGGTATGCCTTTTTTCTGAAGCCATTCAGAAGCTCTCATTGTAAGCTCTCCACCAACAAAGGCAACAGTGATCGGTTTTGTAGTTCTGGAACATGCTATGACTTCATGCAATGCCGCAGCCAGATCTTTCGGGTCAAGCACTGCCACTTCACAATATAGAACTACAACTCCGTCAACCCAGGGATGCTCTAATGCTGCTGCAAGAGTATTTTTGTACCAGTCATCATTAGCCATTCCAGTGACATCGATCGGGTTTTTGGTACTTCCGAAATTAGGAATTATATTTTTTATCTTCTCTTTTAAATCATCTGGTGGATCTTTGATCTGAAGATCATTTTTCTCTGCTGAATCCGTTGCAAGAACACCTATGCCTCCACCATTTGTGATTATTAACAGGTTGTCGCCACGCATTGGGGGTTGGTTTGCAAGTGCCAGAGATTTATCAAACAGATCATTTAAATCTGTGGCTTTTATAACACCAGCCTGCTTAAACGCAGCATCATATATCTTTGAAGAACCTGCAAGGGAACCGGTATGAGAAGCTGCAGCCATAGCTCCTCTTTTAGACACACCTGATTTTAGAGCTACGATCGGTTTATCAAGCACTTTTTTGCTTGCCTCTATGAAGTTTTTGCCATTTTTAATGCCTTCCACATACAGCGAAATACAATTTGTCTGGTCATCGATGCTGAAATACTCTATCAATGTCGCGAAATCTAGATCTGCCATGTTCCCAATGCTTATCAAATGCGACATACCAACCCTATCCAGCCAAGTTCTGCTGTCTAATGCTATTAATAGCGCGCCACTCTGCGAAAGCATTGCAATTTTTCCAGGATATGGTAAATATGGAGCAAAAGAGGCATTCATTTTCAATGGATTGTTCATTAAGCCTACTATATTTGGTCCTAAAATTCTCATTTTATACTTTTTTGCGATCTCTACAACCTTATTTTCTAGATCTACTTCCCCAACCTCGCTAAACCCAGAAGCTATGATTGCTACTCCAACGACGCCTTTCTTTCCTGCCTCTTCTACCACAGCAGGAGTTATCTTTGCGGGAACTGTGATAACTGCCAGATCTACTGGGTCAGGAACGTCTAAAATTGAATGATAACATTTTAAGTTTAAAATTTCATCTGCGTTTGGATTTATTGGATATATTTTACCTTCATATCGAGTAGTAAGTAAATTTTTAACTACTGTATATCCAATTGCATAAGGCTCTCTAGATGCACCAATTATTGCGATTGATTTTGGTTTAAATATAGGATCTAATGAATGCATATACATCACTCTAAAATGGGAAATACTTCATTGCTTAAAAATATTTTCTGTTTTTATTCTTCTCTCAAAAAATTCAGAAAACGGTATAGAAATCTGTTCACCAGTACCCATATTCTTGATAGATATACTGTTATCTGCCACTTCTTGTTCACCAATGATAATGACATTTTTTGCCTTGATCTTATTCGCATACTTGAACTGGTTTGAGATAGTGCGATCGATCATGTTTATATCTGCCATAAACCCATAGCTTCTGATTTTAGAAAGAACCTGAATGGCATAGGTTCTAAATTTATTATCATTAATAATATAATAATCTAATTGCACAGGCGGGCTAGTCCATAACCCTTCTCTTCGCATCAGCATTTCTAATACTACATCTCCCATTCCAAATCCGACTGCAGGAACAGCCCTGGATCCAAAAAGCTCAACAATTTTATCGTATCTCCCTCCACCAAGTATTGATCTAAACTCCCCTTGCTCATCCTTTGCTTCAAATACGATGCCAGTATAATAAGAGAGTCCTCTGACCGTAGAAAAATCAAATTTATATTCATTCACAGAATATGCTTTAAAATAATCTTCCAGAGTCTTAAGGATCTCTAATCTATTTTTTATCTCGTTATTTTCAGTATCAATTAATGATCTTAAATCTTCTGCAGAACCTTCAAATTTTAACAATTCGGTCAATTTTAAAATTTTATCATCATCTAGATATTCTCCTAACATTTTTACAAATTCTTCCTTTGATATTTTATCACTTTTGTCAATGATTCTAAACATCTCTTCTATGTTCTCTACGCCCATCTGCTTTAACACGTTTTCTATTAAAATTCGATCGCTTATCTTTATTTTATACTTTCCTTTTAAACCAAGGCTGTTTAAAATAGAAATTGCCATAACTATAATTTCTGCGTCAGCCTCCACATTTGATACTCCGAAAATATCTGCATTAAATTGATAAAATTCTCTGAGTCTGCCTGATTGAGGTTCTTCATATCTCCATAGTTTTGGGAAAGAATACCATTTCACAGGTACTGATAGATCTTTTCTCTTCGCTATCATTCTTGATACCGTAGGTGTAATCTCTGGAATAAGAGTTACCAATCTGTCTGATTTATCCCTAAATGAAAACGTTTGAGAAACCAGTTCTTGGCCACTCTTAACTTCAAACAACTCTAACGGTTCAACGCTAGGGCCATCTATCTCTGAAAATCCAAAGTTTTCAGCTACATCTTTTATAGTTTCAAATACTCTCTTTCTGATATACATTTCTTCTGGATATATCTCTCTAAAACCCCGAAGTTTATCGATATTCATATTAAACGATCTACAAAATTCAGATTATTATTAAAAGTTTTCTCATCAATCATCTTTATTATGTATCTAACATCCTCTCCCATCTCTCGATCTTCTGTCAAAGGTTTAACTCCTTTTCTTATTAGTTTATATATTATCTCTGTATTTTTTGCCATTTCATGTTTTCGATACTCTAATGCCTGGGAAGCTACTAAATATTCAATTGCAATCACATGCTTTACATTGTTAATTATCTCCCTACCCTTTCTCGCAGCAATAGTTCCCATGCTTACATGATCTTCCTGATTCGCGCTGGTAGGTATGGAGTCTACTGTTGCCGGATGTGCCAGTACCTTATTCTCAGATACTAATGCTGCAGCAGTGTACTGAATCATCATCATGCCCGAGTTCAATCCAGAGTTTTCAATTAAAAATGCTGGCAAATCACTTAATTTATGATCTACCAAGCGCGCGATTCTGCGCTCAGCAATATTTGCCAGTTCAGCCATAGCTATGCCCAGATAATCCATTGCAAATCCTATATATTCTCCATGGAAATTGCCACCAGAATATGCACGCTCTAGTATTATGGGATTATCTGTAACAGAATTAAGCTCGGTCTCTACAATGTTTTTTGCAAACAAAATAGTATCATATACTGCTCCAGCTACCTGTGGTATGCATCTTAATGAATATGCATCCTGGATCTTGAACTTTTTAGCTTCCTTTATGATATTGCTGCCTTCTACCATGCTTTTTACAATAGCACCAGTTTTAACCTGACCTTTATGTGGCCTTAATGATAATATTTTTGGATCAAAAGCATCATCATTGCCATTTAAAGCTTCCAAACTTAAAGATGAAGCAATAAGTGAATTTTTCAAGAGATTAATAGAGTCATATATGTTCAATGCCGCAACTCCACTCATCACGCTAGTTCCATTAATAAGTGCTACACCCTCTTTATAACTTAATTCTATAGGGGATATAGATGCAAGTTTTAAAGCCTCTTTTCCATCTAGCAATTTATCTTGGTAAAATGCTTTTCCATTTCCGATCATCACAAGAGTCATATGCGCCAGTGGTGCAAGATCTCCGCTGGAGCCAACGCTACCTTTCTCAGGTATTGCTGGAACTACGTTTTTATTAAGCAGCTCTTTCAAAAGCATTAAAACTTCAGGTCTAACCCCAGACTTCGCTTTGAGTAGAGTGTTCAACCGTATCAGCATTGTTGCTCTTACAATATCGAGATCAAAATACTTTCCAACACCAACCGAATGGCTCATTATTAGATTTTTCTGCAACTTTTTCATATCATCATGGCTAATGCGAGTGTTTACAAGATCTCCATAACCAGTGTTAACACCATATACTATTGCCCCAGAATCTATCAACTTTTCAAGATTGCTCCTATTCTCTCTAACATTTTTTATGGAATTTTCAGAAAGCTCAATTTTTTCATAATTTCTAGCAACAGCAACCACATCTTCAATCTTCAAGTTCTCTCCATCTATAATGATCATAATACAGATATATACAAAAAAGATTTAAGCTTTTTTAAGTTTTGGAGGGGTCAACTCTTAGTTGAAAATTTTACATACTCTTTGGATGGCAGGAAGACAGATTACGGTACCGTCGTCATTTTCATTTTTAAGGTAAATGAAAAAATGCAGTTATATCTTTGGTTATCAACGGAAAGTTGACAATTTCTAAGTTTTAGAGCTAAAAATATTAATAATAAATTCTCATACCCCATCTATAAAAAAATGAATAAAGAATTATTGTTCTCAGAAATTAAGGTCGGAAGTTTAACTTTAAAAAATCGCATAATATTCCCGCCAATTTCCACTAATTTTGCGGATTCAACTGGAAATGTAAATGCTGAGCTTATATATCATTATAAGCGAAGGGCAATGGGAGGTGCAGCGCTTATTACAATGGAAAATATGTGCATAAGCTATCCAGATGGAAGAAGTGGCGCTACACAGCCCAGAATCGACGATGATGCTTTTATTCCTGGGTTGAGCAGAATTGCATACTCTATACATTCACATGGTAGCCTCGCATTTATGGAACTGACTCATCCAGGTATCTTTGCAGAGCTAGAGGTAAATGGTGGAGAATTGCCTGTTGCACCATCTAAGGTACCACTGAGAAAGGATAAAAGTGAAGTAAAAGAACTCACGGAAAATGAAATTAATAACCTTGCTGAAAAATACGCAAAAGCTGCTTATAGAGCTAAAATTGCACATTTTGATGGTGTAGAAATAGAGGCTGCTCATGGGCTGTTGGTAAATCAATTCTTATCACCTTATACCAACAGAAGAACAGATAAGTTTGGGGTAAGTTTAGAGAACAGGGCAAGGTTTGCAAAAATTATTATTGAAAAAATAAAAGTTCTTTGCGGGCCGACCTTTTCGGTCACTGCAAGATTGCCAGTCATAGATTTTGTTAAAGATGGAATAAATTTGAATGAGGGAGTACAGATTGCAAAATTATTTGAAAAGATGGGATATGATGCAGTTCATGCAGATGTGGGGTTTGGTAGCAAAGAAAAAAGATTGGAGCCAATGCAGTATGCAGAGGGCTGGAGAGTATATCTTGCCGAGGCGCTAAAGCAGGGAGGCTTAAAAATTCCAGTTATTGCAGTAGGAATGATCAGAAATCCAGTGTTTGCAGAGGGGATACTGGAATCGAACAAGGCAGATCTTGTAGCGCTTGGAAGAACGCTTATTGCAGATCCAGACTGGCCTATAAAAGCAGAGAGTGGCAGAGATAATGAGATAAGAAGATGCATTGGATGCAGTGAGTGCATAAAGGCCAGACATGATGAGGGAACTGCGATAAGATGTGGCGTAAATCCAACACTTGGAAAGCTTGAATCTGATGAGTTACTGTTAAAAAGCACAGAACAAAAGAAGATCTTGATAGTAGGTGCTGGCATAGCGGGTCTAGAGGCAGCAATAACTGCTAAAAGAAGAGGGCATATTGTGGAGCTGTGGGAAAGAGAGGGAACTATAGGAGGCGCATTGAAACTTGCGGCGGTGCCGCCCGGAAAAGGGAAGCTAAACTGGCTGCTTGAGTATTATGATTATATGACAAAAAAACTTGGCATACCAATAAAATTTAATCATGAGGCGACATTGGAAAAGATAGATTATCTCAACCCCGATGCAATAATTATTGCAACAGGTGCAAGATGCTATATACCACCCATAAAGGGAATTAAAAATAGCAATATTGTTCCTGCCAGAAACGTGCTAAACGGAAAAATAAAAATAAGGGGCAAGAAAGTGGTGGTTGGTGGTGGAGGTTTAGTAGGTTGTGAAACGGCTTTATTTCTTGCAACGCAGGATAATGAGGTAACTATTGTAGAAATGCTGCCTGCTCTAGCTACAGATATGGAAACATTGAGCAGGAACTATCTTTTAAGAGAACTGGATGAGCATAATGTAAAATATCTTTTAAGCGCTCCTGTTAATGAGATTACTGAAAATTCTGTAATCGCAGGAGATACTGAGCTTTTAATGGACTATTTTATAATTTCATTTGGAGGGTTTCGTGATTATACATTATATAACCAACTAAAAAACAAATATGAAACATATATTGTAGGGGATGCCTCAAAAGTTGGAAAGATCATTGATGCAGTGTCACAGGGATACAGTATCGGAAAAACGGTTTAAACGACTTTGCCTGAACAGTGAACTTTCTTAATACTCTGCTTTTTTGCAGCAACTAGTAGGTTATTATTCAAACCAAAAATTTAAGCCAGATAAAAATATATACTTTTTTAGCATAAAGAAACATAATAATTGGTGATTAAATATGACAAAATATATTTATTTTTTTGATGAAGGTAACAAAGATATGAAGAACTTGCTTGGAGGCAAAGGAGCTGGACTTGCAGAGATGACAAATCTGGGATTACCAGTACCACCAGGCTTTACAATAACTACAGAAGCATGCAAATATTATGTGAGAACAGGCACATTGCCAGAAGAGCTATGGAACGATACTGTTGAATCCATTAAAAAATTAGAAAAGTTAACAGGCAAGAAATTTGGAGATAAAGAGAATCCATTACTGGTTTCTGTAAGGTCAGGTGCTCCCATATCAATGCCAGGAATGCTTGATACGGTATTGAACATAGGCTTAAATGATGAAACTGTAGTTACACTTGCAAAAATTTCAAAAAATGAGCGATTTGCATGGGATGCATATCGTAGATTGATACAGATGTTTGGAAAGATAGTGTTGGGAATTCCAGCATCATATTTTGAAAATAAAATAGAAGCATTGAAAGAAAGCACGGGCGCTAAAACAGATATAGATTTAAATACTGAGGATCTTAAAAAGTTAGTAAAAGAGTTTAAGAACATTGTTAAAGATAAAGAGTTTCCGCAGGATCCATACAAACAGCTTAAAATGGCAATAATAGCTGTATTTGAATCATGGAACAATGACCGTGCTAAGGTATATAGAAAACTAAATAATATACCTGAGGAACTTGGCACTGCAGTTACCATTGTATCAATGGTATTTGGGAATATGGGCAACACTTCTGCCACAGGGGTAGTTTTTACCAGAAATCCTAATACGGGAGAGAGAAAACTGTTTGGCGAATATTTGATAAACGCACAAGGAGAAGATGTCGTAGCTGGAATTAGAACTCCAAAAGCTATAGAAAATCTTGCAGAAGATATTCCCTCAGCTTACAAAGATCTTGTAAAAAGCGCAGATATTCTCGAAAAACACTATAAAGATATACAGGACATTGAGTTTACCATTGAAAACTCTAAATTTTATCTATTGCAGACGAGGTCTGGAAAGAGAACCGCTTATGCGGCAGTAAAGATTGCTGTGGATATGGTCTCTGAAAAAGTGCTAACAGAAGAAGAGGCGCTTTTAAGAGTAGATCCTTCGCATATAGATGCTCTTTTACACCCGCAACTAGATCCTAAGGAGATGGATAAACCTATTGCAAAGGGTTTGGCTGCCTCTCCGGGTGCTGGGGTAGGAGTAGTAACGTTAGACTCAGAAGAAGCGGTTGAATTATCAAAAACACAGAAAGTAATTTTAGTGCGAACTGAGACAAGTCCTGATGATATACATGGGATGGCAGTTTCGCAGGGAATTCTCACATCTAAAGGTGGCATGACCTCTCATGCTGCAGTGGTTGCAAGGGCCATGGGTAAACCAGCCGTAGTAGGATGCGAAGAGATCACTGTAGATATCAGAGGAGATAAGTTTGTAGCCGGTAATGTTGAGATTCATAAAGGAGATGTAATTACTATAGATGGCTCTACAGGAAAGGTTTACAAAGGTGCTAAGAATCTAATAACACCTTCGATGTCAGGAGAACTGAAAATTGTGATAGACTGGGCAGATAAGTATAGAAAGCTGGGAGTAAGAGCAAATGCAAATACTCCCTCTGAGGCTATAAAGGCTAGAGAGTTCGGGGCAGAAGGAATTGGCCTTGCAAGAACAGAGCGTATGTTTTTTGGGCCAGATAGGCTACCGATCATGCAGGCAATGATAATGAGCAAAACAAAAGAAGAGAGAATTAAAGAGTTAAATAAGTTATTGCCAATGCAGAGATCTGATTTTATAGAGTTTTTCAAAACTATGAGAGGTTTTCCGGTAATTATCAGATTGTTAGATCCGCCACTTCATGAATTTTTGCCAGATAAAATAGAATTGATGCAGGAGATATTTGAACTTAAAATGCAGTTGAGATCAGCAGCAAATACAAAAGAGATGGATAATTTAATCAAAGAGATTTCAGTAAAGGAAAATATTTTGAACGTTGTGCAGAATCTGCAGCAGTTCAATCCCATGATCGGTTTTAGAGGATGCAGAGTTGGAATAATGTACCCTGAAATATATGAAATGCAGGTTACAGCCATTATAGAGGCTGCAATTGAAACTAAAAAACAGGGATACGAGATCTATCCTGAAATAATGATACCGATCTCCAGCATTGACAAAGAACTGAAAATATTGCGAGAGCGTTTGGAACCTATCGCAAATAAGTTAATCGAAAAGGAGGGAATAGAGGTAAAGTATCTGTTAGGGACCATGATAGAACTTCCAAGAGCTGCGTTGACTGCCGACAAGATTGCAAAGTACACAGACTTCTTTTCATTTGGCACCAATGACCTGACCCAGACTACGTTCGGATATTCCAGGGACGATGCAGAAGGCAAGTTTTTAGGATACTATGTTGAAAATGATATATTGCCAGCAGATCCATTTGAAAGTATTGATATAGAAGGGGTTGGTGAACTTTTAAAGATTGCAACTGAAAGAGGCAAAAAAACCAGGCCTGACCTGGAGGTAGGGATATGCGGAGAGCATGGTGGAGACCCTAGATCTGTGGAGTTTTGTCATACTATTGGTTTAGATTATGTATCATGTTCACCATACAGAGTGCCTATTGCCAAACTAGCAGCAGCACAAGCAGCAATTAAAGAAAAACAATCTAAAAAATAATCTTTTATTTTTATTATAAATAATAAAGTATCGATGAGAGTATAGGTACCAGTAATGTTACTATTACCCCGGTCATAAATGCAGGAATTATAACAGAGTCATCAAATAGCATTTTTATAAAAGGCAAAGAAGTGTCCATAGCCGTTGCACCAGCGCTGGATATCAAAGAGATATGCCCGAATTTTGAGATGTAAGGAGATAAAAGTATTGTCATTTGCTCTCTGAATAAGTTTATCAAAAATGCTATTGAACCATATACCGGTCCGTACGCTAACGCTATAAAAGGGCCAGAAAATGTGTACCATCCAAACCCGAAAGAAGAGATCAACAATGCTTTAATGTTCATGTTAAAAAGCAGGGCAATGGGGACAATTATTAATGCTCCGGCAATTATTGCAGTTAAGCTCAACGATATTTCTGCAAAATAGTTTTTGAGATAGCGAATGCTGAAATTTATCTGGTATCCTACCACAAATAATAGTAGATATAGTACAATATCAATGTTCAGGTCTTTGATATCGAGAGTGAAATGCTCTAATATCCCGAGAATAAGCGATAATAATATTAAAATAGACATTTTATAGTTGTATTCTCTTTTTTGTACTTTACTTGAAACAAACTTATGCTTTAACACATAACCAATAAATATCGTGGTTGCCAAGATACTTACTGAGATGGCAAAGCTTAATGGAATTAAAAATAGGTTCGAAATATTAGAAAAAGTGTTACCTAAAAAAGTGCCGATCAAAAATATCAATATCAAAACTAGCAGTAAAGTGGCCTTTTCAGCTATTATTCTCGCTTTTGTAGAAAAATATAACTTGTTTACAAAAAGCCCGAATAATAATACGAGAATCACCACTATACTAAAATTCATAATATCATTATAACAACCCTATTTTTAATTTTTCTTATTATGGCGCCTTTCAAGTGTTTATTATAAAAAACTAGCCAAATAAATAAAAATTATGATAAACCTTATATATATTTTTTGACTATGAC